>NZ_JABXFH010000027.1:0-82445 GCF_013372745.1 Janthinobacterium sp. BJB401 | reverse complement strand
GGACTGGGCGGCCTGGGCGGCGCCGGCGGCCTGGGCGGCGCCAACGAAGTCGCCTCGGGCACCAGCGACCCGAGCAACGCGGCCAGCGGCAACGCCGGAGTGGCCGGCGCGAGCGGCAACCCCGGCGCGGTCGGCGCCGTCGGCGCGGTGCTGATCCTGCAGAGTCAAACAGCGGTGGCGGCATGATGGCCGACGCCGCCCTTGCGTCCTACGACGCCGCGCTGGCAGCCGAACTGGTGCCGCTGGCCACCTTGGCCAACGCGTCGCTGGCGAACCTGTACCTGCCGTCCGACTGGGGCCTGGCGTACAGCCACACCGGCGCCGCTTCGATGGGCGGCTGCCAGTACTTCCTGGCGGTCAGCCCAGCTTCCTCGCCGACCATGTGCGTGCTGGTGCTCGGCGCGCTGTGGAGCGATTTCATCGCCTTCTACACGCCCGACAACCATTCCTTGTTCCTGGTGCCGAGCAGCGTCGTCGGCACCGCTGCGGCGATCTCGGCCGACGGTGGCTTCGAAACCATGTACCAGTCCATCCGCAGGTCGCTGTGGGTAGACCTGGCCAAGATCCAGCGGACCATTCCCGCCTTCGCCACCACGTTGCCGCTGGTGGTGGTCGGCCTCGGGCCGGGCGCGCCGGTGGCGCAATTGGCGTCGCTCGACCTGCGGCCGAACAAGACGCTGTCGCCGTCGCCGGTGACCAGCTTGCAGTCCTACGTGTATTCCTGCCCGCCCTTCGCCGACGCCGCCTTCGCCGCCTCGTTCGCCAGCATGGTGCCGGCGGCCTACCGGGTGCAGGCGCCGGCCGACCTGTTCCCGTCGCAGCCGCTGCCGGCCAGCGGCTACGTCCAGGCCGGCGCACAGCAAAACCTGGCCATGGCGATCCCGACCTACGATTCGCCCTGGGTCGAGCGCGACGGTCCGTACTACCAGCAATTGCTGACCGGGGTGGCCCCCGTCAATGACGGCGCGGGCACAACGGCCGCGGTGCCCGGATTCGATCCGCTGCTGGCCTTTGCGATGGCCAAGCTGTCGGCCATCCCCTACCAGATGGCCCAGCATCCGGGCAGCACCCTGGCTTTCACTTACAGCCCCTACGTGCTGCAGCAAAACCTGAGCGTGGGCGCGACGGTCTGGGCCAGCCTGTTCGAGGGCCCCGACACGCTCGTCATTGCGCTGCGCGGCACGTTCACGTGGATCGAACTGATTACCCTCGTGAGCAATGCCGCCCCGTCCTCGCCAGCCTGGCTCGGCGGCAATTACGGGAAATATGCCCAGCCCCTCGTCGACCTGTATGCCAGCGGCCGCGACAGCCTGCGTGCCGCGCTCAACGTGCTGGGCAACAAGCCGGTGATCCTGACCGGGCACGACTGCGGCGGCGCGCTGGCCAACCTGATGGCGGTCGACATCCTGACCAATCCGCTGGCCGGCAATCGCACGGTGGCATCGGTCTACACCTTCGGCACGGGACCGGCGGCCGATCTCACGTTCGCGCGCAACTATGGCTTGAGCCGCCTGGGCAGTTGCAATTTCCAGGTGGCCAGGACGCTCGACATCATGCCCACCTTGCAACTGCTGGGCGCACCGCAGACCCTGGGCACGCCCGTGCCGTTGTCGGGAGGTGATTTCGACAGCTACAACGGCAGCACTTACCACGGCTTGTACAACTATATCGACCTTCTCAATCCAGGGAGCTGAACGATGGACGCTGTGACGCGACGCGCGATGTCGCCGTATTTTCTGCGCCAGCTGGAGTACTACGGGGTCGATCCGGCTGCGCTGGCCGGGCCGGTGCATGCCGGCCTGGCCCTGAGCGGGGATCCCGCGCAGTCCGACCTGGCGCCCCAGTCGGTCGGACCGAGGCAGGCGGCCGTGTTCGCGTTGAGCGAACTGACCCTCGGGCCGGGGCAACGCTTGCTGGTGAGTGGCAGGGCCGGGCAGCGCGTGGTCCTGGTGCTCGCATCGCTGTCGATGGCGGACGACGCGAGCCTCGTCCTGACGGCCAACACCGACCTTGTGGTCGATCAATGGTGTCCCGGCGCGGCGCCGGGCGGAACCAGGGTAGTCTTGCTGACCGCCCCCGACGGCCAGGCCGGCCCGGCCGGATCGCGGGGCGCAACGGGCATGAACGGCGTTGACAGCCATACCCCGGGCGGCCCCGGCACCTTTGGCGGCGCTGGCGCGAACGGCAGTCGCGGCCTCGACAGTCCCGACGCGCTCATCACCATCGCGCGCCTGGGCGGCGACACGCTGTTCGAAGTCAGCGCGGGCAAGGGCGGCGATGGCGGCGCCGGCGGCAAGGGCGGCCAGGGCGGCAGGGGCGGGATCGATCCGGCCACCAGGAAGATGGCGGCGGGCGGCGCCGGCGCGGCCGGCGGACCCGGCGGCCATGGCGGTTCCGGCGGCAACGGTGGGCGCCTGCGGGTGTGGATCGAGGCGATCGATCCGGGCGCGAGCTTCACCACCCGGGCCGACCAGATACCGGGCGGCACGGCCGGCGCCGGCGGCGCGCCCGGCATTCCCGGGATGGGCCATCCGGATGGCGCATTCGGCCAGCCCGGTCTGCCGGGCAATCCCGGTTCGGCCGGCGCGCCCGGAGTGGTCGAAGTAAAGTTGGTTTGACGGAAACAGTCCTTGAAGCTCATGCAACGGGAGTAAATGATGTTCATCAACACGTTCTCTTGTGAGGCCCATCGTGGGTAGCGCGGCCACCTTCGACGCGTCGCAACTGGCGCCCACGCTGCTCAAGCTGGGCATCGCGATCGGCATACTGCGCGCGGTCCAGGGCCAGGCCAACAGCTACGAGCTCAATCCGGACTGGTTCCAGAACCCCATGAATCTGACCGGGGACAATCTGTCGACCAACGGCGCGACGATCGCCGAACTGTTCGCCGAGCTGCTCGGCGAAGTGTCGGCCAGCGCGCTCGGCTTGCCGGCCCAGGACCTGGGCAGCATGGGCGTGTGGAATCCGATCCCGTATCCGGGCAGCCTGACGGCGACTGGTTTTTACCTCGTCAATTACGCCGTCAATCCGGACCTCGTCAACAGCGACCAGGTATTTGGCATCGGCGTGCTGCACCAGTGGGATTTCGCGGCCCAGGGCGTGGCCGACGGCGTCAGCGACATCGAGGTCAGCGCCTGGGGCTTGCTGCCGGTCTTGAAAATCGGGCAGGGCGGCATGCACATGGTGCTGGGGAACAGCGACTTCCCGCTCAACATGGGCGTGCAGTTCGCCGCCGCGGGTGGGCAAAATATCATCAACAGCAACGGCCTGTCGTTCAACGGCGTCAAGTTCAGCGCCCAGCTCGACCTGGGTGCGCCGTCGGTCGACCTGTCGGTGGTGGTGATGCAACTGCAATTGCCGACCGAACTGGTCCCGGCCGACCGCAACCTGAGCCAGATCGCCCAGATCACGCCGCAGGAATGGCTGAGCACGGTGTCGACCCTGTTCGTCTCGGCCTTGCAGCAAGTGCTGAGCCAGGACAATCGCGCCAGCAACCTGTTGCCGATCCTGGGCCTGTCGCCCATCGTCCCCGATTCGGCGGTACGCCTGCCGCTGTTACGCTGGGACACGCTGCTGTCGCAAGCGAAGGCGGATGCCTCGCTGGGCGCGCCCTTCGTCGCCTGGTTCAACAGCCTGCTGGCCGACGAGGCCGCATTCCCGGCCTGGATGGGCGCGATCGGCGCCTTGCTCGGCGTGGCCGCGCCCGAGGTGGCCGGCGACGGCAGCGTGGCCGCGCCGTTCATGGTGCCGCTGCTGAGCGAGCCGGCCTACGGCGCGCTGGCGCTGACCATGGTCACCCAGGTCGACGCCCTCGGCACCCGCTACCTGCTGCCGGGCCTCAATTTCCGCGGCAAGGGCCAGCAGCTGGGCACGGCTCCGGCGCACATCCTGATCCAGGCCCAGCTCGACCTGGCCCAGTTTTCGCTGGCCACCACCGGCCAGCTTGGCGTGAGCACCAGTTTCCTCAACCTCAATGTCGGCATCGCGCTGGCCAGCACCGACGCCGGCAAGCCGCTGTTCGCCGGCAGCGTGGGCGGCGAACAGTACAGCTTTGGCAGCTTGAGCGGCGGAGTTTCGGTCTTGCAAAGCAGTACCGCGGCGATGAAGGTGGTGCCCGCGTTCCAGCTGGTCGATGTGTCGACGCCAAATGGGCAATACGCGCAGATCGACCTGACCCAGCCGGGCACCCTGGTCGAGCAGGCGATCACGGAGTTGTACACCCTGGTCGACGCTGCCCTGCAGGGCGTGTTCGGCCTGGCCGGCGGCTCCTCCTATGGGCGCCAGGCCGCCATCCTTCTCGGCGTGATCGCGCCGGACCTGGAGGCGGGCGTGAGCTGGCCGGCCACGCTGGCGCCGCCGTTCAGCGCCGCGCAAATGGTCACGTCGTTCCAGAACCCGGTGGCCGCGTTCAGCACGTATTACAGCGCGCTGCTGCAAGGCGGCACCCTGGTCGACGGGCAGTTGCCCGTGTACTGGCTGCTGCGGGCGGCTGGCGCCTTGTTCGACCAGACCGGCGTCACGAGCAGCGTGAGCGGCAAGGGGCAGGCGGCCGACCCGTGGCTGTTTACGCTCACGGAGGCCAGCCTGCCGGCGTCCCTGCTGGCGTATGTGGAAAGCCAGGCCGGCGGCGCCAACCGCCTTACCTTGGGCCTGCAACTGAGCCCTGACATCAGTTACGCCAGCCTGCAAACGCTGGACATCGGCATCGACGTGTACGCGCTGAGCATGCAGTTCGGTAACGGCGCGCCGGTGCAGGCGTGCATATTCCCGGGCATCGCCGCGCACATCGCGCTGCCGCAAACCCTCGTCACGCCGGCCGTCGCCGGCGCCGCCGTCAGCGTCGACGGCGCCTCCTTCAGCGGCAGCTGGTCGCCCTACGACAGTTGGCACTGGAACGTCGCCGTCGGCCAGCCGGCCATCATCGTCGACGGCACCTCGATGCCGGTCGGGCAGGACATGGTGTTCTCGGACGCCGATTCGCTCGATGAACTCGTCACGAAGCAGGGACAGACCTTCGCGCCCATCGTCACCGCCCTGTCCGGCGTGGCCGTGTACCGCACCAGCAACCGTCCCGGCCTCGCGCTCAACGCCTTGCTCGGTCTGCTGCCTAACCTGGGCGCCTTCGTGCCCGCCGGCCTGAGCTGGCCGGCCACGATGCCGGTGATGAAGCCGGACGGCTTCAGCGACCCGGTCGGCGACGTCAAGCGCCAGATCTCGGCGCTGCTGGCGCAGGCGGACTACACGAAAGCGGCCATGTCCTTGCTGGGCTGGGCCGTCAGCGACGGCGCGCCAATCCCGGCGGTATCGGGCAGCGGCAGCTACGCGGCGCCGTTCGCGGTGGCGGTCGACCTGCCGGGCGACCTGGACCTGGCCGTGTGGACGTCGGCCCTTGGCCAGACCCTCGGTCTGGGCTTGCAGCGCAGCTTCAGCTTCAGCGCCCTCGGTATCGACACCAGCACCGACCTGCTGCTGCGCTTCGTCGAAGTGCCCCTGACGGGCGCCGCGCCGCAGAGCAACTACCTGCCAGGCTTGCGACTGCAGACCCTGCTCACGCCGCAAACGCCCGTCGTGGTGCCGAGCACCGACGGCACCGTCAAGACGCTCGTGTCGATGCGGCTCGGGATCGACATGGCGCTCGACCAGGGCAGCCTCGTGCTGCAGCCGCAGGTGCTGCTGACCATGCATAGCGGCGACGAAACGCTGGTCTACGACCTGGACCAGTTGACGCACGAGAGCAGCGAATGGGTGGCCGTGTTCTATGGCCTGCTGAACGTGGGCGTGGGCCAGTTCGTCACGCCGTTGCTGGGCAACGCCGCCATCGGCAACGCCTACCAGGTGCTGGGCCTGATGAACCTGGTCGTCCCGCTGTCCAGGGCCGATGCACTGGCCGGCGTCGATTCGGCCGGCTGGACCGCGATGCTGGCCGATCCGCTCAATTACTTCATCGAACGCGGCATCGCGCTGTTCCAGGATGCCGACAGCCGGGCCCAGGCGGTGGCGCTGCTCGAATCCATCATCGGCATCACGATTCCGGCGCTGCCGCTGCCGATGCTGCAACTGTTACACGCGCTGCAACTGGTACAGGACCAGGACAGCGGCTTCGCCCCCTGCCTGTACGACTGGGTGGCGCTGGCCGCCAATCCGGCGGCGCAGCTGGAAAGCCGTTTTACCGCGCTGATGGACGACCCGGCGCGCGTGGCCCAGCTGAGCGCCGAGCTGTGCTCGCAGATCGAACCGGTGATCGTGGGGCCGGTGCAATTGTCGGTGTCGGAGGGCGCGCTGATCCAGGTCAGCCTGCTGGCCGACGCGCTGCCGATGTGGGGCAACTTCCTGCAGATCAGCGGGGCAATGGGATTCGACCTGCGCAGCAGCGAATTGAGCGCCGAACTGGGCCTGTATTGCGCGCAAGTGCAGCTCGAAGTGCGCTCCAAGCTGGCCGTCACGGTCGCCGCGGCGCCCAAGGCCGCGTTCGCGGTCGAACTGTGCTGGGGCGACGGCACCCAGCCAATGCCGCTGCCGCTGACCCTGTATCCCTTCGATGCCGCGCTGTTCCTTGAGCAAACCATCGCGCTGGCGCCCAATTTCGCGCTCTCGACCTTTTTCGGGCAAGTGGTCGACGCCCAGCTGCTCAACGCCTACCCGGTCGCGCGCACCGCCATGTCGGCGCTCGGGCTGGCATTCCAGGACAGCGCCACCGGCCTGTGGTTCACCAAGTCGCCTCTCGGCCTGTTCGGCGATCCGCTCGGCTGGCTGCTGGGCGACGCCGTGCTCGGCGCCAATGGCCAGCTCAACATCGCCGCCCTGGCGCGCGTGTTCTCCACCATCACGGTCGCCTCGCAGGCCTCCAGCGGCGTCGGCATCAAGCCGATCACGGGCGGCCTGTGCATTTTCGGCTTGCCGTACAGCCAGCAAATCGAGCTGGTGGCCGACGTTGCCGCGCAGACATTCATCATCACGCCCGGCCTCGCAGCCGGCAAGACGCTGGCGCTGGCCGACGGCGTCGAGTTGCGGACGCTGGCGTTCTCGCTGTCGCTGGGGCCGAACTTCCAGCCCGGCCTGGCCGGCAAGGTCTCGCTCAGCGGCAAGGTCGCGGGCGACACCACGCTGGTGCTCCAGGCCGCCTACGACAAGGTGTTCCACCTGTCGGCCAGGCAGCTCGAGAGCGGACAGAATTTCCAGATACTGCCGTTCCCCGGATGGCAAACGCTGGTGGTCGAGGCCGCGCAGCAAGCCGCGCAAGCCTTGCTCAAGCAACTGACCGCCGTGCTGCTGGACGAACTGGCCGCCGGCGGCGCGGCCGCCTTCGTGGCCAGCCTGCGCAGCGCCTCGGACGAACTGCAGGTGCCGCAGCTGGTCCAGCAGCTGATCGCGGTCAGCGAGGAGGGCGCGGACGCGGTCGGCAGCGCGGCGCTCGCGTGGCTGTCCGCACGCCTGTCGAGCGCCAATGCGCCGGCCACCGTGCAAGCCGTGGCCGGCCTGCTCAAGCCGTATTTCGCCAGCATCGAGACCGATGCCGGCCTGTTGCGCTACAAGCCATCGGCCAGCCTGCCGGTCACCCTGGTGACGGGGGTGCAAACCCTGTCGGGCACTTTGCAGGTCGGCCTGTGGGTCGAACTGAACCTGCCCACCGGCGACAGCATTGTGCTCGAGATCGCGCCCACCGGGATCGGCATTCCGGTGCTGGCCGACGGCACGCCGGTCAGCCCGGTCAAGCCGCAGCTGAACTTCCAGCTGGCCATCCTGGCGCCGCTGCAGGACGGCTGCGGACCGAAACTGTCGATGCAGTTCGACATGCTCAGCAGCAAGTTCCTGCTCGGCGTCGACCCGGCCGGCACGGCGCTGGCCGCCAGCAGCTACTACCGCGAATTGCTGCCGACCTTCTTCGGTCAACCCGATACGACCCAATGGAGCCAGGATGTCGTTGACTGGCTCGAATCGATCCTGCTCAACATCGTGCCGCGCTACCTGTCGATCCTGGTGCTGAACCAGGCCGCCGTCAGCAAGTGGATGGAGCAACCGCTGTTCTCGTCGGACAAGGGGCCGAGCGCCGCCACCATTTTGCTGGCCTCGCAACTGATGATCCAGGAAGACAAGCTGTACATGCTCAACAGCCTGTCCGCGCTGGAAAGCCTGACCATTGAGCAATTCCTGGCCCGTTTCCTGCGCGCCATGTTGGCCCAGCAGTTCCAGCTGGTCAGCATCGGCAAGACCGGCGGCATCTGGCTCGGTCCGCGCAGCGACGGCAGCGACTATTTCGGCCTGCGCGTGATGGTGCCCGGCCTGGAACTGGCCGCCGTGCCCTACGTGACCTTGCAGCTGGGCGATGAAGACACCGAATGGATCGCCAAGGCCGGCGGCGACCCCGACCTGAAGGGCGGCGTCTCGCTGTACGTGCCGATCAGCACGGATTCGCCGGAATTCAGGAAATTGCTGCTTGAACTGGTCAACATCGGCATGGATTTCCATGGCAAGGAAGGCCAGAACCTGGTCCAGATGAGCCGCTTCAGCCTGGGCGCGGTCGCGCCGCGCGGCCTGATCACCTTCGACTTCGACAAACCCAGCCGGGTCACGTCGTATGGCGGGGGCGTGATGCTCAGCGATATAGGCATTTCGCTCGCGCCCAACGTGGCCGTGCCGGGCGGGAAGGCCAATCCGGTGGCGGAAAACCTGCTCGGCTCCGGCAGCGACGCCTCGCCGCAGTCGGCCAACCCGGTCGCCAATCCCGGTTTCTCGGTGCGCACCTCTTATGTCAACGATTTGTACGTCGAGCTGTTCAGCGGCGACGGCAGCGAGGGCACCCAGGTGTGGTTCCCGGTGCAGCGCAGCTTCGGCCCCCTGTACGCCAGCCAGATCGGGGTCGGCTGGGAGCAGGACAAGTATCTGCTCGACATGCTGTTCGACGGCAACGTCACCATGGCGGGCCTGTTCATCGGCCTCGATTCGCTGTCCGTCGGCGTGCCCGTCAAGACCCCGCTCGACCCGAGCGCCTACAGCATGGACCTGGCCGGCATCGACATCCAGTTCAGCGGCGGTGGCGTGGAAATCGCCGGCGGCTTCCTCAAGCAGGACAACCCGCTCAGCTACGACGGCTACGCCACCGTCAAGGCCGGCTCCTTTGGCCTGCTGGCGCTCGGCTCGTACGCGCTGGTGCCGCTCGACCCGGCCAGGCCGGACGGCCCGACGGCCGCCTCGCTGTTCATCTTCGTCAACCTGAACATTCCGCTCGGGCCCACCCCGGCCTTCTTCATCAACGGCCTGGCCGCCGGTTTCGGCTACAACCGCAACCTGCGCATCCCGGACGTGGGCGACATCGCCGAATTCCCGCTGGTGCAAGGCGCCATCGACAGCAGCGTGTTCGGCTCGGGCGCGACGCCGGATTCGGCCCTGAGCGTGCTCTCCAAGGTGGTCTATCCTGAGATCGGGCAATACTGGGCCGCAGGCGGCATCCAGTTCACCAGCTTCCAGATGCTCAACTCGTTCGCGCTGCTGATCGTCAAGTTCGGGCGCGAGTTCTCGATCGACCTGATCGGCATCAGCTCGGCCTCGTTCCCGCCCAAGGCCAAGCCGGCCAATGCGCTGGCCTACGTGGAACTGGGCTTGCTGGTCTCGTTCCGTCCCAGCGACGGCGTGGTGTCGGTGCGCGCGCAACTGACGCCGAACTCTTTCGTGCTGTCCAAGGATTGCCAGTTGACGGGCGGTTTCGCGGCCATCGTCTGGTATGACGGCCTCTACGCGGGCGACTTCGTCATCACCCTGGGCGGCTACAACCCGGCCTTCAGCGTGCCCGAGAACTATCCGGTCGTGCCGCGCCTGGGCTTCAACTGGCCGATGGCCATGCCGATCGGTTCGCTCAACATCAACGGCGGCGCCTATTTCGCGCTGACCCCGTCAGCCATCATGGCCGGCGGCTACCTGAAAGTGTTGTTCGAAAGCGGCCCGCTGCGCGCATGGTTCGCCGCCGGCGTCGATTTCCTGATCCAGTGGCAACCGTTCTATTTCAAGCTCGAGGCCTACATCACCGTCGGCGCCGGATTCGAGACCGAAGTGGCCGGCGTCAAGCTGTCGCTGACGGCCCAGATCGGCGCCCGCCTGGTTCTGTGGGGCCCGCCGATCGCCGGCGAGGTCGGGGTCGACTGGTACGTGATTTCGTTTACGATCCCGTTCGGCGACAGCAAGCAGGCCCAGCCCGGCACCAATCCGCTCGACTGGGACGCCTTCCAGCTCAGCTTCCTGCCCGCGCTGAGCATCGACACGGCGCCGGCGGGCGCCAGAACAGCCCCGGCCGCGCTGATGGCGCTGGCGCAGCAGGCGCCGACCCCGGCGCTGACCCAGGCCTACGCCGTGCTCAAGCCGCAAGTGACGCGCGGCCTGATCGGCGACTACCCGGATGTCGGCTGGGTGATCCAGAGTCCGTTCGCGCTCACCGTCGGCACCGTCGTTCCGGCGACCACCTTGCGCTTCGCCGGCGCCGCCGCCAGCTTCAGCGGTCCGGCCATCGGCATCCAGCCGATGGCGCAAGTCACCGTGACGACGCCGTTGACCTTGACCGTGCTGGGCTGGTCCGTCAAGGACCAGGCCTGGGAAGCGATCGACCTGGATGCGCGCCTGATCGACGTGGGCATGCAGCAAAGCAGCTCGCCCGATGCCCTGTGGTCGAAGAACTCCTTCGATCCCAATGGCATCCCGCAGGCGAAGTCGATTCCCGGCACCATCCTGGGCGCCACCCTGCAGGGCTCGCAGGTGTTGCTGTATGCGCCGGTCGGTCCGATGGACATGGCCACGCTGGCCTTCGTCACGTTGGGTCCGCTGCCGCTGCCGTTCGCCTGGACGCCGAACTACCCGGCCCAGGCGGAGCCGCTCCAAACCGACCGCGCCGAGGTGATCGCTTCGACCATCATGGACCCGCTGGTCGTGCTGCTGCGCAACGACATCCTGGCCGCGCTGCGCCTGTTTGGCCAGCTGGCGCTGGAGGCGCCCAACCTGTCGGTGCTGCAACACAACGTCGGCAACATCTTCCAGTCGCCGCCCAGCATCGCGCCGCTCGGCATGGATCTCGCGCCGGTGATCACTGCCTCGACCACGATGGCGCAGGCGGCGCCGCGGGTCGCCGCTGAAGCGCCCGCCGCCGTGAACGCCAGCCGGGTGATTGGCCACAGCCGGCGCTACCGGGCCGGCGCCACCCGGCACGCGCTGGGCAAGGGCGACACCGCCTTGCCACTGATGCGCTACCGCAGCCGCGCCAAATGGGTGGCCGGCCTCGGCCAGTTCGCTGCCAAGGTGGCCGGCAAGCTGCACCTGACCCTGGCGCCGGGCGCGACCAGCATCGTGCGCCTCGGCGACGACGCCGCGCGCAGCGTGGAGCTGCGCGGCAACCTGGCGCTGCGCCTGCTCGCCTTCAACCGCTATGAGGAGCCGCTGCAGCTGCGCCTCGCCGATCCGGCGTGCGGCGCATACCACGAACTGCCAGCCGCCACCAGCGAGCTGGTGGTGATCGCCGGCGACGCCAGCCCGGACGGCGTTGCCGGCTGGTACCACGACAGCGACTGGACGCGCCTGAACCACTATTACTTCCAGGCCGACGGTTGTCTGCTGCGCCCGGAAGCGGCGCCGGTGCTGAAAAAACCGCAGCGCGGCCAGATCCTGGCCAGCGACGTCCTCAAGGGCAACCAGGTGCGCCAGGCCGATGGCAGCCTGGGGCAGGGCTGGCTCGAAACCCTGTTCTTCGAGCAGGTGTCGACGGTGGCGGTGCTGGTCGGCGGCTCGGTCCGGCCACGCGTGCAGGCGCGCTGGACCGACGATCCCGCCAACCCGGCGTATGCAGGGGAGGACGACCTCGATCCGCAATTCGTGCTTCAGGCCGGCGCGCTGCAGGTGTATGTGTACCAGGTGCCCGATTGCCTCGACGGCAAGCTCGGCCTGGCGCTGCTGGTGCACGGGCGCGACACCGCCTGTTACCGCTCGCCGGCGTCGGCCAGCGTGCAGGGCGTGTTCGGCTTTTGCGCCGACGCGGCGACCCTGAAATCGGGCGGCTTGAACGGCCTCATGCAGTGCGCCGCGGGGGCGCCGGCCGATACCGCGCCGCCGTCTTGCCAACTTCAAATAGCATAAGGACAAGTCCATGAACGATATCGCCATCGCCGACGAGGATGTGCCGCTCGCAGCGGGACAGATCCGCTTCTATTGCGCCGCCGAGCCCCCGCTCCAGGCAGGTTCCTACTGGTTGCAGGCGCAGCAGACGGTCGACGGGCTCAAGGCCGATGTGAAGGGCAACAGCTTCGGCGTGCAAACCCCGTTCCTGGTGAGCGGCCCGCGCTTCCAGCTGCCGTCCCAGGACTTGCAGCTGGTCTATCCGCCGGCCAATATGGTCGGCAACTACGAGGAATCGCTGCCGCACGTGGTGTTGCGCACCCGCACCTTGCCGTGGGTCAGGTCGATCGACGGCAACACCAACAACGCGGGCGACAACGACGGCACCACGCCGCCCTGGATCGGCCTGCTGACGCTGTATCCGGACGAGCTCAAAGGCGCCACCCCGCAGGTGATCACGGTGGCGCAGCTGATCGACCCGGGCGACCCGTCCATCCTGGGGCCGACCCTGATCGACGCGGACACCCTCAGTGCCGATGAACTGGCCTCGCAACTGCTGGCCATCGACCTCGACCTGGCCGCCTTCCTCGCGCTCGCGCCGTCGCTGGCCGAACTGCCGCTGCTGGCCCACGTGCGCGAAGTCAACACGGACCAGAAAGAGGTGCTGGGCATGGTCGAGGACGGCTGGTTTTCGGTCGCCGTCGGCAACCGGTTGCCCAGGAGCGGCTGCGACAACAGCTGTTTCCTGGTCTCGCTCGAAGGCCAGCAGGCGCATCTGCACGGCGGCCCCGCCATCGCGGCCCAGTACAAGACGATCCGCCTGGTTTGCCTGGCGACCTGGAAGTTCACCGCCGCCGGCCCGCGCGGCAGCTTCCTCGACTACATGCAGAACCTGTGCGGGCAGGGCGGGGTCGACCTGATGCAGCCGACCCACCGACCATTCCCCGCCGACTTGAGCGGAGCCGAGAAAACGGCCGTGGAGGCACTCCAGATCGGCTACATTCCCTTGCAAAACGTGACCCGCAGCGGCGAAGTGACGACGTCCTGGTACCGCGGCCCCCTGTCGCCGGTGCCCACCAAGGCCGACCCGCTGGGCCCGTATTTCTTCAGCGACCGCGCGATCCGCTACGACCCGGCCGACGGCTTGTTCAACATGTCTTACGCCAGCGCCTGGCAAATAGGCCAGTTGCTCGGCTTGTCTGACGCGGCCTTCGCCAGTTCGCTGTTCCAGTGGCGCATCAACAGTTACCAGGCGGCCCTGTCGGCCGTCGCCTCGGACCACCTGCACGGCCTGGCCGACCAGTTCCAGCAGCCGCGCGCCGGCGTCACGCCGGTACTGCTGGCGGTGCTCTCGAGGGTGGCCGGGCAGGCCGTCTCGATTGCCCCGCTCAAGGCGCACGAGCGGCGCGACGAGGACCTGTTGCCCGGCGTGGTGCCGGACTGGGAGGAGCGCATCGCCGCCGGCGAGGACGCGCTGCACCTGTTGCACCAGCACGTGCGCAAGCCAAACTAAACGAGGAAGTTCACATGACCACAAGCAGCCATAGCGGCGCGACCGAGTTGCTCAAGATGTACCAGCAGGCGCTGGCCAGGACCGATGGCGACAAGGAAAATGGCCTGCTCGACATTCCCGACGACATCGTCGCCTGGCTGGCCGAGCTGTGCCTGCTGTACGGCGTGCCGTTCGAATATCTGGTGCCGGACGCGGCCATGCTGCCGCCTGAATCGATCCGCTTCTTTTACATGGACCAGAACTGGACCGATTGCGCCGTCAACGGCGCCGTCAATATCGCGCTCGGCTCGTCGCAGGATTACGCGCAAGTGCTGCGCACCTTCGAGCGCCTGGCCCAGCAGGCCGCGCTCGCCGTCGGCAACGTGCGCCCCAAGCTGCGCCGCAAGGCCCTCGCGCCCACGCTGCAGGTGGGCGGCACGGTGACCGGCGTGCTGCTGCGCTCGGCCGCCGTCACGGGCTGGCCGGGTATGGAGGTGAACGCCTTCTTCGACGTCCTGGGCACCAGGCCGGTTCCCCTGCTGCGCCTGGACCGGCTGTCCGACAACGTGCTGCTGGCCCTGTTCAACGGCGTGCCGCAGCTGGTCAACTTCTCGGAACCGCCGGAGGGCTTGCATTTCGGCGTCATCGGCGTGCCGGCCGAGCCGGGAGCATACCAGATCGCCCTGCGCGGCCTGGGCGGCGCCTTCCCGGCCGGCAAGCAGATCAACGATAGTCACGGCGATGCCTGCACCTCGCCGATCGCGTTTCGCGGCGGCGACCGCGCCAGCGGCGTGCTCGACATCGTCAAATGCAAGGACGCCATGGTGGACAAGCTGGTCGGCCTGGGCGCCTGGCAGGCCGGCGCTGCGTTTACTTCCTCGCAATTCGCGGTCGAGATGGTCAAGGGGGCGGGCTTGCAGCAATTCGAACCCGCGACTGGAAAAATTTGCAACGGAAATCTGGTGAAAGCATGAGCACGCCTATCGTCAATCCAACCTGGGCCGGTCCGGTCCTGCTGACCCCGATCTACCTCGACGCGCTGATGGTGGGCGCCCCGAACCAGACGGGCGACTGGGCCGCCGTCGCGGTGCAGTACGACCAGCTCGGCCTGCGCCTCGGGCAGCCGCAGCCGAGCGCGTTCGAAATTGCGTCGAACCCGCCCGCGCTCGGCATCCACCTGATCTGGACCGTGCCCAGCGCGCTGCGCCATGGCCAGGTGGACGCGCTCGGCGGCGTCAGCTTCCCCTCGCTGCCGAACCGCTGGATCGTCACACGCAGCTTCATCGCCCAGCCCGGCGACGTGCCGCAACTGACTGCCTGGGTGCTCGAGAGCGATTACCTCGGCCCCGCGCCCGAAGGCACCCACGTGTTTCCCGATCCCGACGGCGGCAGCACCTTGCGCTACATCGGCCGGCGCTTCGACCTGAGCGCCTGGGACGGCACCACCTCGACCTACGGCAAGGCCTTCCTGCAGGCGATGGGGCCGGGCGACCCGACCTATGTCGCGGTGTACGACAACATGACCAACGTGCTTGCCTTCCACGACGACATGGCGGGCGCGGCCGCCGGCGTGTACAGCTACAGCAGCTGCGGCTGGTATGCCACGCCGGACGACGATCCGCTCTACGGCAAGACGGTCGACATGCCGTCCGGCTTCACCACCGAAGAGCAGTGGCGGGCCATCATGGACACCATGCAGTGGACCGTCGGGAATGACGCCGACCTGGCCGACGCCGAGCTGGACTGGCAGGCCTGGCTGGCGGCCAACCCGGTCAGCGGCGGCCCGCCCCTGACCGCCGCCCAGAATCAGTGGCCGGCGCAGAACCTGTGCCACGGCTTCGTGTATGGCTTGCAATGGAAGGGGAGCGACGAGTTTTACCCGATCAACAAGATCCTGGACGGCACCAATCCGCCCACGGTGGCGATCGGCGCCAACGCCGAGGAGGCGCTGTCGGCCTGGCTGGCCAAGGAAGTCGGCAGCGTCGAGGCCGAGGCTTTGCTGCTCGCGTTCCAGCAGGACATGGTGTACGACTACGTCGACAACCGCAGCGTGTTCCTGGTCCAGTCGCAGGCGGCGCGTTTCGCCACCCAGGGCGGCGGCAAGCAATGGGTCGTTTTCCAGGACGGGCAAACCTCGTCGCCGACCGACATCCCGACGGGCGCCTATTCGGTGCCGCTCGATCCGGCCGCAACCGCGGCCTTGATCAAGCTCAACAGCGACCAGTACCGGCTCGACGCCGACACCGCCTTGCTGGCCACCTTGAAGTGGCAGTTGTACGCGGCTTACTGGAAACTGGAAAACTATCCGCGCACCAATCCCGGCTACGGCGCCAAGGCGCAGGCGCAGATCGATGCCCTGAGTCCGCAGGTCGGCGCGCTGCAAGACCAGATCGCCGCGCTCACGCTGACCCTGGAGCAGGACAGGGCGGCGCTGCAGACCCTGGTCGCACCGCTGAACCTGACGATGAACACGATCAACCAGGCGCGCTTCAACTACCGCCAGGATCCGGTGATTCTGCTCGCTGGCGCCAGCCAGGACACCAAGTTCGGCGCCCTGGGCTACAGCGCCGGCGACGGCCAGCTGTTCACCCGCTTCACCGGCCAGACCATTTACGCGATCGACGTCGTCTACACACCGGTGCCGTTTGACGTGACGCTGGCGGTGGGCGATTTCCCGGCCATCGTGTGGCCGGCCGGCGTCATGATCCCGAAGGAAATGCATGACTATTGGTTCGAGACCTTCCTGCTCGACACCAACAACGCCCAATTGATCGCCGCGCGCGCGTTCGAAAAGGCGAACATCGTCCCCAGCGCGGCCCAGCTGGCCGACCTGAGCGCGCAAATCGCGCGCCAGCAAACGCTGGCCTGGAACGGGCCGGCCGCCGAGGTGGTCGACGTGCGCACGATCGCCGGGACCGCCGGCCTGTATGGCGTGCCGCCGGCCAAGCTGTCGGTTGCCGCCTGGACCCCGCCGTGGGCGCCGATTTACCTCGACTGGGAAATCGAATGGCATCCGAGCGCCGCCACCCCGCAAGCGATGCTGGCGGACTGGCAGCTCGACGAACTCGATTTCGAATGGACCGGCACCACCGTGACCGCCGCCGCCGCCACCTACACCGGGCGCAGCATCCTGAACGGGCAAAGCGCGCTCGGCCTGCAGGACAAGCTCAACGACTTCCTCAACAGCGATCCGAACACGGCCCTGTTGCCGCAATACCAGATCGACGAATTGCGCGACATGGCCGCCACCATCGGCCAGTTCGACGTGCTGGCCCAATCGATGTCCGGCATCATCCAGCAACTGATCATGCAACAGCTGAAAATGAGCAAGCTCAGCTCCGTCCAGAAGACCGAGATCGCCGAACTGCTCGCCGACGTGGCCAGCTACTTGCCCGATGCGGGCGCCGACCTGTTCTTTCCTATTCACGCCGGCCATTTCCGCATCCCCAAGCTGCAGGTGGTCGATGCCTACGGCCAGATCCTGCGCGGCTCGCAACTGAGCGACAACCTCGAACCGATCCGTAGCGCCAGCCTGGTGACCTTGGGCGAGGGCAACAGCAAATACATGCAGCTGACGCCGCGCGTGACGCAGCCGCTGCGGCTGGACTTCCGCATGGTGAAGGCGGACGATGACAGCGTGCGCAGCAATTCGTCGGACCTCACCAGCGCCATCTGCGGCTGGGTGATCCCGAACCATATCGACCATAGCCTGGTGGTGTTCGACCCGGCCGGCAACAACCTGGGCGAGGTGATGCTTATCGACTACGGCAACGACGCCGTCGATGTCGGCTCCGGCTTGCGCTGGGACGCCGTGCCCGGCAGCAATGCCGTGCTGGGCAGCCCGCCCGAATTCGGCCCAGCTTTGCGGCACTTGAACGATTTCGTCGACGGCATCCTGCTGCGCGGCTCGGAGGGATGTCCGGCCCTGCAGGAGTTGCTCGACGTGATAGATTCGAGCCTGTGGAAAGTCGACCCCCTGGGCCAGCCGATCCAGGGCAACCTGGCGATCCTGCTGGGCCGCCCGATCGCGATGGTGCGCGCCCTCGTCACGCTCGGCGTAAGCGGCTCGGACGCCAACGACCAGTCATGGGCCGACACCGGCATGAACGTCACCGGGGACTTCACGTCGGTGGCGCTGCCGCTGCGCATCGGCGACATCGGCTTGAGCAACAACGGCGTGATGGGTTACTTCCTCGACGACGACTACAGTTGCTTTTATCCCTACTACGGCTATGACGACCGGCTCGCCATCCCGCGCCGGGTGATGGCCGACCGCACCCTGGCGCCGCGCGACAAACTCGCGCGCATGGCCAGCGACCTGGCCGCCAGCGGCGCACCCGGCGCGCCCGGCCCGAACTCCTACCTGGTGGGCGACCCCGGCTTCACCACCGTGGCCGACGGCGTGACCACCCACAGCGTGACGATGCTGGTCGACCCGCGCGGCTGGATGCCGGCCATCTCCGGCTACCTGCCGGTGCAATGGCTGTCGTTGCCGGCCGGTCCGGTTAACAGCGCGCTCAACAATATGTCCACGACCTTCCGCACCGGTCCGGTATTGCTTGAGACGCCGCAGATCCAGTTGCCGCTGCCGGCCAGCGTGAAAGGCGTATGGACCTGGGTCGAGCGCTCCGGCGTGACCACCTGGAGCGAGAGCGACGCGCTCACCAGTGCCGCCGCCGTGGCGGCGCTGCCGGCCACGCGGCCGATCCTGAGCGAAGGCTGGCTCAAGCTGAGCGGCGCCCAGGGCGGCGACCAGCCTTGATTTTTCACTTACCCCGATAAAAGAAAGATGCGATGAGCGCGACAGTCCTCACTTATGTACTCTCCCCGGCCACGGCCGTGGCCAACAGCCGCGTCAATTTCACCCTCGTGGCCAGCAACGGCGGCGCCAAGCCCTTGCAGCTGACGCCGAACGATGAAATCTACATCTGCCTGCCGGTGGGCAGCGGCGCCACCGACTTGACGGCGGACTTGAGCACGGTCAACACCGGGGCGCCTGCCAGCTGGCGCTGCAGCAAGAACGCCTCGGCCGCCCCGTACAATTTCCTGATTTCGCCGAGCCAGAACGTCACGCTCGCCGCGGGCGCCTTCCTGGCCTTTGAATTCAATGCGGTGGTCATCAATCTGGAGCAGGGCAACGTATCCGTGCTGCTCGATGAGTTCATCGGTGCCGGCCAGGCCAAGACCAGCTTCCCGGTATCAAAAAGCGTGGCCGTGCTCAGCATCGTGGCGCAGGCGGTCCCGCAGATTGTCGGCCTGGGCCAGAGTACGACCCTGAAATGGACGGCGGCCAAGGCCGCCTACGTGACGATTTCGCCGCTGCCGAACCAGTACAAGACCATCGACCAGCTGGTCACGACCCCGTCGAAGGACGTGGCCCCCGGCGCGGTGCAGGTCGCCTACACTTTCTACGCGTGGACGCCTTCGCAGGAATTCGCGCGCGACATCGTGGTGGTGACGATCAGCGTGCCGGTGGTGGAGAGTTTCGAACCCAAAAACAGTCCGGCCATCAATTATTTCGATACCGTCACCTTGAGCTGGAATGTCGACTACGCCCAAACGGTGCAACTGACCACGGACAAGGGCGTGGTGCAGGTGGGCAGTTCCGGCAGCATGCCCGTGCAGCCCTACAACAGGTTGCAAGGCAATTCGGCCACCTACACGTTGCGCGCGACCGGGCTTGGCCAGCCGGTGCTGGCGCAGATCGACATCCCGTTCAAGCCGGTGACGGTCGATTACTTCCGCTATCCAGCCTTCGGCGTGACCAACACCTACCAGGTCGGCGTGAGCAACGGCGTTTGGCAGGTTGACCAGTTCACCGGCTATTTCCGGCTCACGGCCAGCGGCGCCTACGGGCCGGTGGTTCAATACCTGGGCGATTATCCTTCGCTGCAGGTGCAGGTGTTCCTCGCCAGCGCCTATAGCGTGGCCGCCGGCACGGCGGTGACGCTGCAATGGCAAACCAGCCTGGCGCTGTCGGCCAACCTTGGCGCGAACGGCGTGAGCCGCGCCATCGCCAGCGACCAGGTGGCCAAGGGCAGCGTCGTCGTCAACCCGGCCGTCACGACCGACTATGTGCTCAGCGTCAGCGACGCCAACGGCAACATTGTGACCAGTTCCCTCAGTGTCGTCGTCAGCCCGTCGTAATCAATCAACCCTGCCAAATGGAGCAATCTTATGCGAGAATCTGAACGTGTCATTTACGAAGCCATCCGCAAGGTCAAACCCTCGCTGATCGAAACCGAGCTCACCCCCGCGACCCGCTTCGACAAGTTCGACATTGCGTCGCTGGAAATGGCGATGATCGTGTTCGAGATCAACGACGCCTTCGACATCGAGATCGAACTCTACACCTTGATGACCCTGGACACCATCGAGGACGCCTGCGTCCACGTCGACCAGGAGCGCCGCAAGAGCGGAGCGGTCGGGACGGTGGTCGCCGATGCATGAGCTGAGCGACGAGCAAAGGGTGGTCATCACCGGCATGGGCTGCGTGTCGGCGAGCGGGATCGGGGTGGCGCCGTTCTGGGATGCGCTGATCCATGCCAAATCGGCGATCCGTCCCGTCACCCGGACCCAGGTGGGGCATACGATCACGGCGCCGGCCGCCGTAGTCGAAGGCTTCCAGTTGCAGCAGCACATACGCACCAGCCAGCAACCGCTGCTCGACCCGTTCTCGCAGTACGCGCTGGTGGCGGCCCAGGAGGCGATCGCCGATGCCGGCTGGAACCGCGAGCAGGTTCCGGGCGACCAGGTGGCCGTGATCCTGGGCACCACCAGCGGCGGCGAGGCCTCGCGCGAGGCCGAGGCGATCCGCCTGTTCCACCTCGGCAAAAAGAGCTGCAATCCGGCACTGGTGGTGCGCACCAACCATCAGGCGTCGGTCAGCTGCATCTCGATGGAATTCGGCTTCACGGGCCCGGCCTTCGTGGTCCATAGCGGCTGCGCCTCGGGCACGCACGCGATCGCGCAGGCCTTTTTGATGCTGCGCCACGGCCACGCCGGCTACGCCATCAGCGGCGGCAGCGAGGCCAGCGTCATCTATTCGACCTTGCTCGCCTTCCAGGCCATGGGCGTGCTGGCCAGCGACACCTGCCGCCCGTTTTCGAGCGGCCGCAGCGGCCTGGCGCTGGGCGAGGGCGCCGGCGTGGTGGCGCTCGAAACGCTGGCCTCGGCGCGCGCGCGCGGCGCCGTCGTGTACGCGGAACTGGCGGGCGTCGGCATCACCTCGGACGCGGGCGACCCGGTCAACCCGCTCGCGCAGGGCTCGGCCGCGGCCATGAACAAGGCGATGCGCTCGGCCGGCCTGCGCCCCGATCAGATCGGCTACATCAACGCCCACGGCAGCGGCACCGAATCGAACGACCTGGTCGAAAGCGCGGCGATCCGCAGCGTGTTCGGTGCGCGCGACGCGGTGGCCGTGTCGTCGACCAAGGCGGTGCACGGGCACGCGCTGGGCGCGACCGGCGGCTTCGAGTTGATCGCCGCCACCCTCGCGCTCAAGCACGGCCTGATCCCGCCGACCGCCAATTTCCTCAAGCGCGATCCGCTGTGCGACATCGACATGGTGCCCAATGAACTGCGCGAAAAGCGGATCGATGCCGCCTTGTCCAATTCCTTCGGCCTGGGCGGCATGAATTCGGTGCTCGCCATCAAGCGTTGCCCGGCATGACGAGCTCGCACATGGCCGCCCAGCGGCGCGTGGTGGTCACGGGAATGGGCGTGGTCTCGGCCGCCGGCAACGACCTGGCCAGTTATTGGGACAATTTGCGCAACGGGCGCAGCGGCGTGGCCGCGCTCAGCCGCGAGGGCGAGCAGTGGTGCGCGACGGCGCAGGAACCTGTACGCCTGATCGGCGCCCAGGTCAGCCTGCCGGCCGCGCGCACGGTGGCGGCCAATATATCGCCCGAAAGCATCGACGATTTCGCGCGCTTCGCCCTGCACGCGGCCGAACAGGCGATGCGCCAGGCCGGCTTCGACTACCTGATGGAGAACAGGGAAGAGGTCGGCGTGGTGCTGGGCACGGCGATGGGTGGCGAGGATGCGCGCAACCTGGCCGGCTTCCGGGTGTATGTCAAGCGGCGTCCGCCGGCGCCACAAACCCTGATCCGCGCCATGGCCAACGCCGGCGCGAGCACCGTCTCGATGGCCTTCGGCCTGCAAGGGCCGAGCCACTCGGTGGTGAGCGCCTGCGCCTCGGCCACGCACGCCATCGGACAGGCTTACCAGATGATACGGGCCGGCCTGGCCGACGTGATGCTGGCCGGCGGCAGCGAACAGTTGCCGTCGTACAGCCTGTACAGCGCGTGGCGCCAGATGCGCGTGCTTTCGCCGGACGCCTGCCGGCCCTTCGGGGCCGACCGCAACGGCATGGTGCTGGGCGAGGGCGCCGGCGTGCTGGTGCTCGAAACGCTGGCCTCGGCGCGCGCGCGTGGCGCCACCATCCTTGGCGAAATCTGCGGCTTTGCGATGAACGCCTCGGCCGCCGACTGGACCCGTCCCGACAGCGCAAGCATGGCGCGCTGCATCGCGCGGGCCGTCAAGAGTGCCGGACTCGACGTCGAGCAGGTCGGCTTCGTGATCGCGCACGGCACCGGCACCTTGCTCAACGACGCGGCCGAGAGCGAGGCCATCCACGCAGTGTTCGGCCGCCACGGCGCCAGCGTGCCTGTCTCGGGCGGCAAGGCGATCCACGGGCACGCTTTGGGCGCCACCGGTGCGCTGGAATGCATCAGCGCGCTGCTGGCGCTCGAGCACGGGGTGGTTCCGCCGATCGGCGCGCCGCACATTCCCGACCCCGCCAGCAGGCTCAACATCGTCCATGGGACGGCCATCGGGCATGGCAAGCGCCATGCACTGTGCAATTCGTTCGCCTTTGGCGGACTCAACGGCGTGCTGGCAGTCGGGCGCCACGACGGGGAACCATGATGCTGCTGAAAAAACTCTACTTCATCGCCAGGAAGCGCCTGCTCAACTACAAGATCGTCAGCGTGTTCAACCCCATCTTCAACCGGGTGATCGGGGGCGACAAGCGGCCGCTGTACTTCGACATCGACGAGACCTGTCCCGCCTTGCGCCTGTTCGAGCAGAACTATGACGCGATCCGGGCCGAGCTTGACGCCGTGCTGCCGCACCAGCACGAAATGCCGCGCTACCACGACATCGATATCGACCTGTTGTATGCCTCGGGCCGCTACAACCGCGAGAAGCGCTGGAACGTGTTCATGCTGTACTGCTACGGCGAGAAGCCGGAATTCAACCGCAAGCAGTGCCCGAAGACCTGCGAACTGCTCGACGCGATTCCGCACCTGTGCCAGGGATTCTTCTCGATCCTCGATCCCGGCAAGTCGATCCCGCGCCACACCAGCCCCTCGCGCTACTACCTGCGCTACCACCTCGGCCTGAAAGTGCCGAAGCACAATCCGCCGTCGCTGCTGCTGCACGACACCAAGTACACCTGGAAGGAAGGCGAGGCAGTGCTGTTCGACGACAGCTGGGACCATGAAATCATCAACGACGCCCAGGAAGTGCGGGTCGTGCTGATCGTGGACGTGCTGCGCCCGATGCCGCAGCCGGCGCACATGCTGGGCCGCCTGATCATGCTGATGGCGCGCCGCGTCTACGCCATCGGCACCCACCGGCGTGCCAGCAACTACACCTGGAAAACAGATTAAGGAGTCCCCATGCGAAAAATTGGTGCGATCATCATCACTGGCGGCAGCCGCGGCCTGGGCCAGGCCTTCGTGCGCGACGCGCTGGCATGCGGCCACATCGTGGCTACCTGCAGCCGCAACGAGACGGCCTTCATCCGCGAACTGCGCGCGGCCGACCCGGACGAGAACCGCTTCTGCTGGCGCGCGCTCGACATCACCGACGGCGCCGAGAGCAAGAAATTCGTCAAGGAAGTGGCTCGCCGCTACGGCGCCATTTCGGGGCTGGTCAACAACGCCGGCTACAGCGACGGCCAGTTGCTGACGATGATGAACGAGGAATTGCTGCAAAAGCTGCTGAGCACCAACCTCGAGGCCTTGATCCGCATCACGCATTTCGTGGCGCCTTATCTGCTCAGGGAGGGGGCCGGCAGCATCATCAACATCGGCTCGATTTCCGGCAAGCGCGGCTTTTCCGGCATGTCGATCTACGGCGCGACCAAGAGCGCGCTCGACGGCTTCAGCCGCTGCCTCGCACGCGAGCTGGGCGAACGCATGGTGCGCGTAAACGTGGTCGCGCCAGGCTTGATCGCCACCGAGATGGCGGATGCGACCTCGGAAGTGGAGAAACAGAAGATCATCGGTCTCACGCCGATGGGCCGTTTCGGCACCGTCGCCGACGTGGTCGGCGTCGTGCGTTTCCTGCTGTCCGACGACTCGGCCTTCATCACAGGACAAAGCATCACCGTCGACGGCGGCTTTACCTGTTAAGTCGTAGGTCGGATTAGCGGCGCTACGCCGCGTAATCCGACACTGCGGAGCCGACAATGGTGTCGGATTACGCTACGCTAATCCGACCTACGCCGTGAAGTATGGGCTGTACGTTTTTGACGTCAACGCACGTCACGACGTCTCTGAAATGGGTTGTGCGTTTTTGACACCAACGCACGTCATGACGCTTCTGCAAACCGTAACGAGCAAGTCCAATGTCGGGTTGAGTAGCGCAGCCGTACTTTAGTACGGCGAGCAACGCCGACCCGAGAGTGGGCTGCGCAGCAGGTTTGCAGTGCGTCCCTCAGATCAGGTGGCAATACCGTACTTGTGCTGCGTGGCCGCATACTGCTGCTTGAGCGACTCCAGCTTCGGATGCTTGGGGTCGATCTTGCTGATCACCTGCATCTGGTGCTGCGCCTGTTCGGCCAGCGGGGCTTCCCAGCCCAGCATGTTGAGCTGGCGCAGGATGGCGTCGACGGAGGCGAACAGCACGGGCAGGTTGCCTGGGGTTTTGCGCAGGGCCTGGCGCAGCACGAATACCGCCCCCTTGAGCTCTCCGCTTTCCGACTTGCTGGCCGCATCCTGCATCAGTTCCTGCACCTGGTGCGTGATCTGCTGGCCCATGCCTTGCGCCAGGTCGTGGCGGCCCGCCTTCTCAAATACGTCGACGGCCGCTTCCATCGTCACGTCGCTGTCGGCCTCATTGACGAGTTTCATCATGACGTCGGACGCGGCTTGCTCCAGGTTGTTTTTCAGGCAGCTTTGCACGAGGCCCACCTTCAGCTGCGTCGACAGGCCCCGCGCCGTGTCCAGGGCGGCGGCGGCCAGCTGCAGTTCGCTGGCGGCGGCGATGTCGTTGCCCGACAGTTCATGCAGCATGGCGGCCGAGATGGCGCGGCACGCTTCCACGTTGGCGCCGCCGCGCAAGGAGCGCTCCATGTCGCGCAGCACGCCGCTCGCTTGCGGCGCGTCGCCTTTCTTGACCAGCGTCTTGACCAGGTTGACGTGGTCTTCCGGGTCGCGAAATTCCGAGTACTTCGCTTTCGTCACCACCTGTTTATACGCCCGTTCGGCCGCGCCGATGTCGCCCGTGTCATAGGCGATGCCGCCCAGGTGGCGCAGCCGGCGCACCATGTGCGGCGAGATGGCCACCGCGTCCTCGAGGATTTTCTTTGCTTGCAACTGCTGGCCCATGGCTTCATGGTTCTTCGCAAGAAGGTCATAGGCGGCCATGAAGCGGGGATAGACCTCCACCAGTTCCAGCAGCGTGTCCTGCGCCTCTTCGTGGCGCTGCTGCTCGAACAGGGTGCGCGCCAGTCCCAGGTGGGCCCAGGCCATGGGGCGCGTGGCCAGCATGTCGGCGTACAGCTGTTCCGCTTCCTTCCATTCGTCGAGGGCGATGTGCAGCTCGGCGCGCAGGCGGGTGAAATCGGCCGCCAGGCGCGGGTGCTGCAGTTCGGCCGCGCGGCAGCTTTTCACGGCTTCGCGCAAGTCGCCCTTGTCGATCAGCTGATACGTGGGCAGGAACACGGCGCGCCGTTCGATGGCGCGCGCGATGCGTCCGCTCAGCACGTCGACGGTAAACGGTTTTAATATGTAGTCGGACGGGGTCAGTTCGGCCGCGCTGATGACCTTGCTGTGGATGGCTTCGGAGGTCAGCATGATGAAGATCGTCCACAGGCCAATCAGCTTGTGGTGGCGCAAGTCTTCCAGCAATTGCTGGCCATCCTGGCCGTCCGTGCCGCTACCAAGATCGTATTCGCACAGGATGATGTCGAACGGTTTCTTCGTCAGCAAGCGGATGGCCGTGCCGGCATTGACGGCATATTCCACCTTGGTGATGGCCGCCTGGTTCAGCATATTGTGCAGATTGCCCCGCATGCTGGGGTTCGGGTCGACGATCAGGACAGATAAGTCGCTAGTTTCTGGCATGGTTCAGCTCTCGTTCATCTGTTCGGTCATTTGCGGGAACTCTTCTTATATATGTATCTGCCTGGCAGTATTACTTTTTATCAGCATACTGCAAAGCCGGCCGACACTGCCAGCAAAATGCATGCAATCGGGCGCGGGGCAGGGCGCCGGGTGCTTCCGGTGGCGCGCAGCGTTGTATTTCATGGCGCCGCCGCCCTGCGCGCCAGTGCCGGCGCCGCAAATTCCAGCAGATAGTTGACTAGCATGATAGTATCCTAATTACAACTAGTGTTGGATGCCGCACAATCTTGCGGCCAGGCATGCGCAAGGCTGTACCGGGCGCTCTTCTTCTCTCTGGTGTTGATACCCGTATGCGTGTTCCTGACCTTTCTTCCCTGCGGCGCATTGCCGTTCCCCTTGCGTTTGGCGGCAACAGCGAACAGCAGCATACGTATTTTGCGGAGCTGCACCGGGTCGGCATGGTCACGCAAGTGCTGGGCATTATCGCCTTCAGCCTGACGTGGCTGATGATGCCCGATTCCTATCATCCAAACCAGACGCATGCCGTACTGGCCTTGCTGGGCATGTTGACGAGCCTGGTCGTGCGTTACCGCTGCACCACCTTGCCCGTGCTGACCATTACGGGCGCCTGCGCCGTGCTGACCCTGACTTTTGGCCTGCGCACCATGGCCGACGCCGTGCAGCACGCCAGCTTCTGGGTCTTGCCGGTCGGCGTCTTCATGACCCTGGCCATCGCCTCCATCTTCAATGGCGGCCTCAGCTACCTGGCCGTGGTGGCCGGCGTGTGGTGGAATGTGGGCCACGGCCTGTATCCCGTCAATGCGGGCTTGCCCGACCAGTCCTGGGCGCCGTTGATGATCGCCGTCAGCGTGCTGTTCGGGCTGGCGCTGAACGTCAGTTTCAGTTTATTGCGTTTGCGAAACTATCACTCCAAGGTGGAATTGACGCGGCTGGCCTTCCAGGACAGCCTGACGGGCCTGAACAACCGCCGCATGTTCACGCAGCGCGCCCAGCAGATGCATGGTGCGCCGCTGGGCGGCATGCTGCATTTCCTGATGATCGATATCGACGATTTCAAGATCATCAACGACCAGCAGGGACACGATGCGGGCGACGAAGTGCTCGTGCGCACGGCCGCCGTCATCGCCGACAAGGCGCAGGGCCATCTGTGCGGGCGCCTGGGCGGCGAGGAATTCGGCATCGTCTACGCGGGCGGCCGGGAAGACGCGCGCGCCTTTGCCGGCGCCCTGGTCGACGCCGTCAGCCAGGCTTTCCTGGCAGCGCAGTTCGTGTCGATCAGCGTGGGCGTGGCCGAGCTGGACCGGAGCAAGGACCTGGGCCACAGCTACCGGCTGGCCGACGAGGCCCTGTACCTGGCCAAGCGGCAGGGCAAGAACCGCTACGTGATCGCCTGATGACCGGCTGACGGTGTTGTTACCGTGTCAAAAACTGCCGCCGTTTGGGGCAAAAGCGGGGCAAAAGGGTGGCAAAAGGGGGGTAAAACCCCAAGTTCCGGTCATAAGGCAGGGGTAAAACGGGTATAATGCGCGCAAAGGAAATTTGCCGTACGAAAGATATTGTCATACCTACCTTTAACCCGCAGCCACGCTGCATCAACCACCTTCCAATCATGTTGATACTGCCGGGTTCCAATGCCCTGTCCCATTTCCGTAGCCACCGTCTGTTAAGCCAACTGCAAGCCGTCTCGCCTGCGATTGTTGCCGTACAAGCACGCTATGTCCATTTCATCGATGCCAGCGCGCCTCTCACCAGCGACGACAGCACGCGCCTTGGCGCCTTGCTGACCTACGGCGAGCCGGCCCATGCTGACAATACGGAAGGCGCTGCCGAAGAATTCTTCGTCATCCCCCGTTTCGGCACGATTTCGCCGTGGGCCTCGAAAGCCACCGACATCGCGCACAACTGCGGCATGGCGCACATCAAGCGCGTCGAACGCGGCGTCGCTTTCCGCATCAACCTGAAATCGGGCATCCTGGGCAGCGCCATTGGCGCCGGCAAATTGACTGAGGCGCAGTTGAACTCTGTGGCCGACCTGCTGCACGACCGCATGACGGAATCCGTGCTGCGCAGCGCCGACGACGCCAAGGACCTGTTCCGCACCCTGGAAGCGCGTCCGCTCGAATCGATCGACTTGCTGGGGCAGGGCAAGCTTGCTTTGGAAACGGCGAACACGGAACTGGGCCTGGCGATGTCGGAAGACGAGATCGACTACCTGGACGCCGCCTTCACCAAGGCCGGCCGCAACCCGACGGACGTGGAACTGATGATGTTCGCGCAGGCGAACAGCGAGCATTGCCGCCACAAGATCTTCAACGCCGACTGGACCATCGACGGCGTGGCGCAGCCCAAGTCGCTGTTCGGCATGATCAAGAACACGCACGAACTGCAGCCGAAGGGCACCGTCGTCGCCTACAGCGACAATTCCTCGATCATGGAAGGCGCGACCGTGTCGCGCTTCTACCCGCGCGGCGCCAGCCACGAATATGCGGCGTCGACGGAGCTGACGCACACCCTGATGAAGGTGGAAACGCATAACCACCCAACGGCCATTTCTCCATTCCCCGGCGCCTCCACGGGCGCGGGCGGCGAGATCCGCGACGAAGGCGCGACGGGCCGTGGCGCCAAGCCAAAAGCTGGCCTGACCGGCTTTACGGTATCGAATTTGTCGCTGCCGGACGCCGTGCGCAGCTGGGAAACGGCAGCTTCCGTGACGGCGCCATTGGCTGGCCGCGCGGACGCAGACCAATACGGCAAACCGGAACGCATCGCGTCGCCGCTGCAGATCATGATCGAAGGTCCGCTGGGCGGCGCCGCGTTCTCGAACGAATTCGGTCGTCCCGTCCTGGGCGGCTACTTCCGCACGTATGAGCAGAACGTCGGCGTCGACAAAGACGCCGTGTTCGGTTACCACAAGCCGATCATGATCGCTGGCGGCATCGGCAATATCTCGGCGCAGCACACGCACAAGAACGACATCCCCGTCGGCAGCCTGCTGGTGCAGCTCGGTGGTCCGGGCATGCGCATCGGCATGGGCGGCAGCGCCGCCTCGTCGATGACCACCGGCAGCAACACGGCCGATCTGGACTTCGATTCCGTCCAGCGCGGCAATCCGGAAATGGAACGCCGTGCCCAGGAAGTCATCAACGCTTGCTGGCAAATGGGGCTGGATAATCCGATCATCTCCATCCACGACGTGGGTGCGGGCGGCTTGTCGAACGCGTTCCCGGAAATCACCAACGACGCCAAGCGCGGCGCGATTTTCGACCTGCGCAAAGTACCGCTGGAAGAGTCGGGCATGGCGCCGAAGGAAATCTGGAGCAATGAATCGCAGGAACGCTACGTTCTGGCCATCGCGCCGGAAAGCCTGCCACTGTTCAAAGCCATGTGCGAACGCGAACGCTGTTTGTTCGCCGCCGTGGGTGTGGCCACCGAAGAGCGTCAACTGAAACTGATCGACCCGGAACTCGGTAACGAGCCGGTCGACATGCCAATGGACGTCTTGCTGGGCAAGCCGCCGAAGATGCAGCGCGACGTGGTCCACGTGGCCAACGATTTCCCTGCCATTGATCTCACCGGCATGGACTTGAAGGACGTGGCGCAAAAAGTGCTGCTGCTGCCGACCGTGGCCGACAAATCCTTCCTGATCACCATCGGCGACCGCAGCGTGGGCGGCATGACCGTGCGCGACCAGATGGTGGGACCGTGGCAAGTGCCGGTGGCCGATTGCGCCGTCACCACCATGAGCTTCGAGGGTTACCTGGGCGAAGCGATGGCCATGGGCGAACGCACGCCGCTGGCCGTCATCGACGCCGCCGCTTCGGGCCGCATGGCCGTGGGCGAAGCCGTCACCAACATCGCCGCCGCAGCAATCAGCGATATCTCCGACATCAAATTGTCCGCCAACTGGATGGCCGCCTGCGGCCAGCCTGGCCAGGACGCGGCCCTGTACGACACGGTCAAAGCCGTCGGCATGGAACTGTGCCCGGCGCTGGGCATCAGCATCCCGGTCGGCAAGGATTCGCTGTCGATGCGCACGACGTGGAAAGACGACAGCACGGGCGCGGCGAAATCCGTCACGTCGCCGGTGTCGCTGATCGTGTCCTCGTTCGCGCCAGTGACCGACGTGCGCAAGTCGCTCACGCCGCAGCTGAAAACGGACAAAGGCGACACGTCCCTGATCCTGATCGACCTTGGCCGCGGCAAGAACCGCCTCGGTGCTTCCGCCCTGGCGCAAGTCATGGGCCAGTTGGGCAATGAGACGCCGGACGTCGACAGCGCGGAAGACCTGAAAGGCTTCTTCGCCGCCATCCAAAAGCTCAATAGCGACGACAAGCTGCTGGCCTACCATGACCGTTCGGACGGCGGCCTGTACGCCACCTTGACGGAAATGGCCTTCGCCGGCCACACGGGCATGTCCGTCAACCTGGACATGCTGACCATGGAAGGCGAGCATTCGAGCGACTGGGGCGACGCCAAGAACTGGACCGGCCAGGTAGCGGAACGCCGCAACGAACTGACCCTGCGCGCCTTGTTCAGCGAAGAGCTGGGCGCCGTGATCCAGGTGCGCGCGGAAGAAAAGTCGCTCGTCATGGACGTGCTGCGCACGTTTAATTTGGGCGCCTGCAGCCATATCATCGGGAAATTGAACGACCGCGACGTGATCGAATTCACGCGCGACGCCAAGCTGATTTACACCCAGCCGCGCGCTGAACTGCACCGCCTGTGGAGCGAAACGAGCTGGCGCATCGCCCGCCTGCGCGACAATCCGGCCTGCGCGGACGCCGAATACGACCGCCTGCTGGACGCGCAAGATCCCGGCATGTCGCCTATCGTCACGTTTGACCAGAACGAGAACATCGCCGCGCCATTCATCGCCACCGGCGTGCGTCCGCGCGTCGCCATCCTGCGCGAGCAGGGCGTCAACTCGCATATCGAGACGGCGTACGTGATGCACCAGGCAGGTTTCACGGCTGTCGACGTGCACATGAGCGACCTGATTGCCGGCCGCGTCAAACTGGACGACTTCCAGGGCGTCATCGCCGTGGGTGGCTTCTCGTACGGCGACGTGCTGGGCGCGGGCGAAGGCTGGGCGAAAACGATTCTGTTCAACGCCAGCCTGGCGGAACAGTTCGCGCGCTTCTTCAACCGCACGGACAGTTTTGGTCTGGGTATCTGCAACGGCTGCCAGATGATGAGCAATTTGAAATCCATCATCCCTGGCGCCCACGCCTGGCCGAAATTCACGCGCAACAAGTCGGAGAAATTCGAAGGCCGCTTTGCCATGGTCGAAGTGATGGACTCCCCATCGATCTTCTTCACCGGCATGGCCGGCACCCAAGCCGGCATCGCCATCGCCCACGGCGAAGGCTACGCCGACTTCTCGCAAACGGGCGACATCACCCAGGTCACCAAAGCCATGCGCTTCGTCGACAACAAGGGCGCCGCCACCGAAGCGTACCCGTACAACCCGAACGGCTCGCCGGAAGGCATCACCTCCGTGACTACGCCAGACGGCCGCTTCACCGTGCTGATGCCGCACGCGGAGCGCGTGTTCCGCTCGGTGCAGCAGTCGTACCACCCTGAAGCGTGGGGCGAGGATTCGCCGTGGATGCGCATGTTCAGGAATGCACGGAAGTTTGTGGGGTAATTAGCTCGCTTGCAGGGCGGCGCTGAAGTTCAAGGCGCTGTTGTTGGAGGAGGAATGAGAAAGCCGCTGTCGGGAGACAGCGGCTTTTTATTTATATGGCAATTTTTTAAAATTGAACTTTGTAATTAAACATGTTCTTAATTATTGAATCTCACGCATTCTTTGATGAAGAGAAAGAAATCTTCTTTGAGATATTCCTTGAGCTAGATGATCCGTATTTCTCGAACATCCTTTCTAGTGCTTTTTTCGTTGTTGCTGGGTTGATTTCTTTACAGCATGCTCAAATAGTTGCGATGTAATTAAACTGTCGCCTTCATCAATTCCAATAACGAAGTATCTATTCTCATCTATTGTAACTATACATCGCAGCCCTCTCTCAAAGTCGCTGTCGTCAACATTTGGTTCGGTTGGATACATCGTATATTCAAATAAGCCTATTTCGACAAGATACTCATCCCATGTTTTCTTGTCTGGTGTTACTTTTGCAGCATTATTTACGTCAATTGCTGAGCTATTTAGCAGATAAGTCCCTTCTTTTATCCAATATGGGTGTAAGACATCTTCAAAAAATTTTTCTATCTCACTTATTGCTTCAATAGATGCAATTTCCTTTTTTGCATCTTCCGCATTTGATGATAGATATAAGCTCTTAACTAACTCTTCTAGTTTTTGACTGGATGCCTTGATTCCTGAGATTAAATGATTTGTGGCGTCCATTTGCCCAGATATTTGTTTTGAGCGTAGTAAATCAAAAAACATTCCGGCCCATTGCTTTCTTAGGTGGTTTTCAATTCCTTGGAAATTGTCAAATCCTTCAATGGCATTATTTGTCGGATTCTTCCGTACCTCATCAATGAATTTAAAAATATCTATAGCGTGCTCTTGCTTTTCAATTGCCGGGTATTCAATATTGGAAACGAAATCCATCTTCTTATTTTTTTGATATACGTTGTGGTTTGATAATACGCTATTTTTTACGTAAGTGAAAACGGGCATATTTGATTGTCGAGCAGCAGAATGTTCAGCATTTGTAATTGATTTTGTTTTGTCTGATATGTATTCGCCACCAAATCTTCCTCCTATTATTAGAATAAATATATGGCAATTTGAAACCTCATGGATGCAAGATTCATGTGTATGAAATTCCGGCTTGTAAAAAACATCTCCATGTTCACTTAGTATTGGGTCAAAACCATAAGATCTAATAAATCTAGTTAATTGCTCTCTAATCTCGCTTAAGTCAAAGCATGTTGAACTTACGAACACCTTTGGAGTTGCCATTGAATCGTCCAATTCATATTATATTAATAATTTTTATTGTATTGCTTTAGTTTAAATATCCTTCGCCACCCCCACAATCACCACCGCCGACGGCACCAGCAAAAACTGCGCAATCAGCGTTCCCGCTAATCTGCTCCCCACCAGCCATACCACCGCCCGTCTAAATTGCGATTCTTCGATCTTGCCCTCGATGACGTCATCCGTCATGCCCGACATGTGCGGGTCGATGAAGACGGCCATCATGATGGTGGCGCCGCCGTTGATGATCGATGACAGGGTGCTGGAGGTGACGCGCACGCTGGGGTCGAGCACGCCTGCGTACAGGGCGGCAAAGACTCCGACCGTCCATAGGGCCGTGGCGATGACGTTCATGGCCGTCATGGAGACGGAGACGCCTGATTTTTCGCGCAGGCCCGTGACATTGGCGGGCTTGGGCAGGCTGGCGGAGGTCTTGAGGTAGGACAAGCCGCCCTTGAAGACGGCGTGCAGCAGCAGTTTCGGTACCGACCTGTGTACCTGGAAATGCTCGACGGCGCGGCAGAAGGCGCGCTGGAAGGTGGGGATCAGGATCGCGCCGAGGATGGTCGCCAGGCTGGCGGAGAATAGCAGCCAGCGGAAGTCCAGCAATAGCGTGCTGGCGGCAACATGCTGGTCTATGCCCGTTTCCACCCGCTTGGCGAGGAATGGTCCCAGGAATGAGTTCGAAGTGCGCGACAGCAGCATCAGAATGCTGAACAGGGCCAGCGACACGGCGATGCGCCGCGTGCGGATGCCGGCGATGCGCACGGAGTAGGCGAGGGTGCCGATAATGTGGATGATGAACGTCAGTGCGCAAATCAACAGCAATTGCTTGTCCATCACAACCTTGCAGTAAAGAAAAAGTCATTCCATGCTGCCATGGAGTTACTTATTTTTCAACTGCAAATAAGATAATTATCACGTGATCTAGCTTTTGTGGTGTTTTATGCGCGTTAGTGTGGCGTTGGCTGAATTTCACCCCAAAGGCAGAAACTGGGGTCAGACCCTTAGGGTCTGACCCCGGCCCTTGCTCTGGGTTTGGCTATGCTTTCATCGGAGGCAAGATTCGTTCCCGCCGCTTGCATTCCACCCACGCGCCCTCATCTGGGTTGCAATGGTAGCCTGTAGCGCTGCCTCATTCGAACCAACCAGGAGAACCCCCATGAGTTTCGATTCCTTTCTGTCCAAACTGAAGACCAAAGCCAGCGAACTGAAAACCGAGGCACTGAAGTACAAGAACAAGGATTTCCTGAACGCCGCGATGGCAGGCTCGGCCCTGATCGCCATGGCGGACGGCAGCGTCAGTGCGGAAGAGAAGCAGAAGATGGTCAAATTCATTGAAAGCAATGATGCACTGTCGGTGTTTACCACCACGGACGTGATCAAGGCGTTCCAGGACTATGTCGGTCAGCTGGAGTTCGACAAGGATATCGGCGAAGCCAAGGCGTATCAGGCGCTGGGCAAGATGAAGTCGAATGTGGAGGCGTCGCGCTTGCTGGTGCGCATGATTATCGCCGTCGCTTCGTCGGACGGCAATTTCGACGCCAACGAGCAGCGCGTGGCCAGCAAGATCGCGCGCGAGCTGGGCTTGACTCCTGCGGAGTTCGAGCTGCAGTAACTTTCAAGCCAGCCGGTCCCGGCTGGCTAATTTAGTTTTTGTCCCACCACGGCGGCGTGCCTGACGACCAGGGGCACGTCATTTGCACTTCGCTGATCCTGTAGCGGATCTCGATCACCTGGCCATGGTGAAACGGACCGCGTCGCCAGTCGCCGGAATCAAAGACGTAGCCTTTGCCCTTGATGCAAAGACTGGTCGGATTGTTGCCGATGGGGCCGGTCGAGTGCAGGGTGACGCGCACTTCGCCGTTGGCGTCCAGCGGGGCGTCGCCACCCATGAAGAGTGGATCCGAGCCGACGTCGCAGACAGTGGTGCTGCCTATCTTGCTGCAGTGCTTGATATACGTTTGCTGGCGCGCCTGGGCCAGGTAATTGTCATGCCGCATCGGCTTGCCGTCGTCATAGGTAAAGCGCAGGATGACTTGCGTGGGCTCGCTGGCAGGATGGCGCGTGGTGCTGGTGCAGGCGGCGCTGACGAGGGCCAGCAAGGGCCAGGCCAGCAGGCGCAGGATGCCGCGCAGCAGCGTCGAGATCGGGTTGTTGCCGGGGGATTGCCGCATGTGCCGTTGCCATTTGTCTCATGAACTGGACGGCGATCATAGCATGCGAAGGCAGCCGTTCCGCCAGGACGCGCCGCGATTCAATTCCTGCAGCACTTTCTTGCACAACACCCCATAGCCCATACCCGTGCCGCGCTTGTGTGCGGCCAGGTCGTAGCCGGCGCTGATGTCGTCCCAGGCCGCCGTCTGCTTGATGGCGGCCTGGGACTGCGCGTTTTGCTGTTGGACAGAATACTGTTTGCTCATGGCTGCCACCCCATGTGGAATGCCGCTTGCCGGCTTAGCGCAATGCCAGGCTCATGCTTTGCACGTGGGCGGGCACGGTGGCGCCGCTGGCCAGTTTTTCGGCCGGTACCTGCATCAGCACTTCGCCGCCCACGCTGCCGTCGTCGCGCAAGTCGATGCGCATGGCCAGTTGCTGGTCGAGCGCCACGAAGCTGTTGCTGCCGCTGGCGATGATGCGGTGTTCTTCCTGGTCGTCGATGCGCGCATACATCATGGCGCCGATGTTGCCCGCATTGCGCAGGTAGAGAACTTGCCCGTTCGACAGCTCATAGCCGCCGCGGAACGGAGCAAACCTTTCCGCACTCATGAAATGCTTGTGTACCGGCAGTTCGATCGTCTGCAGGCGCCCGCCTGGAACGACGACGGTCTGGCTGTCGGGGAGCGTTTGCGCATTTGCCAGCAGGGCGCAGACGCCCAGGGTGCCGGCCAAGATCCATGTTTTCATTTTTTTACCCATCCTTGAACTTGGTGCCGGCCGCTGCCGGCGCGGCGATGTTGTTATAGGTGACAGGGAACCACACCGGCTGGTCCGCGTGCCTTGCTGTCACTCTGGCAAGGCGCGGGCGACCGGTGTTGCCAGTGTAGGCAGGCAAGATGCACCGCGCATCATCCGATCGGATGACACGGCCTCATGCATCGACGATGGCCAGGTGCGCCGTCGCGCCGTGGATCAGGGCGATCAGCTCGCCCTGGCGCCGCGTATCCGTCTTCAAATAGATGTGGTGCAGATGCGTCTTGACCGTGTTGACGCTGATGCCGCCCTGTGCGGCGATTTCCTCGATGGTGGCCCCTTGCGCCAGCGCCTTGCCCACTTGCGCCTCGGCTTGCGTCAAGTCAAACAGCTGGCGCAAGGCAGGAACGGACGTGCACGTTTTTGTGGGGTCGCGCGCGATCAGCAGTGCGCAGGTGGGCTGGCAATCGGCAAGCGGGCTGATGGTCACGGCCAGCGGTGCTTGCTGCTTGCGCGCCAGGCGCAGCGACTGGCATTGCGCCGCACCACCGGCGCTGGCGATCACCAGGCGCACGGCGCTCACCAAGGCGGGCGGCGCGGCGTGTTCCAGCTGCGCCGCATGCAGCGCGTGTCCGGCGGGGGTGGCGAAGCGCAGCGCGAGGCTGGCGTCGAGCACCAGCACGGCGGCGCCCATGGCGTCGAGCGCCGCCTGCGCGCAGTGGCTGGCCAGCCGCGCCTCGCGCAGGCGCTGCTGCAGGCACAGCGCGCGTTGCAGATGCGGCAGAAGTTCCTGCCATTGCTGGCCGTTCAGGCCGGCGCTGTCGAGCTGCGGCCAGTCGCCTGTGCCGCAGGCCGAGTCGTACATGGCGCCGATCAGCTTGCTCACATCCGCCGTGACTGTCCCTGTGTCCATGCTAGTCCCCAATCCTGATGACATCAGTGTGCCGCAGGCGTGCAGGTGCGGAACTGGGTAAGGGCGGTCTTGCGCGGCGATCCGCCCCGCCTTCGTGAGGAGGGGCTGGTCGCTGCCATCTGTCCTGGGCAACTATCAAGATAGTACAAACGCTGCACCACCGCAATGCGGCGCTGCCGATGCAATCGTGCTCCCGGATTAAAAATTCCTCGATACAATAAAAAAATTGTTAAAAATATAAACCATGGAGCATGGGCGGGAGTCGCATGCCATTCACTTAGCGAAAGTTTTTATGCAACCAAGCAAGCATTACCTGACGGCACTTCCGGCGCTGGTACTGTGCCTGACGCTGGCGTTTATGGGCGGCAGCGCCGTAGCGCAGGCTGCCGACAAAGTGCCGCCAGCGTCCAGCGGAGCGCGGCAGGGCAAGGTCAAGCCTGCCGATACGGCCAACCTGGTCAGTCATCTGCGGCGCGTGATCACCGATGAAACGAATGACACGCCGCCGCGCATACTCAATGCCTTCGTCGCCAAATACCAGCAGCGCGCGCTCGATGCGGGAATCGACGACCTCGACCGGCAGTCGCAATACGTGGTGCTGGCGCTGTACACGTCGGGCAAGGCGATGGAGCAGCCGCAGTTCGTGGCCCTGATGAAAAATCCGCCCGCCTCGGTGGACGCCTTTTACGATGCCCTGCACGCCTTGCCGAATACCGTATGGGAGGCGGGGCCGCCGTTGTGGGAGGCGTATGCGGCAAAATAATAATTCGTCGAGGCGTAACAACATTGCAGAATTGACGGTGTCATCATTCGTGATTGCTGAGGGTATCTTATGCTAAAAAATCTTAGGTCGATGAAGCCGGCGCTGATCGGTTTCCTGTGGCTTTGCATGGCGGTTTCACATGCGGCAACGGGCAAGGAAAGCAAGGAGTTGATCGTAAATATAAGCGCCTACAACCATACCGATCACGGGGTGGGAAGTTATGAGGTGACCTTGCAGAATGGCGCCAGCGCGGGGGCGGGCTATCTGGATGCTGGCCAGGGTGGCGGCGGACATACTTGCTGCCTTTCCCTTCCCCGCGTGTGGCAAGCGGGAATGACGGCGACTATCGTCATGCACACCATCAAGAATGGCAAGGACATCCGCGTGGAACAAACCGTGCCAGTGCCCAAGTACACGGCTGACGATGCGGGAATGTTCATCGTGCATTTTCTGAGCAATGGCAAATACAAGGTGTTCGTCACGCGATACCTGCTCGGCCATCGAAAATACCCGCTGTCAGGGAAAGAGGCGCAACTGGAGCGGGGCGTCCCGATTGAAATTATCTGGGGCTGAAGACGCTGCGCGGCAGAAGGGGCATGCACATGCGCTTCCCTGTGAGGACCAAATGATATTTTTCTCGAAAAATAGCTATGCCGCCTGTTTCGTGTGCATGGTCTTGTCGCTTTTGAATACCGGCTGCGCGAGGAGTGAAAGACAAATCACCGTGAGCCTGACGGCCTACAACCATGGCGAGTACGGCGTCGGCAGTTATACCGTGACACTGGCCGATGGCTCGTCGGCGGAGGCCGGGTATCTTGCTCCCGGCGGGGGCGGAGGGGGAGAGACTTGCTGCCTTTCGATACCGGCGCGATGGAAGCCGGGGATGACGGCGGCCGTCGCCATGCATACGGTAAAAAACGGCGAGGATGTCCGCGTGGAGCAAACGGTGGCGGTTCCTCCGTATGCTCCCGCCGATGCTGGCCGCTTCGTCGTGCATTTTCTTCACGATGGCGGCTACAAGGTCTTCGTGACCAAATACTCGCTGGGGCATCGAAAATATCCGCTTTCCGGCAAGGAGGCGGAGATGGAGCCGGGCGTGCCCCTGGAAATAACCTGGGAATAGTGCCGCTAGTTTGCGGCTGTCCGTCGCGCTCCGTCGGCCATCAGGCTTTGCAGCAGCATGCGCGATTTCGCATCCGTGGCGCGCACGTTATCGAGCCGGGCGAGCAGCTCGGCCGGGTCAAATTTTTTGATTAACTTGCAATAATCTTCTGTTTCTCGCGGACAGAATTCGAGTTCCAGCAACGCAACGGTTTTCGCTGTCAAGCCACGCCGTTGCACCTCGGACAAGAGATCGGCACTTTGCCTTAACGCCCTGGCGAAAGCACTCTTGATGAGCTTCCCGAAGGGCATGCCAGGGTCTTCTGTGATTACCCGACAGGCGACGTGCACGGCAGTGGCGTTGCCGTTGCGGATATCCAGCACCACCTGCTTGCACACCTGCGACAGGCGCAGCCCTGGATGCGCGATTGGCGGCCCAGAAGCGAACTGGTCCAGCTTTTCTCCAAGGAATTCTTCAAGTTCTTCCAGGCTGGCGATCGGTATCATCATCCAGTTTGCTTATTGCAGGGCGGCCGGCACTGCCGTGGTCTTGCGCCGTATCACAAGCGTACCAGCGATCTTGTCGTGCCATCCCTGCTTGCGCGGATCCCTGGCGACCCAAAGAAATCCCAGGTAAAACGGTAGCGCCGACAGGTAAGCACTGAGGCAGCGTTTGACACACTGGCTGGCAGACGGTTTGCCGCCCGTCTTCGCATCGACGATGATCGCGCCGATGGCCATCTTGCCAGGCGTTGTAGACAGGGCAATCCAAAACCCCAGTTGAATCAGTGGCGGCATGACACATGAAATCATGAAGTCGGCCGGGCCACGGAAAAAGGAATCAGTCAAAAAGTAGCTTTCGCCATAGATGGCTATCAACATCGGTATGATGAAAATCAGCAAGAGCAAGGTGTCGATCAACGTCGCGCCAACGCGCGGCCAAAAGCCGACATAGTCCATTTCAGGGTGCTGTTGCATTACTTTCTTTCCAAAACGTCAGTAAATGGATGGCCGCCAGAGTCGGGGCAGAATGGCGCAGTGTACGAGCTTGTTATTTTCATTGCAAGCTAGTTTTTTTGTCAGGTGTTTGATACCGCATGGTGAAATCCGATGCAATCGGACGCATGGAAAACATATCCATGGGGTAAGCTTCGGCCCTAAGCTATTTCGCAACTCTATTAAAAATACATGACTTCCATAATGATCCCCGACGTCGCCCTGGTCGACAATACCGAACAACGCACACCGCTGGTGCTCGTGCTGGACTGCTCCGGCAGCATGGCCGGCGAACCCGTCTCGCTGCTCAACGAAGGCCTGGCCTTGCTGGAACAGGAACTCAAGTCCGACGTGATCGCCGCCAAGCGCGTGCGCATCCTCGTGATTCAATATGGCGCGCACGATGAAGCCGTGGTGGCCAGCAACTGGTGCGACGCCATGGATTTCACGGCGCCCCAGTTGGAAGCGAACGGCACCACGCCGACCGGCGCCGCCGTCGAACTGGCGCTGGCGGAGATCGAGCAGGAGAAACAGCGTTTCCGCCAGGCAGGCGTGGCGTACACGCGGCCGTGGCTGTTTTTGATGTCGGACGGCGAGCCGACGGACCGCTGGCAGCACGGCGCCGAGCAGGCGCGCGCGGCCGAGCAAGCCAATAAAGTGGCGATCTTCCCCATCGCCGTGGGCGACAACGCGAATATCGATTCCCTGGGGCAGTTTTCCAGCCGGGGCGAGCGGGGCGTCAAGCAGCTGAAGGGCTTGCAGTTCCGCGAACTGTTCCTGTGGCTGAGCGCCAGCATGCAGGTGGTGTCGCAATCGCGTCCCGGCGCGCAGGCGCAGCTGGCCTCGACGGACGGCTGGTCCGTCGTAAGCACCTGATCCATGGCCGCAGTACAGAATACCTGGCGCGTGTTCGGCGCCTCCGTCACGGGCAAGGCCCACCTGGATAAAGCCATCCCTTGCCAGGATGCGCACGCGCACGCCGTCGTGGGCGACGTCCTGGTGGCCATCGTCTGCGATGGCGCCGGTTCGGCCAGGCTCAGCGAGCAGGGCGCGCAGTTTGTTGCCGCGCACACCGTGCAGGCGCTGGCCGGCCGGCTGGAGCAGGGCGCCACCGTGCAGGATTTGCATGACGGCGCGCTGGCGGGCACCCTGGCGCAGATCCGCGCCGCCCTGGAAGACATTGCCCGCGCCGCCGACGCTACCCTCGACGACTACGCCGCCACGGTCGTCGGCGTGGTCATGGGACAAGATACCGGCTTCTTCTTTCACCTGGGCGACGGCCTGGGCGTGGCGCAGCTGATTGACGGCGGCGAACTGATCTCGCTGCCCGCCAACGGCGAATACGCCAACGAAACCTACTTTATCAGCGGCGAGCGCTGGCGCGAACAGCTGCGCCTGTTGCCGATTCCCCGGTCCGTGCGCGGCGTGGTGCTGATGTCCGATGGCTGCATGCCCTTTGCCATGAGCAAGAACAATGCGGCCCTGTACGCACCCTTCATGGATGCCGTGCAAGGCTATCTGCGCACGGTCGACAGCGTCGAGCTGGGCAACGAAGCACTGGCATCCACCCTGGCCGACCCGCGCACGCACCAGATCACGGGCGACGACAAGACCCTGTTGCTGGCCTTGCGCGCATGAGCCGGAAGCAAGGTGTGACACCGGGCCTGAGTCCGGGTGGAAAAATCTGGCTCGACAAAGTCCGTACGCTGGTGCTGGGCAAACTGATTAAAAGCGGCGGCGCGGGCAGCGTGTATCTGCTGCCCGGCGCGCCGGCGCAGGTGGCCAAGCTGTACCACCCGCACCTGGACCGGGCCGCCAACCGGCGCAAGCTCGAAGCGATGCTGGAATTGTCGCCCGAGTTGCCGGACCAGTTGGAAAACGGCAAACGCTACGTGCAGATCGCCTGGCCGCAAGCGGCCGTGTTCGACGGCCAGGGCGGCTTCGCCGGTTTCGTCATGCCCTTGCTGGACATGGCGCAGACGGCCGAGCTGGAGCAGATCATGCAGGAGCGGCAAGCGCGCGCGGCAGGCTTGCCCACGGGACTCGGTCCCAAGCTGACCCTGGCCGCCAACCTGGCCGCCGTCATCGATGCGCTGCACCAGCAGCAGCATTATGTGGTCGATCTGAAACCCGTGAACCTGCGTTTCTATCGCGATTCGCTGTACATCGCCATGCTCGATTGCGACGGTTTCAGCATCCAGGGCCATGCGGAGCGCTTTCCTGCGGAGCAATTCACGGCCGACTACCTGGCGCCGGAATTCCAGCGCAAGGGCATGCCGGCGGGCACGGAAATGGCGCAGGACCGATTTGCTCTGGCCGTCGTCATCTTCCAGTTGCTCAACTTTGGCATCCACCCGTACAGCGGGCGGCCCGGCAATGCGCAAGTGGCGACCGATATTCCCGGGCGCATCCGCGACGGCTGCTATGCGTATGGCGTCAAACGCCACAAGCAGCTGGCGCCGAACGCCACCAGCGGCCACGCGCTGATGCCACCCGAGCTGCGCGCCATGTTCGACCGTGCGTTTTCGCCATCCCCCAAACCGCAGCGGCCATCGGCGGCCGACTGGGCGCTGCTGCTGCGCGGCTATGCGCAGCGCAGCGGCGGCAAGTTGGTCATTTGCGCCGTGAATCCCGAACACCAGCATTTCGCGGGCCAGGGTTGCGCGGCGTGCGCACGGGACAAGGTCATCGGCGCGGCCGCGCAAGCCTCGGTGCAGGCGCAGCAGATGCAGCTGCAACAGCAATCGTTGCCGCCGCAGCGCAGTAAGCGCGGCGCGCGTCATACGGCGCCGGGGCAGATGCCCGTCCGGCTGCCTGCAGGCGGTGGGCAGGCCAATGCGGTCGGCATTTCCGGCAAGGGCTGGGCCGTGGTGGTGCTGCTGATCGTGCTGTTCCTGATCGGCTTTACGGCCTGGACCTCATCGCCCGATGAAACCAAGGCCAAGGCCAGCCTGCAGGCGCAAGCGGACCAGGCGGCTGGGCTGGAAGTATTTCGCTGGCGCACGCGCAAGACGGCCGGTTTCCAGCCGTCCGATGCGCGCAAGGCCGTGCGCAGCATGTCGCAAGCGGTCAGCAAGGGCGACGACGACGCCGTTACGCGCGGCTTGCAGCTGTTGTACCGGGCCGGCGAAGGAAAGCCGTCCACCTACGCTGGCGACCCGATGCGCGTCCGGCTGCGCACCACCTTGATGGAAGGCCTGGGGTCGATGCCGGGCTACGCCCCCGAATTGTCGGATACGTATCTCGACAACTTGCAAGCCGACCCGCGCGACTATCTGGCGGCGGCGGCCATGGGCCGCATGTACCTGAGCCTGGACGAACCGCAGGCGGCGCGCCAGTATTTCGAGCAAGCCGTGTGGGCACGCCCCACCGATGGCGTAGCCTGGCTGGGCATCGCGGCCACGGCCCTGCTGCGCGGCGGCGATGAGCGCGATGCCGTGAATCTGGTGGCGCTGGCGCAGCTGACGGCTTACCGTTATGCCGTGCAGAACGCCTTGCCGGCGGAACTGGGCGAACCGGCCGACAACGGCGTCGCTCGCACGATGCAGCGCATGGACCTGAACGCCAAGGTGTTGCGCCTGGCTCAGGGGTGGGATTACCAGAAACGCTGGGACAAGGTGCTGGCCGAGGGCGCGCTGTTGGCGGCCAAACTCAAGGCCATGCCGCCCTTGCGCGACCAGCTCGGCGGCGTGCAGCGCGACACGATGACGACGGTTGCGTATGGCGTGCTGGACGAAAAGCACGCAACGGGTGAAAACCGCCTGACCCTGACCATCGCGGCCGACGGCACCCTGACCTATGCGGCGGCCGAGTTGCCGATGGAGCCGATGCTCAACAAGGTGCTGCTCGACAGCGTGAAGCGCTGGACCTATTTGCCGGCCGTGCAGCACGGTCAATTGCAGGATGCCAAGGTGGTGGTGCTGGTGCGCTACCGCGATGGCCGGGTCAGCTTCGTGCCGGGCGGCGTGGCCGTCACGGCGGAAAATTAGAGGAATACCATGAAAATCAAGACCTTATGCGCCGTGCTGGGCGCGTCCTTATTGTGGCCCGCGTTGTCGCAGGCGGAGATCGTTCAACGCCAGGTGGTGACAGCCATCGCCGGCGAGCAGGATAGCGAAGGCGCCGACGTGCTGACCGTGGCCGCGAACACGGCTTGCGGCGGCCGCCAAGTGCGCATGGATGCGCGCTCGGTCGGGCTGGACGATGGGCCATACGAAGCGATGAAAGCCCGGCTGGCCAGGCAGATCCGCAGCAAGACGCCCATGCTTGTCACCTTGAAAAAATGCCCGGACGATGCGAGCGTGCCCATCGTGCGCCAGATCGCCGCCTGCACGCCAGCGGCCTGCACCGACGGCCGGGCGCGGTTGTACCTGCACGAGCGTTTCTACCCCATCGAGCAGGAAAAGGCGCCAAACGTGTTGCTGTTGCCTTTGCCGAAAGGCAAGCTGCCGGGTACGTGGAAGGTGGACATTTACAGCGTGGCCGGCCACAAGCTGCGCCTGTCGGGCCAGGTCAACCGCGCCGATTATGCGCAGGGCGAGCTGGTGGGTGGCTATGTCACGTATTACCCGAATGGCAAGATCGAGAAACAGGTGGCGCAGGATGGGCAGGGCCGTCAGCATGGCATCGGCAGCAAGTATTTTCCCGATGGCACGCTGGAGCTGCGCGGTGACTGGCGCCATGGCTTGCCAGAAGGCGAGCATCAACGCTATCACGCTACCGGCAAGTTGAGTGAAACGAGCATCTACCGCGACGGCAAGCAGCTCGACGGTCCAGTGCAGACGTTTGATGAAAATGGCAAGCTGAGTAGCAGCTACACTTTGCGCGGCGGCAAGATGGAAGGCGAGATGCTCACATACTTCCCTGATGGAAAAATCTCCAGCCGCGCGGAAATGCAACACGGCAAGTTCAATGGCGTGAGCACGAATTACTACCCAAATGGCGCCGTGCAAGCCAGGATGACGCAGGTTAACGACTTGCCCACGGGCGAGGCAATGGAATTCTATGCGGACGGCAAGGTGAAAAGCCGCCAGCAATATGGAGACAAGGGCGGGCTGCTCAGTATCCAGCGCTACAGCCCTCAGGGCGTGCTGGTGCTGGAACGGAAATGGGATGCACAACTGCGCGAACAGGGCACGTCGCGCTCGTGGTACGAGAACGGCAAGCCGGAACAAGCCATCGACTACGTGAACGACCGGCGCGACGGCTGGAGCCGCAGCTGGCACGCGGATGGCAGCGTGAAAAACGAGTGCCAGTATGTGGCCGGCAAGGCCCAGGGCGGCTGCGGCGAGGCGCCGCCAGCACCGGAACTGCAGCGCAAGGAGCAAACATGGCGCGCATTGTGAAGCGCCTGCTTGGCGTCATGCTGCTGTTGCCGGCGCTGGCCCACGCCGAGATCGAACAGCGGCAAGTAGTCAGCGCGATCAAGGCGACGCCCGACGGCGATGTGCTGACCCTCGCCAGCGACAGCGGCTGCGGCGGCAGGCAGGTGCTGATGGATGCCGTGTCCGTGGGCCTGGACGCGCAGCAATACGCCGCCATGAAGCAGCAATTGGCCAGGCTGATACGTGACAAAACGCCCTTGTTGATGCGTATCAAATTCTGTCCTGCACCAGGTAATGTGGGGGCGCTTGGCATGCCCGAAGTTGGCAAGCTGGTCGGCTGCGAGCCGCAAGCTTGTGCCGATGGCAAGGCGCGCTTGTACCTGAATCACAATCTGACGCGCGGCGAAGTCAAGGAACATGCGCGCTATGCGCTGGTCGTCCCGCTGCCGCCAGGCAAGACGCGCGGCACCTGGCAAGTCGAGGTGGTGCACGCGCGCGAAGGCGAGCCGAAGCGGCTGATTGGCGAGGTCAACGATCCCGATTACCTGCGCGGCAAGCTGGTGGGCAACTACAGCATGTACTACCCGCATGGCCAGGTCGAGATGCAGGTGGAGCAGGATGGCCGCGGCGTGCAGGAAGGTGTGCAGACCCTGTATCGTCCTGAGGGCCAGATTTCCATGCGCAACACGTGGCGCAATGGCGTGCAGGAAGGCGAACAGCGGACCTATCACGATACGGGCAAGCTGAACGAGGCCAGCCAGTACGTGAACGGCGCCCGCGCCGATGGCGTGGTGGAAACCTTCGACGAGGATGGCAAGTTGCGCACGCGCATGACTCAGGTCAAGGGCCAGACGGAGGGCGAGCTGCTGCTGTTTTATCCCGATGGCACGGTGGAAAGCCGCAGCCGGTACGAGAACGGCATCCAGTCAGGACCGAGCACCGGCTACTTCCCGGATGGCAAGGTGCAGCGTACAACGCAATACGTGGACGACAAGCCGGCCGGCGACAGCGTCGAATATTACCCGGATGGCACAGTGGCCAGCAAGCGCAGCCACAGCGGCCACTTTGTCTTGCGCAGCGAACAGCGTTTCAGCCGGGCCGGCGTATTGCTCGTGCACAAACAGTGGAACGACGGCGGCCGCGAGGAGGGCGCGTTGCGTTCCTGGTACGCGAATGGCAAGCCGCGTCAATTGATCGAGTATGTCGATGGCGAACGCCAGGGCTGGACGCGGCACTGGCGCGAGGATGGCGGGCTGGAGAGCGAGTGCCGCTATGTGGCGGACGAGGCGCAGGGTAGTTGTACGGGCGCGTCCGCGACGATGTCGTACACGGACGATGGGATTGAGTTTGAGATGCCGGAATCGTGAGCCGGGGAGGTCGTTATGGACCATGGCGCATGGCTGCTTGTGCCGGGCAGGACCTTTTGTGGGAGGCAGCTTTCGCCCTATTGTGTTGAAAAACGCCCGGGTTTACAAGCGCCCGTCGTTAGCACCATGGATCGAAGTACTCGGAAGCAGAAGCCTTGCCTCCCTCATCGGCGCACCAAACCGTAACACGGCGCCTGACGTTGACAGCACCAAAATCAAGCCGCCCTTGATTGTTATTTGATCAAATGGATTGGATTGATCCGAAACAAACGTCCAGACAGGGTCATGATTTTGCCGCGATTCCAAAACGACTACGCCGATTGAGCCGTGTTCCGCAGCCTCGCCGCACTTAACTACGTACTGTCCACCATACAGCTCTTCTTGCGCCAGAATCGCGACATTGAGCCAACCGCCAAGTTCCTGTTTTTCACGTACTCTGGCCATTCTGGTTTCGTGCACGTCATACAGATCACCGTTGCTGCACAGAAGGCCATTGTGGCTTCGCACCTCCTGGTTCTTCCACTTTGTTGCCATCACTGTCATTGATTCCATACGCAGCTAGCTCTTTCTTTTGGCCTTTTCGTGTTGCAAAATCGATTTGCACTCGTCTGCGGTAGGCACGTTTCTCTCAGTCAGTATGGTATGCCAGCCACCGCAATCAGGGTCAGTGCAACCACACACCGTTGTTCGCACCGGGTGCTGGGTTAATCCATCGCGCTTTTGAATAGCGTTAGTTCGTTCCTGACTCTTGATAAGGTGGACTAGCGCGCCTCGACTCAAAAATTTTCCTGCCATGACTTTCCTCCAGGTGCATTGAACCGCACAAAACGTTAACGTTTTCAATGTCTGTTGTCAAAAGGGACGGGCGTGCGATTCGCCAGAACGTTCGATAGACGGCGGGGTCAGCCGATACGAACTTGAGGTGCACCGGCATCCAATATGCGGAACAGAAAATCTTCAAGTGCGCTCACCGGCGACGAGCCAAGATCAACCGTCAATTTCCAACCTTCCTCTGTCGGTTCCAGCTCGGACATGAAGTGGACGACGCCGAACAGGCCTTCCTCGTTAGCGGCATTGTTGTCGTCGGCGTCGAACCAACTCAGGAACCACGACTGACATGCGTTTGCAACCGCCTCTTGGCTCAGGCCAAGCACTTCGAGTGGCGTCCAGTCCCAAACGAACGGTGAAAGAAGCACTTCAGCTGCACCCGACGCAAAAGTGACTGCCTCAAACTCCAACCGGGTCTCGGAGTCGACTTGAATCGCCTGGCCCGCAGTGATCCCTTCCATTGGGATGACGTCGGCTCTGCAAGGAAGGCCGAGTGCGCCTTCGACGGCCAATGATCCATCGCTTTGCCGGTATGCCGGCTCCACATGCGATTCAAGCTGCGTGGCGACCCGTGCGAGGGTGTCGATGTATGGCGTACGAACGGCGGTGAGGAATTCGGAAATCGTCATGCTGGAATGAGAAGGCTGTTGGTTATTTAGCGGTGCGGCGGCGTCAGCACGCTGGCGATCGCTTTCGGCAAGGTTTCCGGATAATCGCGGCTGAAGTGCAGGCCGCGGCTTTCGCGGCGCGACAGGGCGCTGTTGACGATCATCGAGGCCACGTCGACGAGATTGCGCAGTTCCAATAAGTCGTGCGTGATGCGGAAGTTGCGGTAGTACTCGTCGATTTCTTCCTTCAACAGGGCGATGCGGTGCTGGGCCCGCTCCAGGCGCTTGGTCGTGCGCACGATGCCCACGTAATTCCACATGAAGCGGCGCAGTTCGTCCCAGTTGTGGGAAATCACCACTTCTTCATCCGCATCCGTGACCCGGCTTTCATCCCAGTCGGGCAGATATGGCGTGCCCAGCTTTTCCTTGCTTTCGATGTCCTGTGCGCAGGCGCGGCCGATGACGATGCATTCCAGCAAAGAGTTCGACGCCAGACGGTTCGCGCCATGTAAACCCGTGCAGGCCGTTTCGCCGACCGCATACAGGCCCGGCAAGTCGGCCCGGCCCGCCAGATCCGTGACGACGCCGCCGCAGGTGTAATGGGCGGCAGGCACGATGGGGATAGGCTGCTTGGTGATGTCGATGCCCAGCTCCAGGCAGCGCGCGTAGATGGTGGGGAAGTGTTCGATGAGAAATTCGGCCGGCTTGTGGCTGATGTCCAGGTGCACGTAGTCGAGGCCGCGTTTCTTGATCTCGAAGTCGATGGCGCGCGCCACCACGTCGCGCGGCGCCAGTTCGGCCCGCTCGTCGTGGGCCAGCATGAAGCGCTGACCGGCCGCCGCGCCCGCTTCGGGCGGCAGTTTCAGCAAGCCGCCTTCGCCACGGATGGCTTCGGTGATCAAAAACGATTTCGCGTACGGGTGGTACAAACAGGTCGGGTGAAACTGGATGAATTCCATGTTCGACACGCGGCAGCCGGCGCGCCAGGCCATGGCGATGCCGTCGCCGCTGGCCGTGTCCGGGTTGGTGGTATATAAATACACCTTGCCGGCGCCGCCCGTGGCCAGCACGGTGTGCTCGGCGGCAAACGTGAGTACCTTGCCGGTTTGCTCATCCTGCACGTACAGGCCGTGGCAATGCGGCTGCGCATTGCGCTGGGTCGGCTTCATGCCCAGCTTGTCGGAAGTGATCAGGTCGATCGCGCAATGGTGTTCGAACAGGCTGATGTTCGGGTGGGCGCGCACCTTTTCTTCCAGGGTCACTTGCACGGCATGCCCGGTGGCGTCGGCCGCGTGGATGATGCGGCGCTGGCTGTGTCCGCCTTCGCGGGTCAGGTGGAAGCCCAGCTCGGCCGTGGCGTCGCGCGTAAATGGCACGCCTTGCTCGATCAGCCATTCGATGGCTTCGCGGCCGTGCTCGACGATGTAGCGCGTGGCGCTCTCGTCACACAGGCCGCCGCCGGCGATCAGGGTGTCTTCGATGTGCTGCTGGTGGCTGTCGCCCGAGTCCAGCACGGCCGCGATCCCGCCTTGCGCCCAGTTGCTGGCGCCATCGAGCAGCGCGCGTTTGGAAATGATCGCGACGGTGCGCGTCTCAGCTAAATGCAGTGCAACCGATAAACCCGCCAGGCCACTGCCGACAATCGCTACATCAAATTTCATGACATTTATCTTTTTTCAGGGGAAGCATACTATAGTCCATTTCACATCAATCGGTAATGTGTTGAGATAAATTCTGCCAGTGAAAGATAGCTGGGGCCGTAGCTTGTGGCGTATCAATGTCCTGCTGGAACAGTTCGCCATGATGGCAAGACCGGCAGCAAGCCGCCTTGTGCGCGGTGTGCCGCCTTTGCCGCAGGAGGCCCCCATGATCCGCATCTTCAGCCATTACGTCTCGAAAACAGCGTTTATCTTGCTGTTGCTCGAAATTATGATCCTGCTGCTGTCGGCCGTCCTGACATCCCTGATGTGGCTGGCGGACGGCAGCCGCGTGCTGCGGGTGAGCGAGGTCTACTTGTCGTCCTCGATCTTCGCCCTGGTCATCGTTTTCAGCATGAGCGCGCTGGGCATGTACCAGCACCGCTCGCGCGAAGACATCCGCAACACGCTATTACGCATCCTGCCGTCGTTCGCGCTGGGTTTTGCCGTGCTGAGCGTGTTGATCCGTTTTATCCCTTCCTTGCATTTCGGGCGCGGCAGCGTGCTGATCTTCGGCCTGGGCGCCATCGGCGTGCTGCTGGCGCGCCTGGTGGTGTTCAAATCCTCGCAATCGGCGCTGATGGAAGGCCGGCTGATCCTCGTGGGCGGCGGGGCACTGGCGCGCGAATGCATGGAACTGGCGGCGAGCAAGATCGGTTTCCATCAGTTTACGGTGGTGGGCTGCATCGATGTGGCTGGCGAGCAACGCTGCGTGCCGGCCTCGGCCTTGCTGCCGGCCGAAGCCTCGCTGCTGGCCATGGCCCAGCGCCATGCCGCGCATGAGATCGTCGTCTCCCTCAGCGACCGGCGCAATGGCGCGTTTCCCGTCAAGCAATTGCTGGAATGCGCGCTGGGCGGCGTCAAGGTGATCGATGCGGCCACGTTTTTCGAGCGCGAAGCGTGCCAGATCCGCATCGATTCCTTGCAGCCGAGCTATCTGATCTACGGCGGCGGCTTTGACCAGAGCTTTTTCCGCGCCACATCGAAGCGTTTGTTCGACCTAGCGGCCAGCGGCGTCATCTGTCTGGCCGCGCTGCCCGTGATGCTGGTGACGGCCCTGTGCATCCGCCTGGAAGACGGCGGCCCCGTGTTTTACCAGCAAGAGCGGGTGGGGCGCGACGGCTTGCCCTTCAACGTGCTGAAATTTCGCAGCATGCGCTGCGATGCGGAGCGCGATGGCAAGCCCATCTGGGCGCTGGACAACGATGCGCGCATCACGCGCGTGGGCAAGCTGATCCGCAAGCTGCGCATCGATGAATTGCCACAGATGCTCAATGTGTTTCGCGGCGAGATGAGTTTCGTCGGTCCCCGTCCCGAGCGCGCCTATTTTGTCGAGCAACTGAAGGAGCAGGTGCCGTACTACAACATTCGTCATAATATCAAGCCGGGCATCACAGGCCTGGCCCAGGTGCGCTACCAATATGGCGCTTCCGTCGACGATGCCGTCAAGAAACTGCAATACGATTTGTATTATGTGAAAAACAATAGCCTGTTCCTCGACTTGCTGATCCTGCTCGACACGGTGCAGGTGGTGCTGTTTGGCAAGGGCAGCCGGTGATGCGGCAGCAGTCGGACTGGCTGGCGGCGGCCGACGCGGCGGCCCTCAGCCATGGCCTGGCATCGCTGGCTTTCTTTGTGCTGGCGCTGCTGCTCATCAGCAACTGGCGCGCGCGGCAAAACGTGCGCGCCTTGCTGGTCGCCTGCCTGGCGACGGGCGGCTGGGCGACGGGCACGGTGGTGCTGGTGCTGCTGGGACAGCGCACCGCGCTGGCCGGCGATGCGCTCGAATTGCTGCGCACCCTGGCCTGGCTGGTGTTTTTGCTGCTGCTGATCGAACCGTCGCGGCCCCGTTTGCGCCTGCTGCTGGCCGGCATCGTCCTCACGGCGCTGGCGCCGTGGCTGCTCTCGATGGCCTCATCGTGGCTGGCGCTGCCTTTGCCGGCGCGCATCATCGCCAGTGTCTGCCGGCTGCTGCTGGCCGTGCTGGGCATGTTGCTGGTGGAACAGTGGTACCGCAACACGCCCCCGTTGAAACGCTGGGGCATCAAGTTTGCGTGCCTGGGCGTGGGCGGCCTGTTCGCCTACGATTTTTATCTGTACAGCGACGCCTTGCTGTTTCGCACGATCAATGATGACATCTGGGCCGCGCGCGGCATCGTCGACGCCCTGTGCGCGCCGCTGCTGGCCGTCTCGGCCGCGCGCAATCCGGGCTGGGCGCTGGGCTTGTCCGTCTCGCGCCAGATGCTGTACCGCTCGGCCGCCTTGCTGGGCTCGGCCATCTATTTGCTGGCCATGGCGGCCAGCGCCTATTACTTGCGCTATTTCGGCGGCACCTGGGGTTCCTTCATGCAGATGGCTTACCTGGGCGGCGCGGCCCTGCTGCTGGCTGGTGTGCTGTTTTCCGGCAGCTTGCGCGCCAAGCTCAAGGTTTATATCAATAAAAATTTTTACAATGCCATCTTCGATTACCGCGAGGAATGGCTGAGATTTACGCGCGCGCTGTCCGAAGACGGGCCGGCCTTGGGCGAACGCACGATACAGGCCATGGCGCAGCTGGTGGAAAGCCGCGCCGGCGCGCTGTGGATCTTGCGCGAACAGGGGCAGTTCGCCCCGGCCGCCAGCTGGAACTGGCCGCCTGGCACGTGGAGCGAACCGGCGCTTGGCCCCCTGTGCCAGTTCCTCGAGGCACGCCAGTGGGTGATCGACGTGCCCGATTGCCAGCAAAACCCGCGCCAGTACGGCGGCTTGCGCTTGCCGCCGGCGCTGCTGGCGCTGCCCGACGTCTGGCTGCTGGTGCCCTTGATGCTGCATGGCCAGCTGTTCGCCTTCGTCGCGCTGGCGCGGCCCCGCACGCGCATCGGCCTGAACTGGGAAATCCGCGACGTGCTGAAAATTGCCGGCAGCCAGGCCGCCAGCTACCTGGCGCACCGCGAATCGCTCGATACCCTGACGGTGGCGCGCCAGTTCGACTCGTTCAACCGCATGTCCACTTTTATCGTGCACGACCTCAAAAACCTCGTGTTTCAGCTGTCATTGTTGTTAAGCAATGCTGAAAAACACCGCGCCAATCCCGCTTTCCAGGAAGACATGCTGGGCACCCTGGACCATTCCGTGCAAAAAATGAAGACCTTGCTGCAGAAACTGGCGCGTGGCGAAGCGCCGGAAGCGCCCGCGCCGCTGCAGCTGGACGGCTTGCTGCGCCAGGCCGTTGCCGCCAAGGCCAGCCTGGCGCCGGCACCCCGGCTGGAAATCGTCGATGGCGAGCTGACGGTGCTGGCCAACCGCGCGCGCCTGGAACGGGTGCTGGGGCACTTGATCCAGAACGCCATCGAAGCGACGGCCAGCGACGGCAAGGTGGCCGTGCGGCTGCGGCGCGTGCAGCACACGGCCGTCGTCGAGCTCGACGATACGGGGCAGGGCATGAGCGAGCAATTCATCCGCGACCGTTTATTTACACCGTTCGACACGACCAAGACGGCGGGCATGGGCATTGGCGTGTTCGAAAGCCGAGAGTACCTGCGCGAAGTGGGCGGCAGCCTGGAAGTGCGCAGCGAGCCTCAAGTGGGCACGACGTTTCGCGTGATCCTGCCGCTGCATGCGGCCATGGGGTCTGACCCGCCGGGTCATACCCCAGATTTCCGCTGTTCTACCCGTTGACTGGAGTGCATACGTATGGCGAAACAAAAACTGCTGGTCATCGAAGACGATCCCGGCCTGCAAAAGCAGTTGCACTGGAGCTTTGACGGTTACGAGGTGCTGCTGGCGGGCGAGCGCGAGGCGGCGCTGGCGCTGGTGCGGCGCCACCAGCCGGCCGTCGTGACGATGGACCTGGGCTTGCCGCCCGATCCGGACGGCGCCACGGAAGGCCTGGCCACCCTGCAGCAAATCCTCGCGCTGGCGCCGGACACGAAAGTCATCATCCTGTCGGGCAACCAGGAGCGCGCGCATGCCTTGAAAGCCATCGCGCTGGGCGCCTACGATTTCCACCAGAAACCGTTCGAGGCCGACATGCTGGGCCTCGTCATCGCCCGCGCGTTTTATCTGCATGCGATGCAGCAGGAAAACCGCCGCATGCTGCAAACGCAGGCCGATTCTCCTTTGGCCGGCATCGTCAGCCGCGATCCGGGTATGCTGAAATTGTGCCGCAACGTGGAAAAAGTCGCGCCCTCATCGGCCAGCGTGATGCTGCTCGGTGATTCGGGCAGCGGCAAGGAACTGATCGCGCGGGGCCTGCACGCGCTGTCGAGCCGCCATGCGCAACGCTTTGTCGCCATCAATTGCGCAGCGATTCCCGAGAACCTGCTGGAAAGCGAGCTGTTCGGCTATGAGCGGGGAGCGTTTACGGGCGCGGCGCGGCAAACCTTGGGCAAGATCGAACTGGCCCATGGCGGCACCTTTTTTCTCGACGAGATCGGCGACATGCCGATGGGGCTGCAGGCGAAATTGCTGCGCTTCCTGCAGGAACGGGTCATCGAGCGCGTGGGCGGGCGCGCCGAGATCGCCGTCGACGTGCGCATCGTCTGCGCCACGCACCAGGATTTAAAGGTGCTGGCGGAGCAGGGGCGTTTCCGCGAAGATCTGTTTTACCGCCTCAGCGAAATCGTCTTGCGCATTCCGCCGCTGCGCGAACGGGCTGGCGACGCGGCCTTGCTGGCCCACCATTTCAAGAACAAGTTCTGCGCCAGCGAAGGGCGCAGCAACCTGCATTTCAGCGCCGGCGCGCTGCAGCTGATCGAAAGCTATGGCTGGCCCGGCAATGTGCGCGAAGTGGAAAACTGCATCAAGCGGGCCGTCATCATGAGTGACGGCCCGCAGATCGCGACAGACGACCTGGGTTTGCCCGCCAGCGCCCAGGCCACCCCCGCCGATGAATCCATCAATCTGCGTCAGGCCCGCGAAGGGGCGGAATACAAGGTGATGGTGCGCGCGCTGGCGCGGGCCGACGGCAATATCGCCAGGGCGGCCGAGCTGCTGGGCGTGAGCCGGCCCACCCTGTACGACCTGATGGGCCATCACGGCATCAAGTCGCAGCTTAATAGCTGAGTGTATTAAAAATCAAGATTGTGTAAGGCGTCGCACATACGCTGGCGCCGCCGTGGCGCATCCTTGCCTCATCCACAACAAGGAGGCGCCATGAACGCGATCACATTATTGATTCAGGACCACAAGGCCGTCAAAGCCCTGTTTGCCCAGTATGAAGGCTTGAGCGACCGCTCATTTGCAACCAAGAAAAAGCTGGCCGACCAAATCTGCCAGGAACTCACCGTACACACGCAACTGGAAGAAGAAATCTTCTATCCGGCCGTGCGTCGTCCCATCCACGATGGCGACCTGATGGATGAAGCCGTCGTCGAGCACGCCAGCGCCAAGGAGCTCATCGCGCAGATTGCCGCCATGGACCCGGCCGACGACCTGTACGACGCCAAGGTCAAGGTGCTGTCCGAGCAGATCGAGCACCACGTCAAGGAAGAAGAGGGCGACATGTTTCCCAAGGTGCGCGAGACGGCCGTCGACCTCGACGCGCTGGGCCAGGAAATGGCCGCGCGCAAGGAGCAATTGACGGGCGTGGCCGCCTGAACGGCTTAAAAAAATCAACAACCAAGGGAGTATTCCATGCAAGCTACACCATTGTCCGTGTCGGACCTGAACAATCCGGGCGTGTCCTGGGGCGCCGTGCTGGCGGGCGCTGCCGCTGCGGCCGCCTTGTCCTTCATCCTGCTGATCCTCGGCGTGGGCCTGGGCCTGTCGTCCGTGTCGCCATGGTCGTTCAACGCGACGGCCATCGGCGTGTCGACCATCGCCTGGCTGGCTTTCATGCAACTGGCCGCCTCCGGCATCGGCGGCTACATGGCGGGCCGCCTGCGCGTGAAATGGAGCTCGATTCACACGGATGAGGTGCATTTCCGCGATACGGCCCATGGCTTGCTGGCCTGGGCCGTGGCCACCCTGATCACCGTGGCCGTGCTGGCCGGCGGCACGCGCGCCGTACTGAGCGGTGCCATCGACGCGGGCAGCGGCGTGGCGGCGGCGGTGTCCCCGGCTGCGGCGGCCGGTGCCGGGGCGGCGGGTGCGAAGGCGGGCGAGGGTAGTGGCGCCAATCCACTCGACTATTTCTCCGACATGCTGCTGCGTGCCGCACCGGCGGCTGGTACGGGCGAGGCGGGCGGCACGGTCGCCGAGCAGCGCGTGGAAACCGGCAGGATCTTCGCCACCAGCTTGTCCACGGGCAGCCTGGCCGCCGATGACCGCGCCTATCTGGGCCAGGTCGTGGCCATTCGTACGGGCCTGACGCAGGCGGAAGCGGAAGCGCGGGTCGACGCCGTCTACGCCCGCGCCGCCAAGGCCGCCGCCGATGCCAAGGCGCGTGCCCAGCAAGCGGCTGACACGGCCCGCAAGGCTGGCGCGCATACGGCGTTGTGGATGTTCGTCGCCTTGCTGCTGGGCGCTTTCGTGGCCAGCCTGGCGGCAACGTTTGGCGGCCGCCAGCGCGACCATGAACGAGTGCTGCGCCACGTGACCATTTAAGCCACCCATACAATCAAGGAGTCTGCCATGCGTTCCATCCTCTTGCTGCTGCTGGGTATTCCATTGCCCATCGTCATACTGATCGCCCTGTTCGTACGCTGACAAGGCCAACACCAGAACCGGCGCCCGCTGCAAGGTGGGTGCCGGTTTTTGCGTGAAAGCGGGCGCATGTGTAAGATGGCGCCATCTTTCCACCGAGACTATCCATGACCTTGACTGCCATCCGCCCCTTGCTGAAAACCGCCGCGATCGCCGCCTTCGCTTGTACTGTGCTGGCCGCGTGTTCCACCCTGATCGGCCCGCGCGACGTGAATGTGTCGCTGAGCAAGATGCAGCAAGGCCTGGAGCGCCGCTTTCCCATCGACAAGCGTGTGCTGTCCGTGCTGGACGTCAAGCTGACCCGCCCGCAACTATCCTTGCAGCCCGAGCGCGAAAGAGTCGCCCTCAGCGTGGACGCCAGCGTCTTGCCGCCATTCATACGCCAGAGCTGGCGCGGCAGCCTGGCCATGTCGGGCCGCCTCGTGCTCGACGCCCAGCGCAATGCCGTCTACCTGAGCGAGGCGAGCGTGGACAAGGTCACCATCGACGGCATGGACGAGTCGCAGCAGCGCCAGTTCGCCAAGGTGGCCAGCCTGGTGGCCGACCAGCTCATGCATGAAACGCCGATCTACACCTTCAAACCCGACGAATTGCGCTACGCGGGCGTGCAATTCGTGCCGACGCAGATCAGGACCACGGGCAACGGCTTGACGGTGACGTTCGAGCCGGTGAAGTAAAGCCGGAGCCGAACCGCTCCCGTGCATGCGCCTGGCCGGCATGGACAGATATTGTGCTATAGTAACATTTACTTAAATAGTAACTTTTACTGATCTCGGGGCGAACAATAATGCATATCAGCACGGCAGGAATTCAACGCGGGGCGCTGTCTGTCGCGGAAGGCAGCAAGCCATCCTCGGACAAGGCCCAGGCCACACAGGCGCCGGCCGGCGCTGGCGCCGTGGGCGGCGATGTCGTGATTTCGACCCTGGCCGGGCGCCTGGCGAAAGCTTCGGAGGCCACCAGCGCCACCATCCGGGGCTTCGATCATGCGGCGCTGGGTGCGTGGGTGAATGGCAATACCGACGACATCCTGTATCCGCTGGATGCGGAACACAAGGCGGCCGCCGCCAAACAGCTGCCGCAACCGAATGACGCGGCATCGGCAAAGTCGGCCGCCGCCGCCGCCGCTTATGTCGACCGGAAGGGCCCCAATCCGTTTGCGGGCTTGTCGCGCGAGCAATTGTCCGCCATTTCGAACGATGACAGCGGGACCTTTACCGTCAACGAGCGGCGCGCCGCCTTTATGCAGGCGTATCAGGAAGAAGAGGCCTGGCGCACCCAGGTCGTGGCGCAAGCCATGCATGAATACAATACCACTGGCAAGACGACCAATTTCTTCAAGTCGGTGCTGGCGCATTTCAATACATTGCCCCGTCTGGAGCAATCGCAGTATCCTGCCAATTATGCGAGCGACCTGGAAGACAAGATCAAGCTCGATTTTAATTATTTCAATCATGCGGCCGGCAATGGCGGGCCAACGCCGGGTTCGCTTGCGGATCTGCTGAAAAATCAGGGTAAAAAGACGGTGGACCTGTTCGATCTCCTGAGCCGCTGATTCCCGTAGTTATTCAACTGTCATTGTTGCGCGGCAAGCACGCGGACTATAATCCAGCCTCTCATGCCTGGACAAGCATGTTCCCCAACATGAAGTGAAAACAATTAAAGGAATCTTCGTGAAACGTTCGCTGATCAGCGCCGCCTGCTGCGCCTTGCTCGCCTTATCTTCGCCGTCGCTGTACGCCCAAGCCTCCAATGCCGGCGCGCCCGTCTCCGGCATCGACCTGAAAACCCTGGACCCGGCAGTGAGCCCCCGGGATGATTTCTACGGCTACGTCAACGGCGTCTGGACCCGCAATACGGACATCCCGGCCGACAAATCCGTCTGGGGCACGTACATCGAATTGCGCGAAATCGCCCAGGGCCAGTTGCGCGGCCTGATCGATGCGACCCTGAAAAACCCGGGCAAGCCTGGCAGCGAGGCGCACAAGATCGCCGACCTGTACACGAGCTTCATGAACGACAAGGCGCGCAACGCGGCCGGCTTCAAGCCGCTGCGCGCCGAGCTGGCCCGCGTCGCCGCCGTGAAAGACAAGAAAGACTTGCCGGCGCTGTTGGCCTATCTGCAAGGCAATGGCGTTGCTACGCCGTTTTCCGCCTATGTGGCGCCCGATGCGCAAGACCCCGAGCGGTACACGGTCAACATCAGCCAGTCGGGCCTGGGCTTGCCCGACCGCGATTACTACCTGAAGGAAGACGACGCCAAGCTGCAAGCCGTGCGCGCCAAATACCTCAAGCATATCGAGACCATGCTGGCCATGAGCGGCGACAAGGCCGCTGCCGCCCACGCGGCGCAGATACTCGACATCGAAACACGCCTGGCGGCCGTGCAGTGGACGCGCGTGCAGATGCGCGACCCCGTCAAATCGTACAACCGGGTCGACTTCGACAAATTTACGGCACTGGCGCCGGCCTTCGACTGGAACGCGTATTTCACGGCCGCCGGCCTCGCGCCAAAGGCTACTTCTGCCGTGGTGCGCCAGCCCAGCTTCATGACAGGCTTTGCCGAGACCGTGGCCGCCGTGCCGCTGGAAGCCTGGAAGAGCTATCTGAACTGGCGCATCATCGAAAGCTATGCCTCGTTCCTGGACAGCGCCACCGTCAAGGAACGCTTTGCCTTCGACGGCACGGTGCTGCGCGGCGTGCCGCAAAGCGAACCGCAGTGGCAGCTGGCGCTGCGCTTCACCGATAACGCCATCAGCGACGCCGTCGGCAAGCGCTACGTGGAAATGTATTTGCCGCCGGAAACCCGGCCCCGCGTGATGGCCATGTTCGACAATTTCGTCGCCTCGTTCAAGGATGGCATCGAGCAGCTCGACTGGATGGGCCCGGAAACCAAGAAGGAAGCCCAGCTCAAGCTGGCAGCGTTGAAGCCGAAGATCGCCTACCCCGATACCTGGCGCGACTACAGCAGCATGCAGACGCAGCCAAACGACCTGATCGCCAACGTGCGCGCCGCGCGCGCGTGGAGCCGCCAGCAAAACCTGGCCAAGCTGGGCAAACCGGTCGACCGCGATGAATGGTCGATGACGCCGCAAACCGTCAACGCCAGCTACAGCCCGGCCCTCAACGCCATCACGATCCCGGCCGCCATTTTGCAGCCGCCATTTTTCAACGTGAAGGCGGAAGATGCCGTCAATTACGGCTTGCTGGGCATCACCTTCGGCCATGAAATCAGCCATGCCTTCGACGATTCCGGCAGTCAATATGACGCCAAGGGCCGCTTGCGCAACTGGTGGACGGCGGAAGACCGCACGGCCTTCAAGGCGCTGGCCGCCGGCCTCGTCAAGCAATACGGCGCCTATAGCCCCGTGCCGGGCTACCACATCAATGGCGAGCTGACCCTGGGTGAAAACATCGGCGACAATTCCGGCCTGTCGATCACCTACAAGGCCTACCAGCGCTCGTTGAACGGCAAGCCGTCGCCGGTCATCGATGGCTTGACGGGCGAACAGCGCCTGTACATCGGCTTTGCGCAGAAATGGCGCGCGAAACTGCGTCCCGAAGCGGCTATCGCGCAGATCAAGAGCGATCCGCATTCGCCGGGCGAATTCCGCGCCAAGGGCACGGTCAAAAATCAGCCCGGCTTCTACGAAGCGTTCGGCATCAAGCCGGGCGACCCGATGTATCTGCCGCCCGAGCAGCGCGTGATCATGTGGTAAATCACGTGGTAAACCCGTAGGGCAGTCGCGCAACCGCGCCGGGGACTATTCCTTGGCGTGGTTGAGCGTGTACCGGGGCAGTTCCAGCGTCAGGTCTTCGTTTGACACGCGGGCCTGGCACGACAGGCGCGAGTGGGGCTGCAAGCCCCAGGCCTGGTCGAGCATGTCTTCCTCATTGTCGCCCAGTTCGTTGAGCGAGTCGAAACCCTGCACCACGACCACGTGGCAGGTGGAACAGGCACCCACCTGGCCGCAGGCGTGTTCGATATCTATTTTGTTGCGCTGCAATGCATCGCAAATGCTCATGTTCTCGGGCGTGTCGAACACGGCGCCTTCCGGCGCCAGCTCGGGATGGGGCAGGACGGTGATTTTTGGCATGCGGGATTCTCCTTGATGTCGCTTGAATACCGCTACCTTGAACCTTCCCGCCTTGATAAGGTCAAGCGCAACTTGCGCCTGAATTCTGCGTGGCGATGGCCAACGTGCCGGCCCCAACTGCGCTCATGCCAGGATTCTGAAGCGCGATGTGGGTAGAGGGAAAATGGAAAAAATCGGGCGCTAAGCCAAGCTGTTCTGAAGCCCAGACGTAATCTCTTTCAGATTGATGCATTTCCAGTCGGCCCAAGTGCTCAGGCGACTATAACGGGATGGTTCGTAATTCGCCCGTGCGCCCCATTTCAATGATACGTTTGAGTGTCACGCGCTTGAACACCGGCCTGCATTGACGGCAGTAGAAATCTTTGATGCCCACTTTCCCCGAGATCGACTGCGGACGCACGACGCCGCTGAAGATGAGCACTTGCACAGCTTCGCGGTCGGGCGCTCCTTTCACAGGATTGGTGGCCAGGCCGCTGGAGTACTCGGCGGTGAAGGTCAGCAATTTTTTCTTCGTATCGTATGTCATCTCTTTGATGGTGGCTCTGGCCGGTTCGGAGGTGCCGATGGCGACAGCGACATGGCCTATCGTTTCCGCTACGCGTTGGTAAAGCACGATGTCGTATCCGGAGACAAAATGTGGATCGTCAGCGCCTTCGGTCCGCATATTCGAGTAGTAGCCAATCAAGCGCGCCGGCACGGACACTACAGCGTGCGCCGTCGGCAGGAGACATGCGGCGATCAGAAAGGCGGCGAAAAATTTCATATGAATGTCCCGTAGTTGACCAGTGCGGTTTATCGGCATTTCCGCCAACATATTTTTTAACGCCATAAGTCAACCCAACTGCTTTGAGCTGCAAGTTCATGCGGTGTCGGACCTTCGGCGAGCGCCGTCTGCGCCTTCGCCGCCAGACCGTTCATGCCAGCAGTGGCCAGTTGACTTGGCGCGCAGCAAGCGTCTCGTTGCTGAAGCGCTTGCGCCAACTGAACAGCTGATTGGTGTTGATCTTCAGATCGCGGGCAAGCAGCGAAACGGATGCCCTGTCAACCTGAGTACGCGCCTCAGCGGCACGCTTGAATTCATCGCTGTGCTGGCGCTACGGGGGAAGACGGTGGTGGGCCGACGCTTGCCTTACATCTTCGACGCCGGATGTTCCGCCAGCGGGACAAACTGGCCGGTAGCCTCGTCGAGCGCGTCGAGCGAGCCATTTTCGATGTCATACACCCAGCCATGCAGGGTCAGGCGCTTTTGCGTGATGCCCAGCGCCACCGAGGGGTGGGTGCGGATGTTGTTGAGTTGCGCCACCACGTTGGCCCGCACCATGCCGTCGATGCGCTCCTGTTCTGTCGCATGCTCGATCGATTCATTGATCATGCGCGCCGCATCCGCGTGCCGCAGCCAGTTCTTGACCGCCGGCATGTGTTCGAGGCAGGTGCAGGTGGCGATGGCTTTCATCGCGCCACAATCGGAATGGCCGCAAATGACGATGTCCGTCACATTCAGGGCGGCAACGGCAAATTCGACGGACGCGCTCACGCCGCCCGGTTCCGGGCCAAACGAAGGCACGATGTTGCCCGCGTTGCGGATGACGAACAGTTCGCCAGGTTCGCGCTGCGTCACCAGTTCCGGCACCATCCTGCTGTCGGAGCAGGAAATGAACAAGGCTTTCGGCGTCTGTCCTGTCGCCAGTGTCTTGAACAGCTCTCGGCGTTCAGGAAAGACTTCCTTCTGGAAACGTAGAAATCCGGCAATGATGTCGCGCATAAATAAAAGAAAAGAGTGGTGTGAGCCCGTATTATCGCCGATGTCAGCGCGGCTGGCTTGCCGGCGGGCCGTTTTGCGGGCAAGCAAGGCAGCGCTCGAGATGCCCGAGCAACTGCAGGAACACGCGTTTATCCGCAATATGATTCATCGTGTTGCTCGTCAATACGTCGCTGCCGGCCGCGGCCACGGCAGCGCGGGCTTGCAAGCAGGCCGCGTGCAATTGCGCGCGGTCAAGCTCAAGCAGCGCCGTATCGATATTTTCGCACGTGAAATCGAAGGCATCGATGCCGCAGCAGCCGGCGTCGCAATGCGTTTCCAGGCGGCAGATCAGCGGCCATAATCCGGCCAGCAGGGCGTCGATGTCGAGCGCCTGCTCGTAGCGGCCGTCAAGGCTGATGAACTCGATCCATGTCTCATCGCCGATCTGGATATCGTGCTTGCGGTCGCGTTCGGTCATTTTGTAGATTCTCCTGGTGGGGACATCGCATTATAAAAAAAACCGCCCGAAGGCGGTTTTGTCAAAGAGGCAATGTAACGCCTAGATAAAGTAGATCAGCGCGATGATGCCCACCACCAGCGCCACACGGGTGATCTGGTACGCCGTCTTGTTCCACGCCTTGAAGCGGCGGCGGTACTGGCCCATGGTCCAGGAAATCTGGAACAGCTTGCTCACGCCGCCGACCTGGTCGCCCAGTTCGTTTGGCGAGGCGGCTGCCGTCATCAGGGTGCGGCCCAGCCAGCGGTTCAAGCCTTGCGCCCAGCGGTAGCGCATCGGGCGTTCGATGTCGCAGAACAGGATGATGCGGTCGCTGTCGGCATCGTTGCGGGCCCAGTGGATATACGTTTCATCGAACATCACGGCCTGGCCGTCGCGCCAGCTGTGGCGCTCGCCATCGACGTCGATGAAGCAGCGGTCGTCGTTCGGCGTCTGCAAGCCCAGGTGGTAGCGCAGGGAGCCGGCGAATGGATCGCGGTGCGGGTTGAGCTTGCCGCCTTGCGGCAGTTCCGCGAACATGGCCGCTTTAATCGAGGGAATCGATTGCAGCAGCGCATAGGTCTGCGGGCACATCTGCTGTGCCGACGGGTGGTTCGCGTCATACCATTTCAGGTAGAAACGCTTCCAGCCATATTTAAAGAAGGAATTGAAACCCACGTCATTGTTCTTTTCAGCGGCCTTGATCTTTTTCATTTCCTGCATGCGCAGCGCTTCATCGCGGATGATTTGCCAGTTCTGCTGCAGCGGCGCCAGTTCCGGGAATTGCTCGACGGCTAAATATGGCGTGGCCGGCACCTTGGAAAAGGTGTGCATGAACAGGTTCAGCGGCGCCATGAACGAGGAATGATCGAAGATCTGGCGGCGGAACGGCAGGCGCACCTTGCCCCGAAAATGAATATGTAAAACGGAAAACACAAAAATGCCCAGCAAGGCCCACTTCATACACAACCTCGTTTTTTAAGAATGGGGCAATTATAACCAGTTAATGCCATCGCCACCCCGGGCCACGGTGAAGGAACGATGAAGCGGCGCATATGGGCGCGCTGTCCTACAATGGCCTTTTCTCCCTACTTATCCGAGGCAACAATGGAAATCTGGCACGCACCGCTCGACCTGGCCACCCTCAACGCCGCCAGCGAGGGCACGGCCATGCGCCACCTGGGCATCGTATTCACGGCTTTCGGCCCCGACTGGATCGAGGCGACCATGCCCGTCGACCACCGCACCATGCAGCCTTTTAAACTGCTGCACGGCGGCGCTTCCGTGCTGCTGGCCGAAACCCTGGGCAGCATGGCCGCGAATGCCTGCCTCGATTCGCGCCGGCACGTGAGCGTGGGCCAGGAAATCAACGCCAACCATTTGCGCGGCGTACGCGGCGGCCTGGTGACGGGGCGCGCCACGCCGATCCACCGGGGCCGCACGAGCCAGGTCTGGGAAATCCGCATCACTGGCGACGACGGCAAACTGTGCTGCATCTCGCGCATCACCATGGCCGTCATCGACGCCCCAGAGCAGAGTTGATTGTCTTTTTTGATATGCGTCAAGGCACTAAAAGTGGACACGTGGAATCATCCATAACGCTGTTCGCTTATAATTCAGTGTGCTGTTGTATGGCGTAGGGATAAGTCCCGCACGCCTGCATTGCCCGAAATTAGAAGCTGACTGCCCAAAAAACGCCAGTTAGAGACCCATCCCGCGCCATGCGGGAAAGGCAAGACGACGGCGAGCAGATCGCTGGTTTCCAAGTAACCAGCAACAATCAACTTTATTACAGGGCAATAACAACAATGATGTCATTCAATCGTTTGACGATAGGCGCGCGCCTGAGCGCAGGCTTCGGGCTGCTGGTGCTACTGATGCTGGTACTGGCCGCCTTCGCGCTGCTGCGCATCGGCGCCATCTCCGGCGCCATGGACGCGCAAGAAAAAGTCCAACTGGAAAAACTCGAACCGCTGTACGTGGCGCGCGAAGCGCTCGACCAGACGGGCCTGGCCGCCCGCAACGCGTATATCTTCCATGACCAGGCTGCCGCCGAGAAAGAGCTGGCCATCCTCGACAGCCAGAAAGCGCTGTACCTGGAAGCGCTGGCGCGCCTGGCGCCGCAGTTCGCCGGCGATGCGCAATTCGAGAAAGTCAGCACGGGCTTGAAAGCCATGGCGCAGGAATTGCAGCGTCCGCGCCAGTTCCGCGCCACGGGACAGATGGAGCAGTACGGCACCTTCCTCGTCGAGGAGTGCAGCCCTTTGCGGCGCCAGATCGTCGCCGACATCGACACGGTGCTGAAATCCGTGCAGCGCGAATCGGAGCAGGCCAGCGTGGCCGCGCGCGCCATCTACGGCCAGTCGCTGCGCTGGATCGGCGTGCTGGCCGCGCTCAGCGTGCTCATTTGCATAGCCGTGGCTACCGTCATCACGCGCGGCCTGCTGCGCCAGCTGGGCGGCGAACCGGCGTATGCGGCCGCTATCGCGGGGCGCATCGCGCTGGGGGAGTTGGCCATCGACGTGCACACGCGCCACGGCGACGACAGCAGTTTATTGTTTGCGATCAAGACCATGCGCGACAACCTGGCCGCCATCGTCGGCAAGGTGCGTCACGGCACGGAAAGCATCGCCACGGCCTCGACCGAAATCGCCACGGGCAACCGCGACCTGTCGCAGCGTACGGAGCAGCAGGCCGGCTCGCTGGAAGAAGTGGCTTCATCGATGGAAGAACTGATTTCCACCGTGCGCCAGAATGCGGACAACGCCCAGCAGGCGAACCACCTGGCGCGCGAAGCGTCCAAGGTATCGGAGCAGGGCGGCAAGGCGGTGGCCGAAGTGGTGCACACCATGGGCCTGATAAATGCTTCATCGAACAAGATCGTCGACATCATCGGCGTGATCGACAGCATCGCCTTCCAGACGAATATTTTGGCATTGAACGCGGCCGTGGAAGCGGCGCGCGCCGGTGAACAGGGACGCGGTTTCGCCGTCGTCGCCACGGAAGTGCGCAATCTGGCGCAACGCTCAAGCGCCGCCGCGCGCGAAATCAAGCTGCTGATCGACGATTCCGTCAGCAAGGTGGGCACGGGAACCTTGCTCGTCGAGCAAGCTGGCGTCACCATGCACGATGTGGTGGCCGGCATCGGCAGGGTAACGGGCATCATGGCCGAGATCAGCCACGCCACGCAGGAGCAGGGCGCCGGCATCGAGCAAGTCAACCGCGCCATCGTCGACATGGATAGGGTGACCCAGCAGAATGCGGCCCTGGTCGAGCAGGCGGCGGCCGCCGCGCACGAATTGCAGCAGCAGGCGGCGCAGCTGGAACAGGAAGTGGGCATTTTCAAACTGGCCAAGCCGGCCAACGGACCGCTGCGCCTCGCCGCTTGAGGCGGATGGCACTTTAGCGCGGCGTGCGCCACCAGGCATATTCCGCGCTACAATGAGCGCTGGATCACCGCCAGGACTTCTCATGCAAGTGCGCAGCAGCCATGATCTATCCAGCCCGGACGACGACAAACCGGCGCCGCCCGTGCTGCAGCTGGCCCTTGCCGGTCTCGGCTGGGGTCTGCTCACCTGCATGCTGTGCTTTGCCATCCTGTTTATCACCAAATGGCTGTTGCCGCCCGAATACTGGGGCGCGCACACGGGCTTGTCCAAGTTCAAGCGCGAAATGTCGCTGCCCCTGCTGGTGTTCTGGGTCGTCATCTATTCCCCCATCCTGGAAACCTTCCTCGGCCAGCTGTTGCCGCTGGAAATCCTCCGCCGCCTGGGCGCCAGCCGGCAACTGAGCGTTTTTATCGGCGCCATCCTGTGGGCCGTCGTGCATTTCATCAGCGGTGGCTTGCTGCACGCCATCGTCGCGCTGGGGTCGGGCGCCATGTTCAGCTTTGTCTACCTGCGCTACCGCGGCCCCAGCGTGGCCGTTGCCTACGCGACAACGGCGTTTTCGCGCGCCTGCAACAATATCGCCATCCTGGTGGCCGTGTTTTACGGCCTGGACACCTAAAGCACCGTCCAAAACCTACTGCGCGTCGGTATAGGCGGCCTGCGATGCTCACCTTACTCTAGTACGGTTGCGCTTCTCGACCACCTCTACCTTCCGCTCGCTACGGTTTTGTCAGGCGCTTTTCTTTCTTCCTGAGCAGATACGGCACCAGCGCCGCCAGCGCCACGGCCAGCACCGCCAGGCCGAGCAGCAGCTGGCGGAAGGCGGCGTCATAGCTGGCGCGCAGCAGCGCTTCCTGGCCGCCCAGCAGTTGTGTTGCTTGCTCGATATCGCCGAGCGCGGCGCGGCTGGCGGCGGCCAGCACGGGCAGCTCGGCCGGTAGTTGCTGTGCCAGGCCCGCGCCGATCAGGCCGGCCAACAAGGAACCCGCCAGCGCCAGCGCCACCCCGTCGGCACTGACGCGCACGGTATTGAAGATGCCGGTCGCCATGCCGGCCCGCTCCGTTTCCACCACGCTCAGGGCCATGCCATCCATCAAGCCCCACGGCAAACCGATGCCCACGCCGATCAGTAGCAGGGGGCCGGCCAGCGCCGCGGTGCCGCCATGGCCCAGCACCTGCGCCAGCCAGGCCAGGCCCGCCGCGGCCAGCAGCAGTCCCGCCGCGCACAGGGCGCCCGTCTCGACCCAGCGCGACAGCAGCGCCGCCAGCATGGGCACGAGCAGCAGCGGCGCTGCCAGGGCGATCATCAAACGGCCCGCCGCCAGTGCGGACATATTGTCGATGCCGATGAAGCGCCCCGGCAGCATGACGATGAGCACGATGAACAGGAAGGCGGGCGAAGCGGCCAGCACTTGCACTGCGACAAAGCGGCGCTGGCGGAACAGCGACAAATCCAGCATGGGCCGCGCCGTCCTGCGCTCGATGGCGACAAAGGCGAGGAACAGCAGCACGGATGCGGCGACGGACAGCAGCACGGCGCCGTTGCGCCAGCCGTGTTCGGGCGCCAGCAGCATGCCCAGGGTCAACAGCCCCAGCGCGGCGCTGAAGCTGATGGCGCCAGGCCAGTCCAGCCGGCCCTGGCCGCGCGCCGGATCGGCCGGCACGCTGACCCATACCAGCAGCATGCCGATGGCGCCCAGCACGGCCGTGGCGTAAAAGATGGCGGGCCAGCGGGCCAGCGCCAGCATGGCGCCGGCCGCCAGCGGACCGAAGGCCAGGCCCAGGCCGAACGTCGTGCCCAGCACGCTCATCACGCGGCTGCGCGCCGCGCCGTGGAACAAGGGCGCCAGCGAGGACATGGCGGCGGCGAACGCGGCCGCGCCGCCCAGGCCCTGCACGAAGCGCAGCACGGCGATCCATGCCACCGATGGCGCGTGGGCGATGGCCAGGGTCGCCACGCAAAACAGCGCCAGGCCCGCCAGCCAGACGCGGCGCCGTCCCAGCACGTCCGTCAGGCTGCCGGCCACCATCATGGCGCTGCCATAGCTGAGGATATACGCATTGATGACCCAGTTCAGGGCGGCGGCGCTGCCGTGCAATTCGGCGCCGAGGGCGGGCAGGGCCACGGCCGGGCCCGTGAAGCACAGGGGAATCAGCAAGCCCGTCAGGCAAGCGGCCAGCACTTGCAGGGGGAGTGAAAGACGTGAGGAAGAGGACATGGGTGTCGGATATGAAAGAAAGAGGGGCGAGTATGGCGCGCCCGTCATTGAAGAAAAATGGGCTAAACTGATCAACATATCGGACAAAAATGTCGTGAATGGAGTGCAAATGGATAGCTTGGGTGGCATCGCCATGTTCGTGCAGGTGGCCGACAGCGGCAGTTTTTCGGCCACGGGCCGGCTGCTGGGTCTGTCATCGTCGGCCGTCGGCAAGAGCGTGGCGCGCATGGAGGCGCGGCTCGGTGCGCGCCTGTTCCAGCGCAGCACGCGGCACCTGGCATTGACGGCGGAAGGGGAAAAATTCCTGCAGCGCTGCAAGCGCATCCTGGCGGAAGTGGAAGCGGCAGAGCGCGAGCTGGGCGAATCGGGCGGCGCGCCCAGCGGCCGCCTGCGCATCAGCCTGCCACGCTACAGCGGCCTGTTCGAGCCGGCCATCGGCGCGTTCATGCAAGCCTATCCCGCCATCGAACTCGACCTTGATTTCTCCGACGCCATGGTCAACATCGTCAGCGACGGCTTTGATGCGGTCGTGCGCACGGGCGAGCTGGCCGACTCAAGCTTGATGCGGCGCAAACTCTGTACGTTCCGCCGCCTGCTGCTGGCGTCGCCCGCCTATCTGGCGCGCCACGGCCGGCCCGCCGATGGCGCCGCGCTGCTGCGGCACGCGCGCCTCGACTACCGCTTTCCCGCCACGGGCCGCCTGGAGCAATGGCCGCTGATGGACGAGACTGTCCAGCCGGCGGCCGGCATGGTCTGCAACAGCGTGGAAATGCGCGTCTACCTGGCCGTGCAGGGGCAGGGCATCGCCTACCTGCCCGCGTTTGCCGTGCAGCGCGAGCTGGCGGCTGGGCAACTGGTCTCGTTGCTGGACGAGCATACGCAGGCGCGCACGGCCTTCTGGCTGCTGTGGCCAGCCAGCCGCCACCTGCCGCCGCGCTTGCGCGTGTTCATCGATTTCCTGGTGCAGCAGTTGCAGGATCAGACTTTTGGCGCCTTGCCATGAGGCAGGACGCTTCCCTGGCGCCATTGCAGTTGCAGGTGGCCGGCGCTACCGTGCGCGCGGCGCCGGGCAGATAAGCGCCATCTCGCCAAACTTTGAAGCCAGCGTATTGCTGGCGGCCTACTCCACGCTTTCCATCGATGCCACCGTGTCGAAAATATGCGCCAGCGCGCTTTCCATGGCGCCGGCGGTCGCGTCGCCGCTCTGGTTGGTGATGATGAAGACCCCCAGCTGATATTTGGGAACGACCCAGGCGTAGCTTTGCGCACGCGGCACGCCGCCATGGTGTACATAATGCGTGCCCAACTGGCTATTGCTGCCGATGTTCCAGAAGTAGCCAATGCTGAAGTCGTCCTGAAAGCGCACCAGCGGCTGGTGCGATTCGATGACCGCAGGATGGGCGCTCAATTGCAGGCGCAGGTATTTTGCCATGTCCGGCAAGGTCGACTTCAGGTTGCCCGCCGCTCCCCAGGGCAGTTGCGGCATCGGTGTTGTCACGACGGGATTGTCGCTGTGGTAGCCGGGCGCCAGCCGGCCGGCATCCGTGGCAGCGATTCTCAGCCTGGTATCGCGCATGCCCGCTTCGCGCGCGACGAATTGCGTGAGCAGGACTTCATAGGGCGTGCCGTAGATTGTTTCGAGCGTGTGCGCAATGAGTTCGGTGCCGGCGCTGGAATAGGCGTAGTCCTTGCCTAGCGGACCTGTGATGCTGACTGTGTGCAAGTCTTGCCAGAACTGCTGCTGTCCGTAGCTGGCGTAGGCCGCATTGAGCTTTGCCGGCGTGGCGTGTGCGGTGAAATCCTTCAATATGCTGTTCACCTGCAAAGGCAGCATGCCCGGCATGGTGCTGGTGTGCGTGATCAAATGGCGCAAGCGCACTGGCTGCCCCTGCCACTGCAGGTTCGGGTAGGCGTCCGGCAGGTACTTTTGGATGGGATCGTCGAGCGCCGCCTTCCCATCGAGCACAGCGTTCGCCAGCAGCAGGCCGGCAAAAGTTTTGCTGACCGAGCCGATTTCATACAGCGTTGTATCGTTCGGCGGATTGGCTTTTCCCGTCTCCAGCTCGCCTTGATGCAGCATGAATTCCTTGCCGCGATACACGACGGCAATCGAGGTCGCGTGCAGCAATGTTGACTGCAGCAAGGTGGTCGCCGTCTGGCGCATGGCCGCGGGAATGTCATGCGCAGGAGCCGTGGCTGCCGGCTTGCAAGCTGCCAGCGCGAGTGTCATTACAGTGATGCTTGCGGCGAGTTTGGTCATCATGCGCACCATCCAGGGGGGAGGGGCATTCTCGCACAATGGGTGCAGCGGTGACAGAAAAGACTGCACGAAAACAATAGGCCAGCCGTACAAACCAGCGTTGCCTTTCCTCTTCTCTCCTCCATGCAGTGTGACATTTGCATGACAAACAACAGTGTTCTGCCCGCTTTAACGTCAATAGGGGGTGCATGCGTGGCGACGCCCAACCGCGCGCCGTCCATGCGCCGAAAGTGCCGGACCGTTGAAGGTGCACGCTGAACGGCAAGTGGATGCGGCCGGGACTTTTGCCTTGCATGCCGGCTTGCGCCGACATATTCATTCTTGGTTTTGACGTTTAACGACAGGAAACTGCAACATGACTGAAAAATTTGCATCGCACACTTCCACTGCCGCAGATGACGGCATTTCCGCCATCGAGGCATACCTGAACAGTGCCGCCGCCGCGGCGCTGCAGCGCTTCACCGGCACGCCGGATGCCGATGTGCTCAGCGGCACCGCGGGCGCCGACGTGCTCGAAGGCCTGGCCGGCGACGATACGTATTACGTCAACGACAGCGGCGACGTGATTGTCGAGCTGGCCAATGGCGGCACCGATACCGTGTATACCAGCGTTAACTACACGGTGGCCGACAACGTCGAGAACGTGCGCCTCGCCGCCAGCGGCCTGACGGTGACGGGCAGCGCCAACACCAACAATATCTTTCATGTGAGCGTGGCCGGCGGCAATGTGCTCGACGGTGGCGGCACGGGCAACTCGGTCAATTACCTTGGCTCCAGCACAGGCGTGACGGCCACCCTGTCCGGGGCGAGTGGTCCGGTGCCGGCAGCGCCGGGCAGCGATGTGCTGGTCAATTTCGCCAGCATCGTGGGCAGCAAGTTCGACGACGTCCTGACCGGCAATGAACTCAAGAACCTCCTGATTGGCGGCATCGGCAACGACACCTTGCGGGGCGGCAAGGGGGACGATACGCTGTTCGGCGTAGCGGGCGACGATACCTATATTTTTGCCCGCGGTGACGGCGCCGATATCATCTCCGAGGTGGTCGAGGGCGGCGGCCACAATGTCGTATCCTTCCTGGCCGGCGTCAGCGCCGACCAGTTGTGGTTCCGCCAGGTGGGCGCGAACCTGGAAGTGAGCACCATCGGCACGAGCGACAAGATCAGCATCAACGGCTGGTTCAGCGCGGGCATCGTGCCCCGCATCCAGGAGTTCCGCACGGCCGACGGCCGCGTGCTGCTGGGTAGCGACGTGCAAAACCTGGTGCAGGCGATGGCCGCACTGCAGCCGCCACCGGCTGGCCAGCTGACTTTGCCAATCTACGCAGCCACCGTCCTGGCTCCCGTGCTGGCGCAGAACTGGCGCACGGAAGGACCGAATCAGCCCGGCAACGGCGTCTTCACTGGCACGGCGAATCCGGACATCATCAAGGGCACGGCGGGCGCCGATGTGATGGCGGGCCTGGCCGGCGACGACATTTATTACGTCAACCATGGCTACGACGTGGTGACCGAACAGCCTGGCGGCGGCCGCGACACTGTCTACACGACGGTCAGCTACACCATGGGCGCCAACATCGAAGAGGTGCACCTGGCCGCCGCGGGCGTGGGGGTGACAGGTAACGGCAGCGGCAACGTCTTTCACGTCGACGTTGCTGGCGGCAACTTGTTGTACGGCATCGGCAGCAATAATTCGGCTACTTACGCGGGTTCCAAGGCGGGCGCCACGGCGACCATCGTTCCCGTCGTCGGCGGTAGCGCGCTCTTGCCTGGCAGCGATGTGCTGGTCAATATTTCCAGCGTGACAGGCAGTGCCTATGACGACGTGCTGATCGGCAACGAACTGGCCAACACCCTGTCTGGCGGGCTCGGCAACGATACCTTGCAAGGCGGCAAGGGCGACGATGTGCTGACCGGCGGCCTGGGCGACGATACCTATGTCTTTGCGCGCGGCGACGGCGCCGACGTCATCATCGAAGCGTCCGCCGATGCCAATTACGACGCCATCGCCTTCCTGGCCGGCGTCAACATCGACCAGCTGTGGTTTCGCCAGGTGGGCGCGGACCTGGAAGTGAGCACCATCGGCACGACGGACAAGATCACCATCCGCGCCTGGAACAAGGCTGCGCCGAACATCGAGGAATTCCGCACGGCCGCCGGCCACGTCCTGCGCGGCGCCGACGTGCAACTGCTGGTGCAGGCAATGGCGACCCTGACGCCGCCGCCGCTGGGCCAGCTGACCCTGCCGGCGGGCACCGCCGCCGCCCTGGCGCCCGTGCTGTCCCAGGCCTGGCACTTCAACGGCCCCACGCAGCCCACGGGGCAGCATTTTGTCGGCACGGCGGGCGCCGATGTCATCAACGGCAGCACCGGCGCCGACCTGCTGGAAGGCCTGGGCGGCGACGACACCTATTACGTCAACCACACGGGCGATTTCATCGTCGAACGGGGCAACGGCGGCAGCGATACGGTGTACACCAGCGTCAATTACAAGGTGGCCGACAATGTCGAGAATGTGCGCCTCATCGGCTCTGGCCTGACGGTGACGGGTAGCGCCTACAACAACAATGTCTTTTATGTCGAGACCCCTGGCGGCAACGTGCTTGACGGCGGCGGGACCGGCAACTCGCTCCATTACGCCAGCGCCACGACAGGCGTGACGGCCGTCTTTGCGCCGGTCGGCGGGTCCATGACGGCACGTCCGGGCCTCGATGTGCTGGCCAATTTCAACATGGTTTTGGGCAGCAAGTTCGATGACGTGCTGATCGGCAATGAGATCAAGAACATTCTCTTCGGCGGCCTCGGCAACGATACTTTCCAGGGTGGCAAGGGCGACGATACCCTGGCCGGCGCTGCGGGCAACGATACCTATATCTTCGCTCGCGGCGATGGCGCCGACATCATCGCCGAAGTGCTGGGGGCTGACAGCCACGATGTTGTCTCTTTCTTGGCCGGCGTCAGCGCCGACCAGCTGTGGTTCCGCCAAGCGGGCGCGCACCTGGAAGTGAGCACCATCGGCACCACGGACAAGATTACCGTCAATAACTGGTATTCGGACACGCCGGTGCGTATCGAGGAATTCCGCACGGCCGACGGCAAAGTCTTGCTGGGCAGCCAGGTGCAAAACCTGGTGCAGGCGATGGCCAGCCTGACGCCGCCGCCAGCCGGCCAGCTCACTCTGCCTGCCGGTACGGCCGCCATCCTGGCGCCGGTGCTGGCGCAGAACTGGCGTTCCGCTCAGCCAATCAGTGCCGCCAGCCAGGGCGGTTTCAGCGGCTGGCAAGCCGATGCCGCGCAGCTGGTGCAAGCGATGGCCGGCTTTGCCGTGCCGGCGGCCGCATCGGCGCCATGGTCAGGCCACGGCAATCCGTCGACGCAACTCCAGCTGGCGGCGGCGCATTAAACCGTTGAGCAACTAGATCCACCATCACGCAGCCGGGCCGGGGTGACCCGCCACGGCCCGGCTGCGCCATTGAAATTCTGATATTGCCCGATGACAGTCCTCTCCTACCGCAACGATCCGCCACCGATTGAAAAAACCTCGCCCGACACGGGCTTGCTGTCGCTGCTGCTGATGGCCAGCCTGCACGGCATCGCCGCCGATGGGGCCCAGCTCAAGCACGCCTTCGGCCAGGCCGTGTTCACGCGGCAAACCGTGCTGCTGGCCGCGCGGCAACTTGGCTTGACGGCCAAGCTGGTGCGCCAGGCGCCCGCACGGCTGGCGCAAGCGCCGCTGCCGGCCATCGCCATGGATAGCGCCGGCCGTTTCTTTATCCTCGGCAAGGTCGAGACGGACGACGACGGCGTGAGCAAGGTGCTGGTCCAGCATCCGGGCCAGCCGCCGCAAATTCTCGGCCGCGACGCCTTCCTTGCCGCCTGGAGTGGGGAACTGATCTTTTTCACCAGCAAGGCCAGTTATGCGGGCGAGACGGCCCGTTTCGATTTCAGCTGGTTCATCCCCGCCATCGTCAAGTACCGCAGGCTGCTGGGCGAAGTGTTGCTCATTTCCTTCGTGCTGCAGCTGATCGGCCTGGCCACGCCCCTGTTTTTCCAGGTGGTGATGGACAAGGTGCTGGTCAACCACGCCATGAAAACCCTGCACGTGGTGGCCATCGGCCTGATCTGCGCCATCGTCTTCGAAGCCGTGCTGGGCCTCATCCGCACCTATGTTTTCGCGCGCACCAGCAGCAAGATCGACGTGGAACTGGGCGCGCGCCTGTTCCGCCACCTGCTGGCCTTGCCGATCGCGTATTTCCAGGCGCGCCGCGTGGGCGATTCCGTGGCGCGCATCCATGAACTGGAAAACATCCGCTCTTTCCTCACCGGCAATGCCATGACCCTGGTGCTCGATCTGCTGTTTTCCTTCATCTTCATTGCCGCCATGCTGTGGTATAGCGCGGCGCTGAGCATCGTCGTGCTGGCCTCGATTCCCGTCTACGCGGCCCTGTCGATGCTGCTCACGCCCGTGCTGCGGGGCCGCCTGAACGATAAATTCAACCGCAGCGCGGAAAACCAGTCTTTCCTGGTCGAAACCATCAGCGGCGTCGACACGCTCAAGGCCATGGCCGTGGAACCGCGCTGGCAGCAGCAGTGGGAAAAGCAGCTGGCCGGCTATGTCTCGGCGGGTTTGTCTGCAAATAATATCGGCATGCTGGCCAGCGGCGGCGTCACCCTCGTCAGCAAGCTGGTGACGGCGGCCATCATGTGGTGGGGCGCCACCCTCGTCATCGACGGCAAGATGACGGTGGGCGAACTGGTCGCGTTCAATATGCTGGCGGGGCAGGTAGCCTCGCCCATCTTGCGCCTGGCGCAGCTGTGGAACGATTTCCAGCAAGTGGGCATCTCGATGAGCCGGCTCGGCGACATCCTCAACGCGCGTGTGGAAGCGGGTAGCCAGAAGGCGCGCCTGCCGCGCATCGCCGGCGCCATCGAGTTCCAGCAAGTGGGTTTCCGCTACCGGCCCGATGCGGCCGAAGTGCTGCGCAATGTGTCGATTGCCATCGCGCCAGGCGAAGTGATCGGCATCGTCGGGCGTTCCGGCTCCGGCAAGAGCACCCTGACGCGGCTGGCGCAGCGCCTGTACATTCCCGAACGGGGCAAGGTGCTGATCGACGGGCAGGATATCGCCGTCATCGACACGGCCTCGCTGCGGCGCCAGATCGGCGTGGTGCTGCAGGAAAATATCCTCTTCAACCGCTCCGTGCGCGACAACATCGCCTTGAGCGACCCGGCGCTGCCCATCGATGCCGTCATCGCCGTGGCGAAACTGGCCGGTGCCCACGATTTCATTTGCGAATTGCCAGAGGGCTACGACACCATGGTGGGCGAGCACGGCACGGGCTTGTCCGGCGGCCAGCGCCAGCGCATCGCCATCGCCCGCGCCCTCATCGGCGATCCGCGCATCCTGATTTTCGACGAAGCGACGAGCGCGCTCGACTACGAATCGGAAAAAATCATCCAGGACAATATGCGCGGCATTTGCGCGGGACGCACCGTGCTGATCATCGCCCACCGCCTGTCGGCCGTGCGCGAAGCGCACCGCATTGTCGTCATGGAACGGGGGCAGGTGGCCGAACTGGGCACGCACGACGCGCTGCTGGCGCAGCCGGGCGGCATCTACGCCCATCTGTACAGCCTGCAGCAGGGCACGAGCGGGAGCGCAACAGGGGACGCAACATGAGCGCCGGCCACCGCCTGGCCGCGTACGGCGAGCTGTTGCAACGCTATGGCCAGGTGCTGCGGCACAGCTGGCGCGACCGCGCCACCTTGAGCGGCCCCGTGCTGAGCGAAGACGAGGCGGCCTTTTTACCAGCCGCGCTGGCGCTGCAGGAGCGGCCCGTGTCGCCGTCCTTGCGCCTGACGGCCCGGGTGCTGATGCTGCTCGTTGGCTGCGTGGTGCTGTGGGCGGTCTTCGGCCAGGTCGACATCATCGTCAACGCGGCCGGCAAGATCATTCCGTCCGGTAACACCAAGACCATCGCCTCCGTCGATGTGGCGGCCGTGCGCGCCCTGCATGTGAAGGAGGGACAAGCCGTGCAGGCGGGCCAGCTGCTGGTGGAACTCGACAGCCGCGGCCCGGACGCCGAGCGCGACAAGGCCGCCGGCGACGCCGTGGCGGCCGCGCTGCAAATGGCCCGCTCGCGCGCGCTGATCGCCGCCATCGACAGCCTGACGCTGCCCAAGCTGGCGGCGCCCGATGGCGCCTCCGCCGCCCAGCGCGAAGAAGCGCAGGGCCACCTCGATGGCCAGTACGCGAGTTTCCGCGCCAGGCTCGCGCATCTCGATGGAGAAATCGCCCGCTACGCCCAGGCGCTGCCATTGGCCACGCAGCGCGCCGGCGACTACAAGGCGCTGCTGGCGACGCGCGACGTGGCCGAACACGCGTGGCTGGAAAAGGAACAGGCGCGCATCGACCTGGCCGGCCAGCTGGCGTCGGCCCGCAGCGAGCGCGCGGCCCTGGTGGCGCAGACGCGCAAGGATGCCTACGACGCGCTGACGGAAGGGGCCAGGGTGGCGGCGGCCAGCGGCCAGGATGCGCGCCGCGCCGGCGCCCGCGGCAGCCTGCTGCGCCTGACGGCGCCCGTCGACGGCACGGTGCAGCAGCTGAAGCTGCATACGGTGGGCGGCGTCGTGCCGGCCGCGCAGGCGCTGATGCAGATCGTGCCGCGCCAGGGCAAGCTGGAAATCGACGCCGTGCTGGAAAACCGCGACGTCGGCTTCGTGCAGGAAGGGCAGATGGTCGCCATCAAGGTCGACGCCTTCGACTACACCAAGTATGGCACCGTGCCCGCCGTCGTCAGCAGCGTCTCGCGCGACGCCGTCGAGGATGAAAAAAAGGGTCCCGTGTATGCCGTCAGGATCACGCTGCAGCAGCCATCCATCGTCATCGATGGCAGATTGGTGCCGCTGTCGGCCGGCATGGCCGTGCGCGCGGAAATCCGCACGGGGACGCGCAGGGTGATCGAATATGTGCTCTCGCCGCTGGTGCAGCACCAGAAGGAGGCGCTGCATGAACGCTAGAGGCCGCGCCATCGCCGCCAGCTTGCTGCTGGCCAGTGCTGTGGCGCAGGCGCAATCGCCGGGCGGGCTCGATGCCGCGCCATGCCCGTCCGCGTATGAGGCTGGTGTGCTGCTGACTGTGCCATTGACCCTGCCGGCGGCCGTCGACCTGGCCCTGTGCCGCAACGCGCAAGTGCACGGCGCCTGGGCCGGCATCCGCTTGCAGGCGGCCGGCCTGGGCGAGGCGCGGGCCGCCTTTTTGCCGACCCTGAATGCGGGCCTGAGCCGGGTGCACGACCGCACGGCCTATCCGGGCGCCAGCACGCCTTCCGGCAGCTTGAACAGCAATACGGGTTCGCTGAATCTGTCCTGGCGTCTGTTCGACTTTGGCGGGCGCGCGGCGGGCCAGCGTTCGGCGCAAGCCTTGCTGGACGCGGCGCTGGCCAACCGCGACGCGGTGCTGCAAAAGACGCTGGCGGCCACCGTCAGCGCGTATTTCGAGGCGCAGACGGCGCGGGCAAATGTGCGCATGCGCCAGGACTACGCGGCCCTGGCGAATGAAACGGTGCTCGCCACGCAGCGCCGCGCCCAGCGGGGCCTCGGCTCGCACAGCGACACCCTGCAGGCGACCAGCGCGCTGGCCAAGGCGGCCCTGGGCGCCAGCCGCGCCGATGGCGAGTTCCAGAAGGCGCGCGCCGTGCTCGTGTATATCCTGGGCTTGCCGGCGGAGGCGGGCGTGGTGCTCGACGACGATGCGGATGCCCCGGTGGCGGGCTTGAGCGAAGATTTGCACACCTGGCTGGCGCTGGCCCAGGCGCGGCACCCGGCCATTGTGGCCGCGCAGGCGCAGCTGGCGGCCGCGCGCGAACGGGTGGCCGTGACCGAGTCGGAAGGCCGCCCCAGCATCGACCTGACGGCGAATATCTACCAGAACGGCCGTCCCAACCAAGGCTTGTCCGCCGCCTCCACGCGCGAAACCCTGGTGGGCATCGGATTGAACATTCCCCTGTTCGACGGTTTTGCGCGCCATTACAAGGTGCGCGGCGCGCTGGCGCAAGCCGGGCAAAGGGAAGCGGAAGCCGAGGAAGTGCAGCAGCAGACCCTGATGGAGCTGGTGAAAACGCATGCGGAGGCGAGCACGGCCTTGGCCAACCTGGCCGCCTCGCAAACGTGGCTGGACGCAGCGCGCGATGCCCAGGCCAGCGTGCAGCGCAAGTTCGGCCTGGGCGCGGCCGATATCCTGGAAATGCTGAACACGCAGTCGGCGCTGCTCGAGGCGCAGCAGGAGCGGATCCGTTGCCAGGCGGAATGGCGCTCGGCCCGGCTGCGGCTGCTTGCCAGCGCCGGTGTGCTGGGGCGCGAGGCTATTCCTGGACGGTAATGCACTCAAAACAGGCGCGTTCCGCGCGCCATGCCGGCGCGATTGCGACTATATTAGAGACGCTAATCCACACACCGGACCAGGGAGACATCATGCACAGCGTACAAAAGATTACCCCATGTTTATGGTTCAACGGCAACGCCGAGGCGGCGGCCCGGTTTTATACGGAAATATTTCCCAATTCGAAGATCGGCCAGATCCTGCGCTACGGCGAGGAGGGCAAGGAAATCCACGGCCAGGAGCCGGGCAGCGTGCTGACGGTGGCCTTCGAACTGGACGGCCAGACGTTTACGGGGCTGAACGGCGGTCCCCTGTTCCAGTTTTCCGAGGCGATCTCGTTCCAGGTCAATTGCGACACCCAGGACGAGGTCGACCACTATTGGAAGCTGCTGTCCGAAGGCGGGCCCCTGGAAGCGCAGCAGTGCGGCTGGCTCAAGGACCAGTTCGGCGTGTCCTGGCAAATCGTGCCCACCCTCATGATCAAGCTGCTGGGCGACCCCGATCCCGTCAAGGCCCAGCGCGTGATGAAGGCCATGATGGGCATGAAAAAAATCAACATTGACGAGATCAAGCGGGCGTACGCCGGTTAGAAGCTGGCCCGCAAGGTCAGCTGCGCGTTGCGCGGATCGCCATAGTAGCCGCTGCCGTACAGGCCATAGCCGCTGTAATAGCGCTTGTCGAAGACATTATTGATGTTCAGCACGGCACTGAGCCGCTTGCTGAACTCGTAGCGCGCCATCAGTCCCGCCACGCCAAAACTGCCTTCGTCGGCGCGCGCCGGCACGTCGCCTGCCAGGACGGTGTGGTAATACGTCCGGCCTTGCCAGTTGACATTGCCGCCCACGCTCAAGCGGCGCCAGTCGCCGCCCAGGCGGTAGCTGGTCGCCAGCTTGACGCTGCGTTCGGGGCGCGTCGTATCGATGCGCTGGCCATCCTTGTCGCGCGGGCGGCTGAACGTCGCTCCCGCCTGCACCTGCCAGCCGGGCAACAGCTGGCCGGCCACTTCCAGCTCCACGCCGCGCGTGGTGGTGCCGTCGATGGGGCGGTAGACTTCCCGTTCGTTGGCGTCCGTGCCCACGTAATCGGCCAGATTGTCTTGCTGGATGTGAAAAATGGCCACGCTGGCGTTCAGCTTGCGCTCGAAAAACTCGCCCTTGATGCCGCTTTCCCAGGATTTGCCCGTGGTGGGCGGCAGCGCCCTGGCATTGGCGTCGCTGACCGATTGCGGCTCGAAGATGCTGGCATAGCTGAGATACGCGGAATACGTGCCGTTCAAGTCGTAGACGGCGCCCGCATACGGCACCAGCCGGTGTTTTTCCTTCGCGTCGTCGCGGCCCGTGCCGCCCCAACCGTAGATCAGGTCGCCCGTGCGTTCATAGCTGTTGAGGCGGCTGCCGACGATCAGCGACCAGCCATCGGCCGGCTTGAAACGGGCTGCGCCATACGCTGCATATTCCTTGAAGCTGTATTGTTGCGTCAGGCTGACAGCCATGCTGGCCGGCAGGGGCACGTTGTTGTTCCAGTGACGGTAATCGATTTCCACATTGCCGCCGCCATAGGCCAGGTAGTCGGACTTGCGGTGACTGGCGTTGACGCCCAGCACCAGCTCATGCTGGCGGCCCAGCCACTGGAATGGTCCCGTGGCGTAGGCATCGAGCGAATTGCTGTCGATGCCATAGGTTTTTGCGCCGCGCTGCACGGTGGCCAGGCCCGTGGCCGGGTCCGGATAGGGGCCCCAGCTGATGATATTCGCTTGCAACTGGTCCGTATCGCCTTTCCAGTGGCTCGCTTCCGCCTTGACTTGCCAGCCGTTGTCGAACAGGTGCTCGGCGGCGGCGAACACGCGCGTGCTGGTGCTGCCCGCATCCGTCCAGCGCGCGGCGGGGTTGAAGGCGCGCGCGAACCGCGTCCGGCTGCCGTCCGTGTAAAACAGGGGATTCTGGCCGAAGGACGAGCCCTTGGAATCGATTTTCTGGTAGTCGATGCCGGCCAGCACGCGCGTGCGCGGCGTCAGATCGGCCTCGATGACGCCGTAGACCACGCTCTTGTCCTGCTGGTAATAGTCGATGTAGGAGCCGTGATCCTGGTGCGCGGCCACCAGGCGCGCGCGCACGGAGCCGTCCGCATTCAGGGGACCGGAGACGTCGGCTTCCGCGCGGTAGCGGTCCCAGCTGCCGATGCCCGCCTGCGCATACGCCTGGAACTGGCGCGTGGGTTTCTTGCGCACGAGGTTGACGGCGCCGGCCGGGCTGCCGGCGCCGCTCATCAGGCCGTTGGCGCCGCGCACCACTTCCACCCGGTCGTAGATGGCCATGTCGCGGATGCCCAGGCCGTTCGAATTGGTGCTGAAATCGAAGGTGGGCACGCCGTCGTACTGGAAGCTGTTCAGGCTGAAGCCGCGCGCATAGTAGTTATAGCGCTCCGAATCGTCGTGCGAGACGGTCACGCCCGGCGTCTGCTGCAGCACGTCGGCCAGGCTGAGGACGCCCTGGTCATCCATCTGCTGGCGCGTGATGACGGTCAGCGATTGCGGCGTTTCGCGTGGCGACAGGGTAAAGCGCGTGGCCGTGCCGGCCAGTGCCGCCGCATACGCGCCGCTGCCTTCCGTTTCCAGCGCCGGCTCGCCACCGGCCGTGACCGTGATTTCGGCCAGTTGCTGCGCGCCATCAGCCGCCGCATTCGCCGACCTGGGCAGCGGGCGCAGGACGAAATCGTTGGGCGCCAGCTGCAGCGCCGCCAGGCCGCTGCCGGTCAGCAGCGCCTCGAGGCCGGCCGCGGCGCTGTAGTTGCCGGCCAGGCCGGCCGTGCGCAGGCCGCGCACCTCGCTCGCCTGGTAGGTGAGCGTCAGGCCCGCCTTGCGCGCCAGCTGTTCCAGCGCCGCATCGAGCGGGCCGGCGGCGATCTGCAGGGCGTGCATGGCGCTGGCGCTGCTGGCCTGGGGCGGATTTTGCTGGGCCAGGACGGGCGCCGCACCAAGCAGCAGCAGGGCGCTGGCGACGGCGCCGGCCACGCGGGAACGCGCGGGAAGGGTTGGGAATGCCGGAAATGGCTGAGGGCAGGGCAGGAAAGAGTGGGTCATGGGTCGCTATCAGGTGGGTGGTATCAAGCTGTATGCCGTGCGGCCAGCCCGATCCCCTCATCTTTTTTACGCTTTTTTCAGCGTGACCCAGAAACGCGTGCGGTACACGGCCACGATGGGCTGCGTGTGCAGCAATACGCGCAGGGCCCGCTCGGGATCGTCCAGCTGGAAGACGCCGGAAACGGGCAAGTGGGCGATGTCGGCGTCGCACAGCAGCAAGCCATGCCGGTGGCGCGCCAGTTCGGCCACCAGCTGGCCCAGTGGCATGTCGCGCGCGGCGATCACGCCATCGAGCCAGGCGGCCGGATCGTCATGGGCCGGCTCGCGCCAGATGCGCGCGCCATCCGTCAGGACGCTGTCGCCAGCCTGCACCAGCTCAGGACGCACCACGCCGGCAGCTACCTGCAGCTGCACCGCGTGTTCCTGCACGGCCAGGCGCGTCAGCATGCCATCGTCACCAGCGAGGCGCCGCACCGTGAAGCGCGTGCCCAGCGCCAGCATGCGCGCTTCGCCCGTCTCGACGAGAAACGGTCGGCGCCGTGGGTCGGCTTGCGTGGTGATGGCAATTTCGCCATGCAGCAAGCTCAGCAGCCTTTGGGCGCCGTCAAAGCGCAGCCGGACGGCCGTGCCCGCATTCAGGTGCAGCAAGCTGCCGTCCGGCAGGCGCACGGCCAGGCGCTGCCCCGTGCCGGTGCGGTAGTCGGCGCGCGTGTCGATGGTGAACCAGGTGGCGGTGCCGGCAAAACCGATG
>NZ_JABXFH010000026.1:0-83364 GCF_013372745.1 Janthinobacterium sp. BJB401 | reverse complement strand
TCCGCACGCGGACTTCGGCAACATGCACTGCATGAACGCCGACCTGTCCGATCTCACCCGCTTGCTGCAAAACGTGAGCCGCCTAGGCACCATTGCCGAGGTCAAAGGGGACAAGGCGAGCGTGCGGCTTGGGCCGAGCCTCACCACCGAATGGCTGAACCGAGCCACACTGCGCGCCAGCAGCACGCGCACCTGGTCGGCGAACAGGTGATTATCTTTTCCCCGGGCGGCGACATGACGCGCGGCATTATCTTGCCCTCCCTGTACTCGCAGGAATTTAACACGCCAGACACCAGCGACAGCATCCACACTACGCATTACCCCGACAGCCAAGCTGCCCGACGATACCGCCAACATCACGGCCAACAAGGTCACGTCGAACGTGCACAGCACCATCTGCACGGGCGACCTGATCGTCATGAAAAACCTGATCGTCAAGCAATCGGCCACAATGGAAGGTGCCACCTCCCTGAATGGCGGGGTGAACGCCATGGCTGGCGTAGAAAGGCATAAAAATAATAATCAATCAAACTCCGGCAATGACCGCTTCTGACAGCCGATCGCAGCCATCGGCATGCGGCGATGCGCAAATCATACGTCGCGTAAACGGAAAAACCCGGCACCGATACCAGACCAATGTCCAATATACGGTACCGGGTTTCATACAGCTTGCGCCGTAACTCCTTGAATCTAATGGTCGGGGCGAGAAGATTCGAACTTCCGACCCCATGCACCCCATGCATGTACGCTACCAGGCTGCGCTACGCCCCGACGAGGTGGGAATTATAGCAGAGGCTTTTAGGTTTTTGCCATGCTTTGCGCATGATTCATATCGAACTGCGCAAACTTTTTTGCATGGCCCGTCCAGGCGCCCTATTCGTTCAGCAGCAGCGCCGTCAGGACGATGCGGAAACCGGCGATCAGGGGTTCGACCTTCATGTCGGGATTGTGCACCGCCCGCACGGGCAAGCCCTGGTACATGGCGATCATGGTATTGAGTCGCCCTTCCAGCATCTCTTCGTCGGCCGGCAAGCCGCGCTTGATGCGCGCATCCCGTATGATGGAGAGAAACAGCTTGCGCGAGCGCACGTCCGCGCAATGCAGCATTTCAGCAATGACGGGATTGCGCGATGCTTCGGCAAAAATCTCGAGCGGCATCACCCACGTTTTCGGATCCAGACTTTCCAGCACATGCTCGCCAGCATTGTCGATCACGGCCTGCAGCGGATCTTCGCGCTGCGCCAGATCCTGCATCAGGTTGGTGACACGCTCCATATTCTTCAGCACGAAGGCGGCGATTATCGCATCCTTGCTGTCAAAATAATTATAGATGTGGCCCGCACTCATGCCGGCCGCTTTCGAGATCTCGGCCATGCTGGCGCCGTGGAAGCCGCGGCGGCTGAAGCAGCTTTCGGCCGCATCGAGCACCTGCTTGCGCCGCGTGTTGGCGCGCTCGGAATCCGGATGCTTCTTTTCAACTTGGTTCATGATTTTCCAGTAGCGCGCCGGCCTTGCCCCTGCGGACAAGGGCAAGGCCGGCGTCGGCGTCCCCGTGATTATTGGGCGCCGCCAGCCGCCGCGACGGCTGTCTGCTCAGGCTGCCAGCCGCCGCCCAGCACCTTGTACAAGGTCACCAGGTTGGTCGATTTGGCCAGGCGCGCCGTGATCAGGCTTTGCTGCGCCGTGTACAGCGCGCGCTGGGCCACCAGGGCGTTCAGGTAGGACTCGGCGCCCTGCTTGTAACGCGCGTCGTGGATGGTGTAGCTCTTCGTCGACGCCTCGACCAGCGAGACCTGCGACTGCAGGCGCTCGTCGATGGTGCCGCGCTGGGCCAGCGCATCGGACACTTCACGGAAGGCGATCTGGATCGCTTTTTCGTATTGCGCCACGGAGATTTCACGCTGCACCTTGGCGATATCGAGGTTGGCGCGGTTCACGCCGCCATCGAAGATCGGCAAGCTGATCTGCGGCAAGAAACTCCAGGTGCCGCTGCCCGCCTTGAACAGGCCGGACAGGTTGTCGCTGACCGAACCCGCCGTCGCCGTCAGCGAAATGCGCGGGAAGAAGGCCGCGCGCGCCGCGCCGATGTTGGCGTTGGCCGCGCGCAAGGTGCGCTCGGCCGCCAGCACGTCGGGACGGCGTTGCAGCACATCCGACGGCACGCCGGACGGAATGTCCGCCAGGGCCGTCACGGCGCCGAACTCGGCTGGCGGCAGCAGGTCGGCCGGCACGGGGCCGCCCACCAGCAGCACCAGCGCGTTTTGATCCAGCGCAACCTGGCTCGTGTAGACGGCCACGTCGGAACGGGCCGACTCGACGCTGGTCTGGGCATCGTACTTGTCCAGGCCGGAAGTCGCACCGGCACTGAAGCGGCGCACGGCCAGGTCATACGACGACTGCTGGCTCTTCAAGGTATCTTGCGCCACGCGCAGGCGCTGCTGGTCGGCCACCAGGTTCAGATAGGTGCTGGCCACTTCGGCCACCAGGCTGATCTGCTGCGCACGGCGTGCTTCTTCCGTGCCCAGGTATTGTTCCAGCGCGCTGTCGGACAGGCTGCGCACGCGGCCGAAGAAATCCAGCTCATACGCCGACACGCCCAGGTTCGCCGTGTACTGGCGATTGATGGACGCTTCGCCCGTGGCGCTCTGGTTTTTCGAGATGCGCGTGGCCGACTGGCCACCGGACGCCGACAGGGTCGGGATCAGCGCGGCGCGTTCGATGCCGTAGGTGGCGCGCGCCTTCTCGATGTTCAGGATCGAGACGCGCAGGTCGCGGTTGTTGGCCAGCGCCAGTTCCAGTACCTGGCGCAAACGCGCATCGGCAAAGAACTCGCGCCAAGCGACGTCCGCCACCGGCTTGGCGTCGGCGGCGGCCGTGTCGGCCTTGTAGGAAGGACCGGTCGGCCACGCGGTGGGCGCCGGCGCTGCCGGACGCTCGTACGTGGGAGCCAGGCTGCAACCGGCCAGCAAGGCCAGTGCCGCCATGGAGAGTAGCGTTTTTTTCATATTAATGCGCATCCTTAGAAAGCGTGACGGCTGGCGAACCAGGCGTCGCCGGCGTGGCGGGCGCGTCCGGCTTCGAGAAGAAGCCGCGCACCAGCACGAAGAACACCGGCACGAAGAAGATACCGAGGAACGTGGCCGTCAACATACCGCCCAGCACGCCGATACCGATGGCGTTCTGGCTGCCGGAACCGGCGCCGCTGGAAATGGCCAGTGGCAACACGCCCAGGCCGAAGGCAATCGAGGTCATCAGAATCGGACGCAGACGCAGACGCACCGCATGCAAGGTCGCGTCCAGCAGCGACATGCCCGATTCCTGCATTTCCTTGGCAAACTCGACGATCAAAATCGCATTCTTCGCCGACAGGCCCACCACCGTGAGCAAGCCCACCTGGAAGTACACGTCGTTCGACAGGCCGAAGAACCAGGTGCCCAGCACGGCGCCAATCACGCCCAGCGGTACCACCAGCAGCACGGAGAACGGAATCGACCAGCTTTCATACAGCGCGGCCAGGCACAGGAACACGATCAGCAAGGACAGCGCATACAGCTGCGGCGTCTGCGAACCGGATTCGCGCTCTTCCAGCGACACGCCGGTCCAGCTGAAGCCGATGCCAGGCGGCAGCTTGGCGACCATTTCTTCCATCGCGTTCATGGCGGCGCCCGTGCTCTGGCCCGGCGCCGGCGTACCCAGGATCTCTACCGACGGCAAGCCGTTGTAGCGTTCCAGGCGTGGCGACGCGTAAATCCACTTGCCGGTGGCGAAGGCCGAGAACGGCACCATCTGGCCAGCGGTATTGCGCACGAACCACTTGTTCAAGTCTTCCGGCAGCATGCGCGAACTGGCGTCGCCCTGGATGAACACTTTCTTCACGCGGCCACGGTCGAGGAAGTCGTTCACATACGAACTACCCCAGCCGACGCTCAGCACGCGGTTGATTTCCGATATCTGCAAGCCCAGCGCGGTCGCTTTTTGCTGGTCGATGTCGATCTTGTACTGCGGCGTATCTTCCTGGCCGTTCGGGCGCACGCCGACCATGGCCGGATTCTGCGACGCCATGCCCAGCAACTGGTTACGCGCCGCCATCAGGGCGTCATGGCCGACACCGCCGATATCCTGCAGCTGCATGTCGAAACCGGTGGCGTTACCCAGTTCCAGCACGGCAGGCGGAGCAAACGTAAACACCATCGCATCCTTGATCTGCAACAACTTGCCCATGGCGCGACCGGCAACTGCCGGCGCTTTTTGCGCCACATCCTTGCGCAGCGACCAGTCTTTCAGGCGCACGAAGGCGATACCCGTATTCTGGCCGTTACCGCCGAAGCTGAAACCGGCGACGGCAAACACGGAAGCGACGTTGTCTTTCTCGCTGTTCATGAAGTGGTCTTCGACCTGTTCGATCACTTTCAGGGTGCGCTCTTGCGTGGCGCCCGTCGGCAATTGAATCTGCGTAAACAGGATGCCCTGGTCTTCTTCCGGCAGGAAGGAGGTCGGCAGGCGCATGAAGACGAACACCAGGCCTGCCAGCAACAACACGTACAACAGCATCGAACGGGCGCGGTGGCGGATCATGCTGCCGACCAGGCCCTGGTACTTGTTGCTGCTGCTATCGAAACTGCGGTTGAACCAGCCGAAGAAACCCTTGTTGGTCGCGTGATGGCCTTTTTCGACCGGTTTGAGCAAGGTGGCGCACAGGGCTGGCGTAAACACCAGCGCGACGATGACGGACAGCACCATCGACGACACGATCGTGATCGAGAACTGACGGTAAATCACGCCCGTCGAACCGCCGAAGAAGGCCATCGGCACGAACACGGCCGACAGCACCATGGCGATACCGACCAGCGCGCCCGTGATCTGCGTCATGGACTTGCGCGTCGCTTCCAGCGGCGACAAGCCCTCTTCGCTCATCACGCGCTCGACGTTTTCCACCACCACGATCGCATCATCGACCAGCAAGCCGATGGCCAGCACCATGGCGAACATGGTGAGCGTATTGATCGAGTAACCGAACGCGTTCAGGATGCCGAAGGTACCGAGCAGCACGACCGGCACGGCCATGGTCGGGATCAGGGTGGCGCGGAAGTTCTGCAGGAACAAATACATCACCAGGAACACCAGGATGACGGCTTCGACCAGGGTCTTGACCACTTCTTCGATGGACAGTTTCACGAACGGGGTCGTGTCGAACGCCACCTGGTAGCTCATGCCTTCAGGGAATTGCTTGCTCAGGTTGCCCAGCATGGCTTTCGCCGCGTTGGCCGTATCGAGCGCGTTGGCGCCCGTCGCCAGCTTGATCGCCACGCCGGTTGCCGCATGGCCGTTGTAGCGAGCCACGGTGTTGTAGTTCTCGCGGCCCAGTTCCATGCTGGCCACATCCTTCAGGTGCACCATGGCGCCGTCGGTCGTGGTTTTCAGCAAGATGGCGCCGAACTGTTCCACCGTTTGCAAGCGGCTTTGCGCCGACACGGTGGCGTTCAGCTGCTGGCCCTTGATGGACGGCGTGCCGCCCAGTTCACCGGCCGACACTTCCGCATTCTGCGCCTGCACGGCCGTGATCACGTCCGCCGGGGTCAGGTTGAAACTTTGCAGCTTGGCCGGATTAAGCCAGATGCGCATCGCGTACTGCGAACCGAACAGTGTCACGTCGCCCACGCCCGGCACGCGGCTGAGCGGATCGACGACGTTGGCGGCCACATAGTCGCTCAAGTCGGTCTGGTCCATCTTGCCGTTTTCGGAAATGAAGCCGAACACCATCAGGAAGTTCTTGGTCGCTTTCGACACGACGAGACCCTGTTGCGTGACAGCCGTCGGCAGCAGTGGCGTAGCCAGCTGCAGCTTGTTCTGTACCTGCACCTGGGCGATGTCGGGATTGGTGCCGCTGGTAAACGTCAGCGTGATGCTGATGCCGCCAGTCGCATCGCTCGACGAGGACATGTAACGCAAGCCGTCGATGCCCTTCATCTTTTGTTCGATAACCTGGGTGACGGCGTCTTCCACGGTCTTGGCGGAGGCGCCAGGGTAGGAGCCGCTGATCGAAATCGACGGCGGGGCAATGCTCGGGTACTGCGCGATCGGCAGGCTGAGGATCGAAATCACGCCGGCAAGCATGATGACGATCGCGACCACCCAGGCAAAAATCGGGCGGTCAATGAAAAAACGGGCCATTAATATTCTCCTGAATTAGTGGGCGCTGGCAGCCGATGCTGCGGCAGAAGCGGCAGCGGCAGGCGCAGGAGCAGCTTCAGCCTTGGCCGGCACGGCAACGGCGGGGGCGCCTGGCTTGACTTTTTGCAAGCCTTCCACGATCACGCGGTCGCCTGCGGCCAGGCCGGACGTCACCAGCCAGTTGGTGCCGACGGTGCCGCTGGTAGTCAGCACGCGTTGCTCGACCTTGTTTTCCTTGTTCAGGATCAGGGCCGTTGCCTGGCCCTTCTGGTTGCGCGTCACGCCCACTTGCGGCACGGTGATGGCTTTTTCATCGACGCCCGTTTCCAGCTGAGCACGTACGTACATGCCTGGCAGCAATTCGCCTTTCGGGTTCGGGAACAGCGCGCGCAAGACCACGTTGCCGGTGGTCGGATCGACGCTCACGCCAGAAAACTGCAGCTTGCCCGATTCGCTGTACTTGCTGCCGTCCGGCAGGAGCAAGTCAACCTTGGCCTGGCCTTCGCCGACTTTTTTCAGCGAGCCGTCGGCCATCTGGCGCTTCAGGCGCAGCAAGTCCGTGCTCGACTGCGTCACGTCGACGTAGATCGGATCGAGTTGCTGCACCGTGGTCAGGGCTTCCGCCTGGCCCGCCGTGACCAGCGCGCCGGCCGTCACGGTCGAGCGACTGGTGCGGCCGCTGATCGGCGCCGTCACGGTGCTGTAGCGCAGGTTGATGTTCGCCGATTCCAGCGCCGCAGTGGCGGACTCGACGTCTGCCTTGGCTTGCTCGAACGCGGCGACGGCATCATCGTATTCCTGGCGGCTCACGCCTTCGATGGCAACCAGTTCCTTGTAGCGCGACGCTTTCGGGCCGGCCGTCAGCAAGTTGGCCTTGGCTTTCGACAGCGCGGCCTTGGCCGAATTGGCGGCCGCCTGGTACGTGGCGGAATCGATCTGATACAGGGCCGTGCCCGCTTTCACATCGCTGCCTTCGACGAACAGGCGCTTCTGGATCAAGCCACCGACTTGCGGGCGCACATCGGCGACCTGGTAGGCATTCGTACGGCCGGGCAATTCGGCGCTCATCGGCAACGCGGCCGGATTAACAGTAAACACGACCACCTGTGGCGCTTGCTGCGCGTGAGGTGCTTCCTGTTTTTTACTGCAGCCGGCCATGATTACAGTGGCGCACAGAACGGCAATAGCGCCGCTCGTACGCGGCGACGTCAGGGAAAAGGTTGGTTGCATCTTGGACTTTCTGAAAAAGAAGCTGGCTAGTGTCGTTAGAAATGACTAAATTTATTAACGCAGATCAAAGAATGAACGATCATTCTAAAATCGTCAAGCATCGTTACAATTGAAACATAGTAACTATCAAGCGAATTAAATTATCAATGAAGCAATAAAATGAAGACAGCGACAGCGTCTGCACGTCAGCCAGTTCGAACAGGGAGCTGGCGGGCGGCGGCAAAACGGCAATGCGGAAAGTTGGATTGAATGAATACTGTAGCAGGGTAATGCGTTCTTTGCTGAAGCCTTGATCGCGCGCACAACACTGCCTGGCGCACACACGCCAGATCGCCATGAATATTTACCAATGGTATCGAAAAGACATGCCACAGCGGACGCGCTAGTATATTGAGCAACGCGTGACCAACACGTGACCACAGCGTGGCAAGCGGGGGCGCAACGATGACAGCACAGGAGCGACATACAAGACAGCAGGATGGCGCGCGCAGCACGGAGGCGCCGCCACTGCTGTCGACCGGCGTCGCCGGCCTCGACGCCATACTCGATGGCGGCTTGCTGGCCGAGCGCCTGTACCTGGTCGAAGGCGTGCCCGGCACGGGCAAGACCACCCTGGCGCTGCAATTTCTGGCCGAAGGGGCGCGCAACGGCGTGCCGGTGCTGTATATTGCCCTGGCGGAATCCGAGATCGAGCTGCGCGGCGCGGCCCTGTCGCATGGCTGGGACCTGGCCGGCATCGCCATCGAAGAGGTGGCGCCCAGCGACGACATCCTCGACCCCGAGCGCCAGTACACCATCTTCCACCCGTCTGAAATCGAACTGGCCTCGACCAACCAGCGCATCCTGGCCGCCATCGAAAAGCATCGCCCTGCGCGCCTCGTGCTCGATTCGCTGTCCGAACTGCAATTGCTGGCGGAAAACCCCCTGCGCTACCGGCGCCAGGTGGTGGCGTTGAAACAATACCTGGCCAGCCGGCACTGCACCACCCTGCTGATCGATGACCGTTCGGCGCTGGACGACGGCTTGCAAGTGCGTAGCGTGGCCCATTGCGTCATTTCGCTGGAGCTGCAAAACCAGGACTATGGCAATGACCGGCGCCGCGTGCGGGTGGTGAAATACCGGGGCGTGCCGTTTCGCCGCGGCACGCACGACTACAAGATCGCCCGTGACGGCCTGGTCGTCTATCCGCGCCTGGTGGCGGCCGACACGCGCCGCGATGGCGGCCATCAGCGCCTGTCGAGCGGCGTACCCGAACTCGACACCATGACAGGCGGCGGCCTGGAAGAAGGCATGAGCACGCTCATTTCCGGCCCGGCCGGCAGCGGCAAGTCCACCCTGGCGGCGCAATTCGTGCACGCGGCAACAACGCGCGGCGAACCGTGCGCCATGTTCCTGTTCGAGGAAGCGCGCAGCAAGCTGCTGAACCGCGCCGACAGCGTCGGCATGCGCCTGCAGGCGGCGCTCGACTCCGGCCTGCTGAGCGCACAGCAAATCGATCCGGCCGAGCTGGCCCCGGGAGAATTCGCCCAGGCCGTCGTCGACGCGGCAGAAAGGGGCGCGCGGGTCATCGTCATCGATAGTCTGAACGGCTACATGCATGCGGTGCCCGATGAACGTTTCCAGAGCACCTATCTGCATGAACTGCTCAATTACCTGAGCCAGCGCGGCGTGGCCACCCTGCTCGTCGGGGTGCAGCAAAACATGCTGGGCACCTCGATGACGACGGCGGCCGACGCCAGCTACCTGGCCGACAGCGTCATCATGCTGCGCTACTACGAAACGGAAGGCGAGGTGCGGCAAGCCATTTCCGTGTTCAAGAAGCGCGGCAGCGCGCACGAGCGCAGCATCCGCCGCTTCGAGATCAGCCCGCAGGGCATCCGCATCGGCCCGGCCCTGGCCGGCTTTCACGGCATCCTGTCGGGCTTGCCCACCATCGGCGGCACGCCCTTCCCCTAGGAACGGCCATGGAGCAGCGCATCCTGATTTACGCACCTGGCGGCCAGGACGCCGCCCTGGCCGCCAGGGTACTCGCCGGCGAAGCCATCGCCAGCCACGCCTGCCGCTCCGCCGGCGAGATGGCCGAGCAGCTGGCGCTGGGCGCCGGCGGCGTGCTGACGGTGGACGAGGCCTTGCACGCTGGCGCCTACGCCGTGCTCGACGCCTACGCCCGCCAGCAGCCGGACTGGTCCGATTTGCCCATCCTCCTGCTGACGCACGCGGGCCTCGATTCGCTGCCCTTGCAGCAAGCCGTCGCCACCCTGGGCAACCTGACCCTGCTGGAACGCCCCGTGCACATACTGACACTGATCACCTCGGCCCATGCCATGCTGCGCGCGCGCCAGCGCCAGTACCAGGTGCGCGAGACGCAGCGGCGCAAAGACGAATTTCTTGCCAGCCTCGGACATGAACTGCGCAATCCGCTGGCGCCCATCAAGACTTCGGTGGCCCTGCTCAAGCACCTGTACCCGGCATCGGAGCAGATCGGCAAAGTGAGCGGCGTGATCGAGCGCCAGGTGACGCACCTGACGCGGCTGGTGGATGACTTGCTCAACGTGGCGCGCATCACCAGCGGCAAGGTACTGCTGCAGCGCGAGGATATTGAATTGCAACAAGTGCTCGACCATGTGATGGAACTGTGTCAGGCCGCCGCCGACAGCCGGCACATCAGCATCACGCAGGCGTTGCCGCCGCTGCCCATCACGCTGCACGCCGACTATGCCAGGGTGGTGCAGATATTTGCCAATCTCGTGTTGAATGCTGTGAAGTTTACGCCGGACGGCGGGCACATCCACATCACGGTGCGCCTGGCACAGGGCCTGCTGCAGGTGATGATCGAAGACAATGGCATCGGCATCGAACCGGACGCCATCGCGCGCATCTTTTCCATGTTCGAACAGGGGCGCACGGTGGAGGGCCAGATGGCCAGCGGCCTGGGCATCGGCCTGAGCCTGGCGCGCCAATTTGCCGAAATGCATGGCGGCAGCATCGACGCCTACAGCGACGGCCCCGGCCGCGGCAGCCGCTTCATCGTCACCTTGCCGGCCAGCGCCGGCGACGCCCCGGCCGTCATGCCGCCGGCTGCCGTCCAGGAGCCCCCCACCGGCGCAAGCGAGCCCGTGCAAGTGCTGGTGGTGGACGACAACCTCGATGCGGCCGATTCCTTGCAAAGCCTGTTCCAGCTCGAAGGCTATGCCGCCAAGGTCGCGTATGGCGGCGTGCAGGCGCTGGCGGCCGTCGACATGGCGTGGCCGCAACTAGTGGTGATGGACCTGGGCATGCCGGACATGGATGGTTATGAAGCGGCGCGCCAGATACGCCAGCGTGCGCAAGGGCGCGACGTACTGCTGATCGCCCTGACGGGCTGGGGCCAAAGCGAGGCGCGCTCACGCACGGAACAAGCCGGTTTCGACCACCACCTGACGAAACCGGTGGATTTCGACGCCATTGCCGCCCTGCTCCGCGCACACCTCGCGCGGCAGGCAGGTGCGGCTACGCAGACGCAATAGCGCTTATTTCCACTTGCCGCGCAATTCCTGCACTTTCTGTTGCAGCAGTTCCGGCGTGGCGGCCTCGGGTGCCACGGGCATGCCGACGGCCAGCGACAAACGCGAGCGCAAGCCCGCCTTGAAGGCGCGCTCGAACAAATGGCCGTTGCGATGGCTCAACAGATGCCCCCACAAGCCGCGCAGCGCCAGCGGAATCACGGGCACCTTGCTGCGCTCGACTATCTTCGCAATGCCGCCCTTGAATTCGCTGATCTGGCCGGTGCGCGTCAGCTTGCCTTCCGGGAAGATGCAGACAAGCTCGCCCTCATGCAGCGCTTGCGCGATATCAATAAACGCTTTTTCCATCAGGAAAGGATCTTCCTTGGCCGGCGCGATGGGAATCGCCTTGGCCGTGCGGAAAATCCAGCCCATCAGCGGCATTTTGAAGATGCGGTGGTCCATGACGAAACGGATGGGGCGAGGGCTGGCCGCCATGATGACGATGGCATCCACATAGCTGACGTGGTTGCACACCAGCACGGCCGCCCCTTCCGTGGGGATGCGCTCGCCATCGACGACTTTGACCCTGTGCACGGTCTGGATCAATATCCACGCGAGGAAACGCATGAGGAATTCCGGCACCAGCGAGAAGATGTAGGCGGCCACCAGCGCATTCAGGATGGCTGTGACGAGGAACAGCTGCGGAATCGTAAACCCTTGTCCCAGCAGCACGATGGCCACGCCGGCCGCCGCCACCATGAACAGCGCGTTCAGGATATTCATGCCGGCGATCGTGCGCGAAATGTGTTTCGGATCGCAGCGCGTCTGGATCAGGGCGAACAGGGGTACGATGAAGAAGCCGCCGAAGACGCCGATCATGACGATGTCGATCAGAATGCGCGGCACGCCCGCCTGGCTGACGAACGCCAGCGCGTCGACCACTTGCGTATTCGCATACGCATTGCTGGCGAAATACAGGTCGATGCCGAACAGCGACAGGCCGATGGAGCCGAACGGCACCAGGCCGATTTCGATCTTGTGGCCGGACAGGCGCTCGCACAGCAGCGAACCCGTGCCGATGCCGACGGAAAACACGGTCAGCAGCAGCACGAACACGCTATGGTCGCCATGCAGGAAATCCTTGGAATACACGGGGAACTGGGCCAGGATCAGGGCGCCGTAAAACCAGAACCAGGAGTTGCCCAGCATGGCCAGGAAGACGGGACGGTTCTTGCGCGAAAAATTCAGGTTGCGGAACGATTCGGCGACGAAATTCAGGCTCACCTTCAAGTCCGGCTCGGGCGCCGGCGTGCGCGGCACGCGGTAGCTGGCGAGCAGGCCGAACACGGCCACGGCGATGGTCGCGCCGGCCACCAGCTCCACGCCCAGCGGCTTGTGCACGATCAAGACGGCGCCGAGGATTTCGCCCAACAAAATGCCGACAAACGTCCCCATCTCGATCAGGCCATTGCCGCCGACCAATTCCTCGGGTTTGAGCTGCTGCGGCAGGTAGGCATACTTGACGGGGCCGAACAGGGTCGAATGCACGCCCATGCCCACCACAGCGGCCACCAGCAGCCACAGGGTATGCGTCATCCAGCCAGCGGCGGCCACGGCCATGATGGCCAGTTCCATCCATTTCACGAAGCGGGCCAGGCCCGCCTTTTCAAACTTGTCGGCCAGCTGGCCCGCCGTGGCCGAAAACACGACATACGGCAAAATGAACAGGCCTGGGATCAGGTTGGTGATGGTGGACGGGTCGAGCGTGGTCCAGCTCAGCGCATCGTAGGCGAGGATCACCATCAGGGCCGTCTTGAACAGATTGTCGTTGAAGGCGCCAAAGAACTGGGTCCAGAAGAAGGGCCCGAAACGGCGCTGCGACAATAAGGAAAACTGGCTGCTTTGACTCATGGCATGGGGAACGGGCAATTAAGGAATTGCTAAAATACAGCACTATCTTGCGCACGACAATCTGAATGTCGTCATCTTGCTTGGCATCAATACGTAAAGCACCGCGCCGCGCCATGCTGGCCCCGCACCCTACTACTTCCATGGCACAACAAAAAACGCCTTTTTCTTGATAATAAGGTAATGTGCGCATACATCGGGCGCCTTCGCCCTGACCATCCAGGAAAGCTGCCCCATGTTTGGATTGATATCGCTGATCATATTTGGCTTGCTGATCACCGCCTTCGTGCAGGTGCTGCAATACCGCAGGAAAGTGGCCGATCTGGAATTGCTGACGGCGCGCCTGCGCAAGGACGTCGACAGCGTGCAGGCACGCCTGCACACGCTGGAAGGGCGCGCCGAAGCACCAGCGGCCGCGTCTGCCAGCGTGGCGCCAGTGGCCGTGCCGGCGCCCCCACCCGCGCCCCAAGCCGCTGCGATCAAGGTGGCCGAAGTGGCGAAGGCCGCGCCGGCAGCAGCCCCCGCGCCAGCCGCACCCGTGCCGCCGAAACCAGTTCCGCCTGCCCCGCCAATCCTCCCCAAGTCCGCCCCTGCCGCCCCTGCCGTCCCCAACACCCCGTCCTGGATCGCGCACCCGAACGGTCTCGTTGCCAGGGCGAAGAACTGGCTGTTCACGGGCAACCTGGTCGCCAAGCTGGGCTTGCTGATCCTCTTCCTCGGCGTCAGCTTCCTGCTCAAGTACGTGTCGGCGCAGGTCACGCTGCCCATCGAGCTGCGCCTGGCCGGCATCGCGCTGGCCGACATCGCCCTGCTGGCCTGGGCCTGGCGCATCCGCATCAGCCGTCCCGGCATCAGCCTGCCGCTGCAGGGCACGGCGCTGGCGATATTGATGCTGGTGACGTTTGGCGCCTTCCGCCTGTATGAACTGATTCCGGCCGGCATGGCGTTTGCCGTGCTGTTCGTGCTGACGGCGTTCACGTGTTTGCTGGCCGTGCTGCAAAACGCCGTCTGGCTGGCCGTCTTCGGCATCGTCGGCGGCTTTGCCGTGCCCCTGCTCGTATCGACGGGCAGCGGCAACCATATCGGCCTGTTCAGCTATTACGCGCTGCTCAACGCGGGCGTCTTCGCCATCGCTCTGAAACGCGCCTGGCGCGTGCTGAATGTGCTGAGCTTTGGCTTTACCTTTGTCGTCGCCACCACCTGGGGCCTGCTACGCTACACGCCCGAGCACTATCTGTCGACGCAGCTGTTTTTGATCCTGTTCGTGCTGTTCTATATCGGCATCGCGATTGCCTACTGCGCGCGCCAGGCGCCACGCTTGAAGCATTACGTGGATGGCACGCTCGTGTTCGGCACGCCGCTGGCGGCCATGGGCCTGCAATATGGCCTGGTGCGGCACTTTGACTTCGGCCTGGCGTTTTCCGCGCTGCTTGCCGGCTTGACCTACACGGGACTGGCCGTGGCCCTGTGGCGCAGGAACGGCTTCAAACTGCTGGCCGAAGCCTTCCTCGCGCTGGGCATCGTCTTCGGCACCCTGGCCATCCCGTTCGCATTGGATGGCCGCTGGACCTCCGCCGCCTGGGCGCTGGAAGGCGCGGGCATCGTCTGGGTCGGCTTGCGCCAGCGCCAGACACTGGCCTGGGTCTTCGGTCTGCTGGTGCAGGGGGCCGCCTGGCTGGCTTTCCTTGGCGCCATGCAGGAACTCAATACGGCAGCGGCCCTGGACGCCAACATCTGGCTCGGCTGCACGCTGCTGGCCGCCGCCGCGCTGGTGATGGCCTACAATTTCCGCCGCCACGGCAGTCACTTGCACCCGGAGTTCATGCGCAGCCTGTCCGTGCTGTTCCTGACGGCCGCCACGGTCTGGCTGCTGGGCGGCATCTGGACGGAAATCCTGCTGCGCACGGATGCCGCCACGCAATTGAACCTGCTGACCGTCAGCGCGCTGGCAGTGGCAGCCCTGCTGGCGGCGCTGGCGCGGCGCGAACAATGGCATGCGCCGCGCGCCCTGCTGCTGGCCGTGCAGGTGCTGGCCGGCATGGTCATGCTCAGCCGCGCCAGCTGGGCCTGGGACCAGCACCCGGCCAGCCTGTTCGACGGCTCCTTCCTCAGCGCGCTGCTGCTGGGCGCCGCCGCCTTCGCCAGCGCCCGCTTCCTTGCGCTGCGCGCGCGCGGCGGCGACGAACTGCCGGCCCTGGTAGCGCGTCCCCTGCTGGTGTGGAGCGGCTTGCTGTGGTTTGCCGCCATCCTCGTGCCCTTCACCAGCTGGCTGCTGCGCCTGATCGACGGCGACCTGACGGTGCAGCCGCACGCGGGCGAGCACTGGCTGGCGCTGTACCTGATCGCCGTATCCGTCACGACGCCCGCGTTCGCCCTCCTGGCGCGGCGCCTCGATTGGCCGCAGCTGCGCTGGTTCACCGTCGCCGCCTGGCTCGGCCTGGGCTTGTGGAGCGTCAACATGCTGCTGGCGCTGTACCTGCGCGATTACCTGCCGACGGGCTTGAGCTGGCTGGCCCTGGCCAGCGCCCTGGCGGCCGGCGAATACCTGCTGCGGGCCTGGCCGCAAGCGGGCTGGCAACTCGACGTGCGGGCGCTGCGCCTGTTGCATACGCTGCGCACTAGCGCGCCCTGGCTGATGCTGTGGCCGGTTGGCGCCATGCATGTCAGCGCCTGGCTGGCACAGCATGAAGACAAGGTCAGCCCTGCCTGGGCCCGCTACTTGCCGGCGTGGGCCATGATGCTGGTACTGGCCTTGCTGATCCGCCGCTGCCGAGCGAACGCCTGGCCAGTGGCGCCGATTGCAGAGTGGTACCAGCGTTATCTGATCCCGCTGGCGGCGGCATGGTCGCTGCTCTTGATCGCCGCATGGAACATTTTCGACGATGGCGCCATGGCCCCGCTGCCCTATTTGCCGCTGCTCAATCCGCTGGACCTGAGCACGGGCTTTGCCGTCCTGCTGGCCATTGCCAGCTACCGTTTATTCCCGGCCGGCCAGATCCCGCTGCCCGCCGTGTGGCAAACGCGCCTGCCTGTCGTGGCCGCGTGCTTGCTGTATGGCTGGTTCAACCTGATGCTGCTGCGCACCGTGTCGCATTACCTGGGCGTGCCATATACCTTTGACGCCATGCTGGCCTCGCAGTTCGTGCAAGCGATGCTGTCGCTCGTGTGGAGCGTCACGGCCCTGCTGCTGATGCGCCACGCGGCGCGCCAGCAGCGGCGCCAGCAATGGAGCATGGGCGCCGTGCTGCTGGGGCTGGTAGTCGTGAAACTGTTTCTGATCGACCTGTCCAACGTGGGCGGCATCGAACGCATCATCTCGTTTGTCGGTGTCGGCTTGCTGATGGTCTTGATCGGCTACCTGGCGCCCTTCCCCAAGGCTGCCGCGCCAGCGCCGGCCGAACCGCAACAAGGAGCCGCATGAAAGCCTCATTGATCTGCTGCAGCCTGCTGGTGGCAGGCGCCGCGCTGGCCGCGCCTGGCCAGGACCGGCCACAGGACTATGCCTGGAGCATGCCCATCCAGTCGCCGGCCGGCGCCGGCGTCGTGCAGCTAACATTGCCCAGGGAAGTCTACCTGCACGCCAGCTCGGCCAGCCTGGCCGACGTTCGGTTATTCGACGCCGACGGCAAGCGCCTGGCCTATGCCATCGGCGCGCCGCCCGCGCAATCGGCCACACAGCGGACAGCCATTCCAGTGCGCATTTTCCCGGTGACGGGCGCGCCGGCAACTGGCGACGGCTTGCAAGGCATCGACATCCGCACGGCCGACGATGGCCGCTTGCTGTCGGTCAGCGCTCGCGCCGGCACGGCCGCGGCGACGGCGGCGCTGCAAGCGCTGATCCTCGATCTGGGCAAGCAAACGCAAGACAAGCGCATCGCCGCCTTGCGCTTCACGCCGCCGCCCCGCACGGACAATTACAGTGCGCAAGTGCTGCTGGAAGTAAGCGACGACCTGAAGCAATGGGACGCCATCGGCACCACCACCCTGAATTGGCTCAGCAACAGCGACACGCAAACCCTGGCCAACGACAGCATCGCCTTTGCACCACGCGCGTTTCGCTATGCGCGCCTGAGCTGGCAAGCAGGCGAACCGCTGGCCTTTGCGGCGATTACGGCGCAAGCCGTCAGCGAAACGGACATCCCCCCACCGCGCGCCAGCGTCGTGCTGCAAGGCGCGCCCGGCAAGCAGGCAAATGAATGGCGCTACGCCACTCCTCTCGCCATTCCCGCCGACAGCATCGCCCTGCAATTGACACAGACCAATACGGTACTGCCCGTAACCCTGGGCGTGTATCGCCAGAACAGCTATGTTCCCCGGCACCGGCTGCACCTGCGCCACCAGGCGCGTCCCGCGCAAGGCGCCTATTTCGATCCCCTGCTGAGCACCACGTTTTACCGCATCGGCCTCGATGGCAAAGAAAGGATCTCGGGCGACCTGGCCATGCCCGTGACGCAAACAAACGAATGGGTGCTGCAGACCTCCACGGAACATCCTGTCCCCGCAGCCAATGCGCCCTCCTTGCGCCTGGGCTGGACACCGGCCACCGTCGTTTTCCTGGCCAGCGGCAAGCCGCCCTATCAGCTGGCATTCGGCAACAGCAACGCCGCCGCCGTTGCGCAACCGCTGGCGCAGGTGGCGCCCGGCTTCAGGGCGGACGAACTGCTGGCGCTCAAGACTGCCAGCGCCGGTCCGCTCAAACCCAACGGGGGCGTAGAGGCACCAGCACCCGTCACAAAGGACGGGGCGCCATGGCGCCTGGCCGCGCTGTGGGCCGCACTGCTGCTGGGCGTGGCCGTGCTGGGCTCTTTTGCCTGGCGTTTGCTGTCGCAGATGAAAGCGGAACATGGCAGTGCCGACAAGCAGGAGCAGGAACATTAACCTTAACCTTAACCGTCTGAACGCGGCACGCGCCGACTCACTGCCGCAGCAGTGCCTTGAACGTCCGCGGCATCCACGGCCGCGCCGCCAGCATGAAGCTGATGGCCAGGCGCTCATCACCAGGCAGGCGCGCGTCTTCCTGGTGCTGCTGCGAGAATTCCACGGCCACTTGCTTCAGGCGTTCGAGCAAGGCTGCCGTGGATTTTTTCGACAGCATCACGTTCACCAGGCGCAGCAATTCCGTCTCACCATCGAACTGCGAGTTCAAATAGTCGCCATAGGCTTCCTTTTTGAAATACGTGTGGATAGGGCCGTCCGGTATCCACGCAAACGTGCGCGCCACCAGCAGTTTGACCCGGTTATTCGGCAGCAGTTCCAGAAAACCGATCTTGTCGAGACGCAGCAGGTATTTCACGGCTTGCGCCTCGCTGATGTCGTAGATGGCGATGATCTGTTCCAGCGGCAGCAGGTTCAAGGCGGAGACGGCCACCACGAACAGCCTGGGATCGTCGATGATTTCCTTCTCTTGCGCATACGTCAGCCCCGTGATCAGGGTCGGCGTGGCCTGCGCCGCATGTACGGCCTGCGCCAGTTGCTGGAAATCGCTGCCGATGGCGACCAGGATCTGGTCCAGCCGCTGCAGCGTGAATTGCTTCTGCGAAAACATGCGCTTGACGCTGGCTTCGGATATGCCGATGCGCTGCGCCAGTTCGGCATACGTGACGGAGCGCGCTTTCAACAGGCGTTTCAGGGCTTCGATCAAGGCGTGGGTCTGGGGCATGGCGATCCTTTAATTACTACAAGCCAATATAGTATCAAAAAGTAATACCATGAGTATGACTGCCCACTACGAGTAGCGTTTTGATTGACCGAAATGCTGCCGTCGACAATCATGCCTCTGCCAATCAGGCATATCAAGAAGGAGACATCCATGAAACGCTTGCTACCCATCTGCTTGTCCTTGTCGCTGCTGGCCGCTTCCATGGCGGGTTCGGCCCATGCTGCCGTCTCGGAAAACCTGTCGAAAGGATCGCAAAACCTGAGCCAGGGTTCCGCCATCGTGGTGGCCGGTTCCATGTCGATGCTGGTCGCCTCCGGACAGATCATCGTTGCCAGCGTGGAGACGGTAGGTGAAGGCATCGTCATCGTGCTCAAGGGCGCGTCCGAGGCCGGTGGCGCGTCGATACAGATGAGCACACAAGCGGCCAAGGGCCTGTCACTGGCCGCCGGCACGGTGGTCAGCGTGGTGGCGATGTCCACCGGCCACATGCTGGTGCTGTCCGGCAAGGCCATCGCCTTCATCCCGAATGAACTGGGCAAGGCACTGCTGCATCACTCCCAAGTGTAAGCCCCCATCAAGAAGAACAGGACATCCATGAAACACTTACTCGCCATGACCTTGCTGTGCGCCGTCAGCCTGACATCGCAGGCCGCCAATTCCGATGCCAGCAGGGCCTCCGACAACGCCAGCACAGCGTCGGCCATCGTGCTGATCGGCTCCATGTCCGTGCTGGCCGCCGCCGGTGAAATCGTCATCGACACGGTGGAAGACGTGGCCGACGGCAGCGTCGTCGTGCTCAAAAGCACGGCCAAGGGCGCCTCGAAGGCGGCCACGGCATCGGTCAAGCTGGGCAAGCAAGCCGCGCAGGGCCTGTCGCTGGCGGCCGGCACGGTGGTCCAGGTGGTGGCCGTCTCGACGGGACACATGCTGGTGCTGTCGGGCAAGGCCATCGCCTATGTGCCGAATGCGGCCGGCAATGCCATCCTCCACCATTCGAAAGCGTGAACCCATGAAACGCCTGTCTGCCATTCTCATCAGCCTGGCCCTGGCCGGCACCGCCCATGCGGGGCGCTCGTGCGAGGAAAAACCCACCGACGCCACCACGCTCGTCAAGTCGATGGACCTGGCGCAAAAAACCTTGCAGGCGCTCGATGGCTCGGGCGCGCAAGTGGCCCTGGTGGCGCGCGTCGGCCAGGACCTGTCGAAGTACAATTTGCGTTATTCGCACGTGGCCCTGGCCTGGCGCGACCACCCGAAAGGGCGCTGGCTGGTGGTGCATGAACTCAACGAATGCGGCACGGCGCAATCGTCGCTGTTCAATGAAGGCTTGGGCAATTTCTTCATGGATGATGTGTTCATGTATGAATCCCTGATCCTGATTCCCGGCCAGGATACGCAGCAGCAACTGGCGCGCCTGCTGACGTCGAGCACGCCCAAACGTATGCATGAGCCGCACTACAATATGCTGGCCTACCCGTTTTCCACCAAATACCAGAACTCGAATCAGTGGGTGCTGGAAATCCTGGCCGCTGCCGGCAACGAGCCTGGCAAAATAGAAACGCGCGCCGAAGCGCAAGCCTGGCTGCGCAGCGCCAGCTACGCGCCGCAAACGCTGAGCATACCCGCCGCCACGCGCCTGGGCGCGCGCATGTTCCGCGCGAATATCGCTTTTGACGATCACCCGTTCGAGCGCCGCATGACGCGCCAGATCGACGTCGTCAGCGTCGATTCCATCGTGCGCTTCATGCGCCAGCGCGAACCGAAAGCGCAGGAAATCGTCGTGCGGGGGAATTAAGGACGTGGCAGCATGGGCGAGGTGGCCAGGGTGGCCACCTCGTCACCGTTAAAACACCCAGAGCTTATCGGCCGGCATGTGCAGCCAGTACTTGCCCGCTTCGAGCTTGTGGCGCGAATAGGCGCGCAGGCTGATGTTCTCGGCGCCGCCGCGTTCGAACAGGCACTCCCAGCGGTCGCCCAGGTACATGCACGTCAGCAGCGGCAGCTCGATGGCATTGTCGACCTGCGTGGCGCTGATCTTGACTTCCTCGACGCGGATCATGGTGGTCACCTCCGTGCCCACGTTGGCGCCGCGCGCCACGCCCTGCATGGAGGCGCCATCGACCAGCAGGCGCACCTGATTGCCTTCGCGCTGCACCACCTTGCCGGGAAGGCGGTTGTTACTGCCCATGAATTCGGCCGTGAACAGGGTGTCCGGCGTTTCATACATGCTTTGCGGCGTGCCCTGCTGCTCGATCTTGCCATTATTCAGCAGCAAGATACGGTCGGAAATGGCCATCGCCTCGCCCTGGTCATGCGTCACCATCAGAGCCGACAGGCCCAGGCGCACGATCAATTCGCGCAAGAAGGCGCGTGCTTCCTCGCGCAGCTTGGCGTCCAGGTTCGACAGCGGTTCGTCGAGCAGGATCACGGGCGGGTTGTACACCAGCGCGCGGGCGATCGCCACGCGCTGCTGCTGGCCGCCGGACAGCTGGTGCGGATAGCGCTCGCCCAGGTGACCCAGGCCCAGCTGCGTCAGCACTTCCTTGATGCGCGCGGCGATTTCCGTGCTGCCCATCTTGCGCAATTTGAGGCCGTAGGCGACGTTGTCGAAGACGGTCTTGTGCGGCCACAGCGCGTACGACTGGAACACCAGTCCCAGGTTGCGGTGCTCGGCCGGCATTTCGAAATGCTTCGCGCCATCGAAGACATTGCGCTCGCCGATCTGGATCGTGCCCGCCTTCGGGCTTTCCAGGCCAGCGACGGCGCGCAGCAAGGTGGTCTTGCCGCTGCCCGAAGGCCCCAGCAAGGCGACCACTTCGCCTTTTTTCAGGTGCATCGAGACACCCTTCAGGATCTGGTTGGCGGAGGCGCCGGTGCCGTAGTCCAGGTACAGCTCATTGACGGTCAATTCATTCATGATGTGGTCTCAGTCTTTGTATTTAGTTATGCGGCTCAGTTGTGTAACTTCACGCCGAAGCGCAGCGCGATGCCCAGGCCGATGGCCACCAGGGTGATATTGATGAAGGACAGCGCCGCCACCAGATCGGTCGAGCCGCCCGCCCACAGCGACACCAGCATGGCGCCGATCACTTCCGTGCCCGGCGAGAGCAGGTACACGCCCGTCGAATATTCGCGTTCGAAGATCAGGAACACCATCAGCCAGGCGCCCAGCAAGCCGTATTTGATCAGCGGCAGGGTCACGTCGCGCGTCACCTGGCCACGGTTGGCGCCGACGGCGCGCGCCGCCTCTTCCAGTTCCGGGCCCACTTGCAACAGCGCGGTGGAAATGAGGCGCATGCCGTAGGCCATCCACACCACTGAATACGCGAGCCACAGGGCGAAGATCGTCGAGCGCACTTCGCGCAGCACGGGAATCACATGACCGCTCAGCCACAGGGCCACGCCGTTGTCCATGCCTTTCAATATGCCGTCGAGCCAGGCCGGCACGAACAGGAACACCCACAGGAACGACAGGCCGGCCAGCAAACCCGGCACGGCGCGCGGCACCAGCACGCTGTAATCGAGCAGGCGCGTAATGCCGTCCTGCTTGCGGTGCATGGCCAGCGCGATGAAGCTGTAGCAGCCCACGGCCAGCGCACCGCCGACGACGCCGATCAGGATGGTGTTGACGATGCCGCGCACCAGCGATGGCTGGTCGAAAATATCGCGGAAGTGCTGCAAGGTCAATACGTCGGCCAGATGCACGCCCTCGCCCCAGTACTGCACGAAGGAGCGCAGCACGATGCCGCTCAAAGGCAGGATGATGGTGAAGATCAGCCAGCCTGCCAGCAAGGCAAACGCCAGCCACTTCCAGCGGCCCAGCGGCATCGCCTTGCTGCGCGCGCCCTTGCCCTTGATCGACACATATTTGTTGGCGGACTTGAGCAGCCAGCGCTGTATCATCACCAGCGGCATGGTCACCATCACCAGGCAGACGGCGACGGCGGCCATCAGGTGGTACGACGGCGTGCCCAGTTTATTCGTCAGCTTGTACAGATAGGTCGGCAGCACCAGATGGCCTTCCGGATCGCCAAGTACCAGCACCAGGCCGAATACTTCGAAGCCGAGGAAGAACACCAGCACGCCCGCATACGCCAGCGCCGGCATGATCATCGGCAGCGACACGTTGAGCATGACCTGCACCGGCGAAGCGCCGGCCACGCGGGCCGCCTCTTCCACGTCCGAACCCAGGCTTTTCAGCGCTGACGAGGCATACAGGTAGACGTGCGGCACGTGCGTCAGGCCGGCGATGATGACGATGCTGGTGAAGGAATAGATATTCCAGGGCACGAAGCCGAACAGCTCCTTGGCCCAGACCGAGTAGAAGCCCACGGGCCCCATCGAGACGACGTAGCCAAAACCCATCACCATCGGCGACACAAAGATCGGCACCAGCAGCATCGGCGCCACCCAGCCGCGGCCAGGCAAATCGGTGCGCACCATCAGGAAGGCCAGCATGCCGCCCAGCGGCACGGCGATCACGGTCAGGCCGCAGGCAAGCATCAGGCCATTCTTGAAGGCCATCGAGAAATCGGGATCATCGAAGATGAAACGATAGGAATCAAAGCCGAATTCGCGCACCGGCATGAAAAACGGCGCGTTCAGAAAGCTCTGATAAAAAATCAGGAACAGCGGCAGGAAAATGGCGACCATGGTGATCGCCACGACCACGCCGCGCGGCCAGTTCAGGCGCGACAAGGGAGAGCGCGACCGTGCAGGCAGCGGCAAGATAGCAGTTTGCATGATGAATCCAATGAATGAAGGGTACGGCATCCGTCCGCGGGCACGCGCCTGCGGACGGCCAGAACGGCGTTACTTCTTGCCGGCTGTTTCTTTCCATTGCTTGAGGAATGCCATGCGCTTGGCAGGTCCCAGGAATTGCAGGATGATCGGATGCACGGGCACCGGCTTGACATTGGCCGCGCCGATTTCCTTGATCAGGTCCGCCGAGGTGGTCTCGCCCGTGACGTCGGCGCGGATGGCGAACAGCTTGGCGCCGTTCGCGATGATGGTCTGGCCGCGGTGCGACAGGATGTAGTCGAGCCACAGCTTGCTGGCGTTGACGTTCTTCGCGTTCTTGTTGATGAACTGCACGCGCGACAGGATCAGGGTGTAATCCTTGGGCAGTACCACGCCGATCGACGGATCGGTTTTGGCCCGCACCAGGGCGTAGGAGCCCAGCACGTTGTAGCCGATCAGGTTTTCGCCCGACGAAATGCGCTCCATCATGGTGCCCGTCGACGACTGCACGCGCACCTTGGCCGTGCCAAACGCGTTTTGCAGCGCCAGGAACTGCGGATATTCCTTCGCGTCCTGCGACATGAACATGAAGCCCACGCCCGACTTTTCGATGTCGTAGGTGGTGACCTTGTCCTTGAATTTCGGCGTGGCGATCAGCTTGACGAAGTCGTCGTGGTTCTTCGGCACTTCCTTCGGATCGAGCAAACGCTTGTTGTAGACGATGGCGGCAGGCTCGAACGTGGTGCCGTAGGCCTGGTCGTCCCACATGGCCCAGCCGGGAATCTTGCCCGCTTCGACCGACTTGTATTTCAGGGCGTAGCCATCGGAGGCCAGGCGCATCTGCAAGTCCATCGCCGACGACCACATCACGTCGGCCGTGTTGCCGCCGGCGGCCACTTCGGAAATGAAGCGGTTGTACACTTCCGTCGAATTCATGTCGTTGTATTCGACCGAGATGCCGGGATACAGGGCGCTGAAATCCTTGATCAGCGGCGCGGCGGCCTTGCTGTCGGTGGCGCTGTAGATCACCACCTTGCCTTCCTTCTTGGCCGCGTCGATGATTTTCTGGTAATCGGCCGGATAACCTGCCGGCACCTGGGCGAAAGCGGCGCCGGTGCTACCCGCGAAAGCGGCGGCCAGGGCGATGGCGAGAATGGTTTTGGTTTGCATGGTTTGTCTCCGTCTGTGATTGTTGTATGGTTTGCTATGGGATTCAGCGCATCAGGCCCAGTTCGGCCGCCTGCCTGGAGTAGCGTTCGACTGCCTGGTTTACGTACTGCGTCAATTTGTCGCCCGTCAGCGCGAACGGATACATGCCCGATTGCGTGCGCCACTGGGCAAACTGCGGCGTGGCCATCGCACGGTCGAACGTGGCCACCCAGCGCTGGTAATCCTGCTCCGGCACTTGCGGCCCCATCCACAGGCCGCGGATGATAGGCCAGACCACGTCGACGCCCTGCTCACGCGCCGTCGGCACGCTGGCCAGCACGCCGGGCAAGCGCTTTTCCGACAGCACCGCCAGCACGCGCGCATGGCTGTCGCCCGCGTTCAGGGTCGCTTCCGATGTGTCGCCCGACATCACCTGCACGTAGTTGGCCTGCATCGCCGTGAATATCTCGCCGCCGCCTTCCAGCGCCACGAAGCGCAGCACTTTCGGGTCGATGCCGGCCTGGCGCGCCACCAGCGCCATCTTCACCCAGTCCTGGCTGCCGATGGTGCCGGACACGCCGATCAGCACCTTGTCGGGGTGGCGCTTGAGCGCGGCGATCAGGTCGGCCAGACTCTTGTAGGGCGAGTCGCTGCGCACGGCGATCATGCCGTAGTCGGCGCCCAGCGCCGCCACCCAGCGCACGTCGCCCGTCTTGGCGTTGCCGAACTTGCCTTGCGCCAGGTTCAGCAGCGAACCGCCCGAAAACACCACCAGGGTGTTGGCTTCGGCACGCCGGCGCTGCGACCCCATCGAGCGCCACGCCACCGCGCCGATGCCGCCCGGCAGATAGCTGATGCGCACCGAGGACGCGAACGGCGCTGCCGCCGCCGGATCGGGCTGCAGCAGCCCTTTCTGCGCCAGCTTGCAGGTCAGGTCCATGGCGCCGCCCGGCTTGGACGGCACCACGCAGTCGACTTCAGGCGCGGCCGCTGCCACCAGCGCGGGCAGCGGCGCGGACAACAACAACAGCGACAGGAACGCGGTGCGCAGCATGGTCATGCCTTAGAAGCGGTGCTGGATGCCGGCGATCAGGCCGCGCTGCGTGTCGCCGAAACCGGCGTCGTCACGCGACAGGCTGACCAGCTGGTTGTGCTTGGCCTTGGCGTAGGCGCCCGCCACATACAGGTCGGTGCGCTTGGACAGGGCATAGCGCACGCGCGCCACGTACATGATCGGATCGGCATTGAGGTTGGCCGCCACGTTTTTCACGTCCTGGTAGTAGATCACGCCCGTCAGGGTGACGACCGGCGTGGTCTTGTAGCTGACGCCGCCCCAGTACAGGGTGCCGCGCACGTCGGCCTTGCCGGCTGCCGCAGGATCGAGCTTGTAGTCGCGCGCCGCCGCCTGCACTTTCCACGGGCCGTCGTCATACATGGCGCCCAGGTGGTACACGGTGGTCTTGTCGCGCGCGCCGCCGGCGATGGTGTTGCCGTTGACCTGTTCATACGTGGCCAGCAGGCTGACCGGACCGGTCTTGTAGGTGACGGCCGTGGACAGCTTGGCGCTGTCCGAGTTGCCCGTCGACTGTTCGCCGAAACCGTACGATGCGCCGTAGCTGAAGTCGCCCGTCTTGCCCGAGTACTTGACCATGTTGTCGAAGGCCGTCGTCATGCCGTATTTGCTCGGGCCCGTCGCGTTGGCCGAGGTGGCCCACGAGTAGAACGGCGCATACGCCATCGGATCGAATGGCAGCACGAAATCGTACACGGTGGTGAACGAACGTCCCAGCACGACGCGGCCAAACGCGCCTTCCAGGCCCACGTTGGCCTGGCGCTTGAACAGCGCGCCGTCGGCCGCGCCCGTGTCGACCAGGATGCCGCCTTCCAGATTGAAGACGGCTTTCAGGCCGCCGCCCAGGTCTTCGCTGCCCAGGATGCCCCAGCGCGAGGTGTTCATGCCGCCGGAGCTCACTTGCGTCATCGAGCTTTTGTTCGGACCGGCGTTGCTGGTGTTGCTGATGCCGGCGTCCAGGCGGCCGTACAGGGTGACGTTCGACTGGGCGTGGGCGCTGCCAGCTGCGGCAAGTACTGCCATGGCGGCCAGCGAGAATGCGGTTTTCTTCATGTAAAGTGTCTCCCTTAGATATAGTTATTGGTGATATGCCTGATCAATTTCATGAATCAGGATCACACTATATGATCGTGATCCTTTCAATTCGCTTTCAGACTGACAGGTGTCGTCCGCCAGCCACAAGGAGGACAAACTTATTCATCGCCGCCCCTGTCGGCGCGGCGCCAGCAGGCTTACACTGTATCGTTTCAAACGAATGGCGGAGACCATGCGCATATTATTAGTGGAAGATCATCTGGAGCTGTCGCACTGGCTGGCAAAGGCCCTGCGCGACGCGCACCTGACGGTGGAGACCGCCCACAACGGCGCCGATGCCGACGCCCTGCTGCACACGCAGGAATATTCATTGGTGCTGCTCGACCTGACCCTGCCGAAGATGGATGGCCTGGACGTGCTGCGCCGCCTGCGCGCGCGCGGCGGCACGCGCGGCAAGACTCCCGTCATGATACTCACGGCGCGCGGCGGCCTCGATGAAAAAGTACAGGGCCTGAACCTGGGCGCGGACGACTACATGGCCAAACCGTTCGAACTGGCCGAACTGGAAGCGCGCGTGAAAGCCCTGCTGCGCCGCAGCCAGGGCAACGAAGCCCTTGTCCACACCTGCGGCGCCCTCAGTTTCGACACCGTCACGCGCATGTTCAGCTATGGTGGCGCGGCGCTGGCGCTGACGCCGCGCGAACACGCGGTGCTCGAAGCGCTGATCACGCGCTCGGGGCGCGCCGTGTCGAAGGAAAAGCTGTTCGACGAAGTCTTCGCGCTGGCCGACGACGCCAACCTGGACGCCATCGAACTGTATATCCACCGCGTGCGCAAAAAGCTGGAAAGCGGCGTGGAAAGCGGCTCGCCCGACGGCGCCGTCATCACCACCCTGCGCGGCATCGGCTACCTGCTGCAGCCGCGCAGCGCGATGGCGCCGGCCGCGCCAAAATGACCGAGCGCGCCCCACGCCCGCCCCTGCTGGAACGCCTGCGCCGGCGCCGGGCGCAGGGCCGGCCGCTGGGCAGTTTGCGCAGCCAGCTGCTGCGCTGGCTGCTCATCCCGCTGGTGATGCTGGTGCTGCTCGATGCCGTTTTTGTCTACCGCAATGCGCTCGACGCGGCCGACATGGCCTACGACCGCTCCCTGCTGGCGTCGACGCGGGCGCTGGCCGAAAGAGTCTCCATCGTCAACGGCAAGGTAGTGGCCGAAGTGCCGTACGTGGCACTCGACAGCTTCGAGACCGACACCCTGGGCCGCATCTACTACAAGGTGACGGGCATCAATGGCGAGCTGGTGTCGGGCTATGGCGACTTGCCGCCCGTGCCGAAAAACGTGCCCCGCTCGCAGAATTATCCGGCCCTGGTGCGCTTCTACCACGCCGACTACCACGGCAAGCCGATCCGCATCGCCGCCCTGCTGCAGCCCGTGTATGACGACTCGATGCGCGGCATCGCCCTGATCCAGGTGGCCGAGACGCTGGACGCGCGGCGCGGCCTGTCGAACCAGATCCTGTTCGATACCCTGATCTGGCAGGCGGCGATGATACTGGTGATGGGCGCCCTCGTGTGGTTTGCCGTGCGCCTGGTGCTGCGCCCGCTGATGCGATTGAAAACGGAAGTCGAGACGCGCACCCTGTCCGACCTGTCCGACGTCGATCCCACGCTGGTGCACAAGGAAATGCGCCCGCTGGTGAGCGCCATGAACGGCTCCATGTCGCGCCTGCAGCAGCTGATCGCCAGCCAGCGCCGCTTCATCGCCGACGCCTCGCACCAGCTGCGCACGCCGTTGACGGTGCTGAAAACCCAGGCCGAACTGGCCATGCGCGAATGCGACCGCCAGGCAGGCGCGCCGCCGGACATCGCCGCCCTGCGCGACATCGTGCGTTCGATCGCCGTCACCACCGATTCGACCGTGCTGCTGGCCAACCGCCTGCTGACCCTGGCGCGCATCGAGCATGGCGGCGAGAACCTGGCGATGGAGACGGTGTCCTTGCGCGATGTGGCGCAGCAGGTTGGGCTGGAGATGGCCATGGCCGCCGTCGGCAAAAATATCGACCTGTCGCTGGAAGCGCCCGACGAAGCGCCCGTGCATGGCCAGGCCCTGCTGCTGCATGAACTGGTGGCCAACCTGGTCGACAACGCCCTGCGCTACACGCCGCAGGGCGGCAGCGTGATCCTGCGCGTGCGCGCGGGCGGCCGTGGAGACGAAACGCTGCTGGAAGTGGAAGACAGCGGCGCCGGCATCCCGCCAACGGAACGCGAACGCGTGTTCACGCCGTTCTACCGCGTCGGCGCGGCGCTGGAAAGCAATCCGGGCGGCGCCGGGCTGGGCCTGGCCATCGTGCGCGACATCGCGGCCCTGCACGGCGCGCGCCTGGAACTGGCGACGGCGGCGAATGGACATGGGCTGAAAGTCGGCGTGTATTTCGCCCCGGCGCCAGTCGATGCTAAGATCGCGTCCTGAGATTTTAAGGAAGGCAGCGCCATGATGACCAAAGAAGATGTAACCGAACTGTTTGCCAATATCGCCGAGAACGCGCCGTGGGACCTGTCCCAGCCGCTGCTGTGGGGCTATTACTTCACCAACCCCACGTCCGAACCGCTGGAGCAGGCCGCCACCCTGCTGGCGCTGCAGGGCTACCGCCCGGTGGAGCTGTATCAGCCGGAACTCGACGATCCGGCGGCACCGCCCGTGTGGGTACTGCACGTGGAAAAGGCCGAAGTGCATGGCGTCGACAGCCTGCACGCGCGCAATGGCGCACTGATGGCGTTTGCGCAAGACAACCTGCTGGCCAGCTATGACGGCATGGATGTAGGCCCCGTCGCCGCGCCTTGAGCGGTGTAGGCGTAGGTCGGATTAGGTCCGAAGGGCCGTAATCCGACAGCACCATCGGCCATGCCAACAATGTTGTCGGATTACGTGCGGCCTTGCCGCACTAATCCGACCTACTTGCCATGACCACATGGGCATGGGCGCCGTCATCCGGCAACATCACGCATAAAAAAACGGCGCCCGCGGGCGCCGTTTTGCATGGATCGCTGCAAACGCTCAGCTCAGGTTTTCCAGGCGGATCTTGGTGACCGTCCCTACCACGCTATTGAGGGCTTCCATCTTCTCGATGGCGGCCGTGACGTTCTTTTCCTGCGTCTGGTGCGTCAGCATGATGATGTCCGTGTGCGTCTCGCCCTCGGCCGGCTCTTTTTGCAGCATGGCGTCGATCGAGATGCCGCGTTCGGCCAGGATGCGCGTCAGGTCGGCCAGCACGCCCGGCTGGTCGGCCACGTGCATGCGCAGGTAGTAGCTGGTGGTGATTTCCGACATCGGCAGAATCGCGATATCGGTCATCGCGTTCGGCTGGAACGCCAGGTGCGGCACGCGGTGTTCCGGATCGGCCGTGGCCAGGCGGGTGATGTCGACCAGGTCGGCGATCACGGACGAAGCGGTCGGCTCGGCGCCCGCGCCGCGGCCCGAATACAGGCTGGCGCCGACGGCGTCGCCATGCACCAGCACCGCGTTCATGGCGCCTTCCACGTTGGCGATCAGGCGCTTGGCCGGGATCAGCGTCGGATGCACGCGCAGCTCGATGCCTTCCACGCCGTTGACGGTGGCGCGCTTGGTGATGCCCAGCAGCTTGATGCGGTAGCCCAGTTGCTCGGCGTAGCGGATGTCGACGGCATTGAGGTTGCTGATGCCTTCCACGTAGGCCTTGTCGAACTGCACCGGGATGCCGAAGGCGATGGCCGACATGATGGTGGCCTTGTGCGCGGCGTCGACGCCCTCGATGTCGAAGGTGGGGTCGGCTTCCGCGTAACCGAGTTCCTGCGCCTGTTTCAGCACGGTGGCAAAATCGAGGCCCTTGTCGCGCATCTCGGACAGGATGAAATTGGTGGTGCCGTTGATGATGCCGGCGATCCATTCGATGCGGTTGGCCGTCAAGCCTTCGCGCAGCGCCTTGATGATGGGGATGCCGCCGGCGACGGCCGCCTCGAAGGCCACCATCACGCCCTTGTCCTGGGCGGCGGCGAAGATTTCGTTGCCGTGCACGGCCAGCAGGGCCTTGTTGGCCGTGACCACGTGCTTGCCGTTGGCAATCGCCTGCATCACCAGGGTTTTCGACAGGTCGTAGCCGCCGATCAGTTCGACGACGATGTCGATCTCGGGATCGTTGACGATCTGGTAGGGGTCATTGACGACCTTGCAGCCGCCGGCGACGAGCGCTTCGGCGCGCGCCACGTCGCGCACGGCGACGGCGACGACTTCAATGCCGCGGCCCGCGCGGCGCTTGATTTCTTCCTGGTTGCGTTTCAGGACGCTGAACGTGCCGTAACCGACGTTGCCCAGGCCCAGCAGGCCGATCTTGATGGATTTCATAGTTGTGCTTGACTGCTCATAAGTGGCACCCCCTTTGGGCGGCGCCAGGTTGATCGAGATTGCTGCTGGCTGGTTCAGCCCCGGCCGTGACGCTTGCGGTAACCTTCGAGGAAGCGCGCAATGCGCCCCATGGCCTCGGTCAGGTCATCGGAGTTGGGCAGGAAGACGACGCGGAAATGGTCGGGCGCGATCCAGTTGAAGCCCGTGCCCTGCACGATCAGGACCTTCGCTTCGGCCAGTAATTCATAGGCAAACTGCTGGTCGTCGGCGATCGGATAGATCTCCGGGTCCAGGCGCGGGAACATGTACAGCGCGGCCTTTGGCTTGACACAGGTGACGCCCGGGATATCGGTCAGCAGCTTGTGCGCCAGGTCGCGCTGTTTCAACAGGCGCCCGCCGGGCCCCACCAGGTCTTGTATGCTCTGGTAGCCGCCAAGCGCCGTCTGGATGGCAAACTGCCCCGGCGCGTTGGCGCATAGCCGCATCGAGGCCAGCATGTTGAGGCCCTCGATGTAATCTTTTGCGTGGCGCTTTTCGCCCGAGACCACCATCCAGCCGGAACGGTAGCCGCAGGAGCGGTAATTCTTCGACAGGCCGTTCATGGTGATGAACAGCACGTCGTCAGCCAGCGAGGCGATCGACACGTGCTCGGCTTCGTCATACAGCACCTTGTCGTAGATCTCGTCGGCGAAAATGATCAATTGGTGCTGGCGCGCCAGTTCGACGATCTGCAGCAGCACGGAAACCGGGTACAGCGCGCCCGTGGGATTGTTCGGGTTGATGACGACGATGGCTTTCGTTTGCGGCGTGATCTTGCGGCGCATGTCCTCGATGTCGGGATACCACTCGTTCTGCTCGTCGCACACATAGTGCACGGGATTGCCGCCCGACAGGCTGACGGCGGCCGTCCACAGCGGGTAATCGGGCGCCGGCACCAGCACTTCGTCGCCACTGTTGAGCAGCGCGTTCATCGACATGACGATCAGTTCGGAAGCGCCATTGCCCAGGTAAATGTCATCGATGGTCACGCCGGCGATATTCTTGCCCTGCGTGTAGTGCATGACGGCCTTGCGCGGCGCGAACATGCCTTTCGAATCCGTATAGCCGGCCGCGTTCTGCAGATTGAGCATCATGTCGCGCACGATCTCGTCGGGCGGATCGAAGCCGAATACGGCCAGATTGCCGATATTGAGCTTGGTGATCTTGTGGCCTTCTTCTTCCATTTGCCTGGATTTTTCCAGGACCGGGCCGCGGATGTCGTAGCAGACGTCCGCCAATTTATTCGATTTCTGAATCGGTCGCAAAATAAATCCCTGTCGTGATGCGGCGCGGAGACCGAAGCTTGCAGCATGATAGCCGCGCCAGAACTATGAACCCGTGAAACTGCGATGCGAAAGACTGCAAGGCGAAAACAACCATTCTCGCCGAAAACAGGCCATTTTATCAAATTAAACATGGCGAACCCCAGCATTTGACGCCGATTCTGCCACGCCGGCGTCTCCGCACGGCAATCGGGCGGGCGCCATCTTCATCTTCCCTTAATCTTGCAGCATTACCATGGCGCAGGCAGGCATTGCCACTGTGGCGCCGAACATTGCAATTTGGAAAGGATATTGCTTTTCAGTCGCTCTTTTCTGTCATTTATGGCATGCTTACGCCCTTGGCCGCGGCACGCAGTTTGGCCGCGCGCGCACCGATCAACCGACACGACCAGCCCCGATATCGCCATGAAACTCCACGCCAGCAGCACCCAACAATACCAGACTGTCACCGGCTATGACGAAAACGGCGTCGAGATCAATGCCCAGCCCTACAACTACAGCCTGATCGTCATGCCGGAAACACCGCCACGCGCGTGGGAAGTCACCAGTTTCGAAGAATTAACGGAGGCGCATTTCGCGCAAATCCTGGCCGACGCACCCGACGTGGTCATCCTCGGCACGGGCGAGCGCCAGCGCTTCGTGCACCCGAAGCTGACGGCCGCGCTGACCATGCGCCGCATCGGCGTCGAGTGCATGGATAGCCAGGCTGCCTGCCGCACCTACAATATCCTCATGGGCGAAGGCCGCAAAGTCACCCTGGCACTGATTCTGGCCCCGGCCGCAGGCAAGGCCGCATGAAAATCAACGTCAACGAGCTGCACTCGTCGCGGGTGCTGATGTGGTCGCTGCTGGGCATCTTCATCGTCGTCACCCTGTATGCGCTGGGTATCCGTACCCTGGTACCGCCCGACGAGGGCCGCTACGCCGAGATGGCGCGCGAAATGTTCGTCACGGGCGACTGGATCACCACTCGCCTGAACGGCATCAAGTACTTTGAAAAGCCGCCGCTGCAAACATGGATGAATGCGCTGACCTTCGCCGCCTTCGGCCTGGGCGAATGGCAGGCGCGTTTGTGGACTGGCCTGTGCGGCATCATCGGCGTGTGCATGACGGCCTACGCGGGCAAAAAAGTGTTCGGCCCGCGCGTGGGCCTGTATGCTGGCCTGGTGCTGGCGTCGAGCCTGTTCTGGCTCGCTTCCGGCCAGATCAATTCGCTGGACATGGGCCTGTCGGGCATGATGACCCTCACCCTGGGCAGCCTGCTGATCGCCCAGCGCGACGACGCCACGGCGAACGAGCGGCGCAACTGGATGCTGGCCTGCTGGGCCGCCATGGCGCTGGCCGTGCTGGCCAAGGGCCTGATCGGCATCGTGCTGCCGGGCGGCGTGCTGGTGCTGTATTCGCTGTGCGCGCGCGACTGGCGCATCTGGACGCGTTTGCACCTTGTCAAGGGCTTGCTGGTGTTCTTTGCCATCGCCACGCCGTGGTTCGTGCTGGTCGCCCTGCGCAATCCGGAACAGCCGCATTTCTTCTTCATCCACGAGCACTTCCAGCGCTTCCTGATGAAGGGCCACAAGCGCGAAGGCGCCTGGTACTACTTCCTGGTGCTGCTCATTCCCGGCATCCTGCCCTGGATAGGCGTGCTGCCGCAAAGCCTGGTCGCCGCGTTCCAGCGCCAGGAAGGCGCCTTCCAGCCCCGCTTGATGCTGCTGATCTGGGCCGTCTTCATTTTCTTCTTCTTCAGCTATTCGACCTCGAAGCTGCCTGGCTACATCGTGCCCGTCTTCCCGGCGCTGGCCCTGCTGGTGGCGCTGTATCTGGAATCGGCTTCGCGCCGCCAGCGCCTGTTCGCCGCCGGCCTGCTGTGCGTGCTGGGCGCGGCCATCCTGATCGGCGGACCGATCGCCTTCGGCAAGGCCAGCGCACGCGACGCGGAAGCCCTGGTCGCGCTCAAGGGTTACCAGCCATGGCTGATGGCGGCCGGCTTCTTCGCCCTGGCCGGCGGCGCCCTGGCCTTGCTGCATGCACGCCAGCTGCGCCGCGACATGACCGTGCTGACCATCGCCGGCGCCGGCTTCCTGGCCACGCACTGCATCCTGGCCGGCTCCGAACTGTATGGCCAGAACCGCGCAGGCACCGACATGCTGCCGCAGATCCAGGCCGAACTGACGGCCGATACCAAGCTCTATTCGGTCGGCATCTATGAGCAGTCGCTGACGTATTACCTGCAGCGGCCCGTGATCCTCGTCGATTACTGGGATGAGTTCACGTTTGGCCTGAAACAGCAGCCCGAGCTGTCCATTCCGGACATCGAGACTTTCATCACGCAATGGACGAACGATGCCCATGCCGGCGTGCGGGGCATGGCGATTATCAGCCTGAACCGTTACAAGGAATTGCAAGCGCGTGGCGTGCCCATGCGCGTGATTGCCGAAGATGCGCGCCGCATGGTCATTGCCAACAAATAATGTTTAACCGGGAAGCGAGGCAGCACGGACCGCGCCCCTGGCCAGCCTGCCCCGCCCCCGCATCAGCTGAATTTTTCACCGCTGAACTGGCTGCGCCGCCATACTGACGATATAAAATAGCCATGCCTGCCAGCGCCTTTCACGGCACTGGCAGCCTCGGCGATACCGATACCCTGACCCAATACAGATTCAAGAATTGCGCCCATGACCTCTACCCTGCCCTTTTTGCCCTTTTCCAAACCCACCATCGATGAAGCGACCATCGCCGCCGTCGGCGACGTGCTGCGCTCGGGCTGGATCACCAGCGGCCCGAAAGTGCAGGCCTTCGAAGCCCAGCTGTCCGAGTATTTCGGCGGGCGTCCCGTGCGCACCTTCAATTCGGGCACGTGCACCATGGAAATCGCGCTGCGCATCGCCGGCATCGGCCCCGGCGACGAAGTCATCACCACGCCCGTGTCGTGGGTAGCGACGGCCAACGTCATCATCGAAGTGGGCGCCACGCCCGTGTTTGCCGACATCGACCCCGTCACGCGCAATATCGACCTCGACAAGCTGGAAGCGGCCATCACCCCGCGCACGAAAGCCATCATCCCCGTCTACCTGTCCGGCTTGCCCGTCGACATGGACCGCCTGTACGCGATTGCAGACAAGTACAAGCTGCGCGTCGTGGAAGACGCGGCGCAAGCGTTCGGCTCCACGTGGAAAGGCAAGCGCATCGGCGCGTTTGGCGACTTCGTCTCGTTCAGCTTCCAGGCCAACAAGAACATCACCACGGGCGAAGGCGGCGCGCTGGTCCTGAACAACCTGGAAGAAGCCAAGCTGGCCGAGAAATACCGGCTGCAGGGCGTCACGCGCAGCGGCGTCGACGGCATCGACGTCGACGTGCTGGGCGGCAAATACAACATGAGCGACATCATGGCCGCCATCGGCCTGGGCCAGTTCGCCAATATCGATGCGATCACGGCCCACCGCCGCGCGCTGGCGCGCCATTACTTTGCGCAATTCGGCAGCGACTTCGAAGCCCTGAGCGGCGCCCAGCTGCCGGTGCAGGATTTTGAGAACAGCAACTGGCATTTGTTCCAGATCATCCTGCCCGATAATGGCCCCGGCACGCGCGCTGACTTCATGCAGCAAATGGCGCAGCAAAACGTGGGAACGGGCTATCATTACGCACCGATCCACCTGTTTACCATGTACCGCGAACGCGGCTTTACCGAGGGCATGTTCCCCGTCTCGGAAAAGATCGGCCGCCTGACCGTGACCTTGCCGATGTTCTACGCCATGACGACACAGGACGTGGAACGCGCCGTCGCCACCGTCAAATCCATACTCATCAAATGAGCAGCGCGCCGATGAAACCTGAACTGTCCATTATCATTCCAATCTACAACGAGCAGGATGGCCTGGCCAGCCTGTTCGCCCGCCTGTATCCGGCCCTCGACGCCTTGCAGACAAGCTACGAGATCATCTTCGTCAACGACGGCAGCCGCGACAATTCGGTGGCCATCCTGGCGGAACAGTTCCGCCAGCGCCCCGACGTCACGCGCGTCGTCCTGTTCAACGGTAATTATGGCCAGCACATGGCCATCCTGGCCGGTTTTGAAGCGTCGCGCGGGCAGATCATGGTCACGCTCGACGCCGACCTGCAAAACCCGCCCGAAGAAATCGGCAACCTGGTGGCGAAGATGCGCGAAGGCTACGATTACGTGGGCTCGATCCGGCGCAAGCGGCAAGATTCCGCCTGGCGCACCCTGGCCTCGAAGATGATGAATCGTCTGCGTGAAAAGATCACGAATATCAAGATTACCGATCAGGGCAACATGCTGCGCGCGTATGGCCGCAACGTGATCGACCTGGTCAACCAGTGCGCCGAGGTCAACACCTTCGTGCCCGCCCTGGCCTACACGTTCGCCCGCAAGCCCACGGAAATTACCGTCGAGCACGAGGAACGCTCGGCCGGCGAGTCGAAATATTCGCTGTATAGCCTGATCCGCCTCAATTTCGACCTGGTCACGGGCTTTTCGCTGATACCCCTGCAAATCTTTTCGATGCTGGGCATGCTGCTGTCCTTCAGTTCGGCCGTGCTGGTGATCTATCTGCTGGCGCGCCGCTTCCTGTTCGGCGCCGAGGCGCAAGGCGTGTTTACCCTGTTCGCCATCGCCTTCTTCCTGATGGGCGTGATCCTGTTCGGCATCGGCCTGGTGGGCGAATACGTGGGACGCATCTTCCAGCAAGTGCGCGCCCGACCCCGCTACGTGGTGCAAACCATCTTGCAGGACGGCATGGTCCAGGCGGAAGCCGAGGCGGCATCGTATGTGCGCCTGGAAAAGCGCCAGGTGGGCCGCTGATGGGCGCCCCACGCGCCGTCGTCTTCGGCTACCACAATGTCGGCGTGCGCTGCATCAAGGTGCTGCTGGCCGGCGGCGTCGACATCGCCCTCGTCGTCACGCACGAAGACAGCCCCACGGAAAACCTGTGGTTCGAATCCGTCGCCAGCCTGTGCCAGGCCGAAGGCATTCCGTACATCACGCCTTCGGACGCGCGCGCGCCCGAATTGCTGGCGCAGGTGCAGGCGGCGGCACCGGACATGCTGTTCAGCTTTTACTACCGCCACATGCTGCCGGCCAGCATCCTGGAAGTCGCGCCCGCCTACAATATGCACGGCTCGCTGCTGCCGCAGTTCCGCGGCCGCGCGCCCGTCAACTGGGCCGTGCTGCATGGCGCCCCGCAAACGGGCGCCACCCTGCATGAAATGACGGTCAAGCCCGATGCCGGCGCCATCGTCGCGCAAACGGCCGTGCCCATCCTGCCCGACGACACGGCCTTCGAAGTATTCGGCAAGGTCACCGTGGCGGCGGAACAAACCTTGTGGCACGTGCTGCCGGCCTTGCTAGACGGCACGGCGCCGCGCCAGCTCAACGATTTGCGCCAGGGCGGCTACTTTGGCGGACGCACGCCGGAAGACGGCCGCATCGACTGGAAGTTACCGGCGCAGCAGGTATACAACCTGCACCGGGCCGTCGCGCCCCCCTATCCCGGCGCGTTCACCGAATTCAACAATGTCATTTACATCATCGAAAAAGCCCGTTTAAGCAAGCTTTCAGCAGGAAGTTTGCCACCTGGCTTGGCGGTAGTGGATAATTGCATCTTTGGCGTCTGCGGAGACGGCCGCATGCTGGCCATTTCCGCGCTGAGGGCTGCCGGGGAGCCGGTTTCGGCTCAGCAGTTGCAAGCAAGTCTGACCACCCGCGTCAGCACACACTGATATCACACAAGAGAATCTCACATGAAAAAAGTCCTCATCTTAGGCGTCAACGGCTTCATCGGCCACCACCTGTCCAAGCGCATCCTGGAAACCACCGACTGGCATGTCTACGGCATGGACATGAACACGGACCGCATCACGGAATTGCTGGAAGATGACAACTACAAGTCGCGCATGCACTTCTTCGAAGGCGACATCACGATCAACAAGGAATGGGTCGAGTACCACGTCAAGAAATGCGACGTGATCCTGCCGCTGGTGGCCATCGCCACGCCATCGACCTACGTCAAGCAGCCGCTGCGCGTCTTCGAACTGGACTTCGAAGCCAACCTGCCCATCGTCCGCTCGGCCGCCAAGTACGGCAAGCACCTGGTCTTCCCGTCGACCTCGGAAGTGTATGGCATGTGCCATGACGAGGAATTCGACCCGGAAAACTCGGAACTGATCTGCGGCCCGATCAACAAGCCGCGCTGGATCTATTCGAACGCCAAGCAGCTGATGGACCGCGTGATCTGGGGCTACGGCATGGAAGGCTTGAACTTCACCCTGTTCCGTCCGTTCAACTGGATCGGCGCGGGCCTGGACTCGATCCACACGCCAAAAGAAGGTTCCTCGCGCGTGGTGACGCAATTCTTCGGCCACATCGTGCGCGGCGAAAACATCTCGCTGGTCGACGGCGGCGCGCAGAAACGCGCGTTCACCTACATCGACGACGGCATCGATGCGCTGATGCGCATCATCGCCAACAAGAACGGCATCGCCAGCGGCAAGATCTACAACATTGGCAATCCGATCAATAACTATTCGATCCGCGACCTGGCCGGCATGATGCTGACCCTGGCCGCCGAATATCCGGAATACGCCGAAGGCGCGAAACACGTGAACATCGTGGAAACGACCTCGGGCGCCTACTACGGCGCCGGCTACCAGGACGTGCAAAACCGCGTGCCGAAAATCACGAATACCTGCGAAGAGCTGGGCTGGGCGCCGACCACCACCATGGCCGATTCCCTGCGCAATATTTTCGACGCCTACCGCAGCCAGGTAGCCCAAGCCAAAGCACTGATGGATTAATGTTGAGCAAGCCGTTCCTGACCCTGAAAATCGACGTCGATACCTATCGCGGCACCCGTGAAGGCATGGGCAATCTGGTGCGCATGCTGGCCGCGCACCAGGCCAAGGCCACTTTTCTGTTCTCGCTGGGCCCCGACCATACGGGCTGGGCCCTGCGGCGCGCCTTGAAACCGGGCTTTTTCAGCAAGGTCTCGCGCACCTCGGTGGTCGAACACTACGGCTTGAAAACATTGATGTACGGCACTTTGCTGCCGGGACCCGATATCGGCAAGCAATGCGCGGCGCAATTGCGCGCCGTGCGCGATGCCGGTTTCGAGTGCGGCATCCACACCTGGGATCACACCCTGTGGCAAGACAACGTGGCCAAGCGCAACGCCGCCTGGACCATCAACATGATGCGCAAGGCCGCCAACCGCTACGAGCAAGTGTTTGGCGCCAAGCCGCACACGCACGGCGCGGCCGGCTGGCAAATGAATGTCAGCGCCTTTGTCGAACACGACACGGCCGGCTACCGCTTTGCCTCCGACGGCCGCGCCATGCTCGACGCGCGCGGCGCCATGGTGCATGCCAGCAATGGCCCGCACCGCGTGCGCAATGGCAACACCATCCTGCAATGCGTACAATTGCCCACCACTCTGCCCACCCTGGATGAATTGCTGGGCTGCGAAATCGACGGCAAGCTGATCACGACCGGCAATGTTGCCGCGCATATATTGTCGCTGACGGCGGATAATCCCCGCGATCACGTGTATACCTTGCACGCGGAACTTGAAGGACAGAAACTCGCCCCCATTTTCGAACAACTGCTGGCTGGCTGGAAAGCCCAGGGCTACCAGTTTGCAGCGATGGGCGATTATTATGAAAAGATAAAAAATACGGACTTGCCCGTTTGTCCCGTCACCTGGGATGAGTTGCCAGGCCGTTCGGGACGCCTGATTGTGCAGGGCAAAGCGGCCTGAATGCTGTATTGTTGCACCTGGATGCGTTGCCAGATTAAAAACCAGCGCTGATGATCACCGTTCAGGAGAGAACCTGTGGCTGATAGCCAATCCCTCGTTAGCATACCCGACTTTAGCGCCGCCATGACCAGCGGCAAGACCTTTCAGTTGCTGGGCCGCCCGGCCAAGGCCACGGTGCTGTTTTTCTATCCGAAGGACAACACTCCTGGCTGCACCACGGAAAACATCGCCTTCCGCGATGCGTATTCGCAATTCGTCGCTGCCGGTGTGGAAATCTACGGCATCAGCCGCGATTCCCTGCGCTCGCACGAAAGCTTCAAAGCCAAGCTGGAGCTGCCATTCGAGCTCATTTCCGACCCGGACGAAGCCGTTTGCCTGCTGTTTAACGTCATGAAGATGAAACAGATGTACGGCAAGACCGTGCGTGGCGTCGAGCGCAGCACGTTTGTGATTGACGCCCAGGGCCGATTGGTGAAAGAATGGAGAGGCGTGAAGGTCGCAACTCACGTGGAAGAAGTGCTGGAATTCGTAGCGCATCTGAATTGATCGTCCATATTGATCCAATGCGCGTTGTCGGCTTCCAGCGAGCCTGGTTCAACCGCAGTTCAGTTCACGGTACCTATCGCCATTTTGAGTCAACGAAGCGCCTCCATCCACTCCGCCAGGCGGGCCTGTAGCCCGACTATGGCGTCCATGACCGGCCATGCTGCCGGCCTTCCGGCAGTTACTCGTCCTGTAGCATTGTTGTTCCCCCGCATCCACCCCATGAGAAGTGCCGCCAGAAGCTGGCTGCCCATGGGCGATTCATTCCAGAAATTTTTTGATTGAGATCCTGATGCCACTGCCAAAATTACCGAGCAAGCCAGCCACCATCCTGGCCACCCAAGATTACCCAACCGCAGGCGCAGCGCGCCCGGCCACCAAAACCCCGGCAGCCAAGAAAGTGGCTGCACCGATCATTGAAGCGGCGATCGCCGAAGTTGCCAAGCCGGTCCGCAATGCGGCCACGAAGATCAAGCAAGTGGCGGCCCTGATGGTCGCCAAGCCGGCGCCTGCGCCAGCCGTTGTTGTGCCTGCGGCCGCTCCTGCCGTCGTTGCCGCGCCGGCAGCAAAAGCCAGGCCGGCGGCAAAAGGCAAGGTCACGCCGATCAAGCCCGTCAAGCAAGCCGAGCAGCCACATCCGGCCAAGCACAAGGCGGTCGAAGTGCAGCTCAAGTCGTCCGCCAGCCGCGCCGCCGACCAGCGCGGCATCAGCAAACTGTTCGTGCTCGACACGAACGTGCTGATGCACGATCCATCGTCGCTGTTCCGCTTCGAGGAACACGATGTGTACCTGCCGATGATGACCCTGGAAGAGCTGGACAACCATAAAAAGGGCATGACGGAAGTGGCGCGCAATGCACGCCAGGTTTCGCGCACGCTCGACGCCCTGATCAGCAACACGGACGACGACGCCATCGAACACGGCATTTTGCTGTCCAAGCTGGGCAACAAGGATGCCAAGGGCCGTCTGTTCTTCCAGACGCGTCTGCAAAGCGCCGACCTGCCGGCTGGCTTACCAGTTGGCAAGGCCGACAACCAGATCCTCGCCGTCGTGCGCTCGCTGGAGTCGGAACAGGAAGGCCGCCCCGTCGTGCTGGTGTCGAAAGACATCAACATGCGCATCAAGGCGCGCGCCCTGGGCTTGCCGGCCGAAGATTACTTCAACGACCATGTACTGGAAGACACGGACTTGCTGTACTCGGGCATCGTGCAATTGCCGGACGACTTCTGGAACAAGCACGGCAAGGACATGGAATCCTGGCAGGAAAGCAAGAACGGCTACAGCTCGACGTTCTACCGCGTGACGGGCCCGTTCATTCCATCCTTGCTGGTCAACCAGTTCATCTACCTGGAACCGAAAAACGGCGAAACGCCATTCTACGGCCAGGTAAAACAGATCAACGGCAAGACGGCCGTGCTGCAAACCCTGCGCGACTTCAGCCACACGAAGAACAATGTGTGGGGCGTGACGGCGCGCAACCGCGAGCAGAACTTCGCCCTGAACTTGCTGATGAATCCGGAATGCGACTTCGTCACCCTGCTGGGCCAGGCCGGTACCGGCAAGACCCTGCTGGCCCTGGCCGCCGGCCTGGCGCAAGTGCTGGAAACCAAGCTCTACAATGAAATCATCGTCACCCGCGTGACGGTGCCGGTGGGCGAAGACATCGGTTTCCTGCCAGGCACGGAAGAAGAAAAGATGTCGCCATGGATGGGCGCCTTCGACGACAACCTGGAAGTGCTGAACAAGTCCGACTCCGATGGCGGCGAATGGGGCCGTGCGGCAACGCAAGACCTGATCCGCTCGCGCATCAAGATCAAGTCGCTCAACTTCATGCGCGGCCGCACGTTCGTGAACAAGTTCCTCATCATCGATGAAGCGCAAAACTTGACGCCGAAACAAGTCAAGACCCTCGTCACGCGCGCCGGTCCCGGCACGAAGATCCTGTGCCTGGGCAACATCGCACAGATCGACACGCCTTACCTGACGGAAGGCTCGAGCGGCCTGACTTACGTGGTCGACCGCTTCAAGGGCTGGACCCACAGCGGCCACGTCACCCTGGCCCGCGGCGAGCGTTCGCGCCTGGCCGACCACGCCAGCGAAGTGCTGTAACGTGCAGTAACTGATAGCGGGCGGCGCAAGCTGCCCATTCATTCGAAAGCCCCGGCTGCAGCGATTGCGGCCGGGGCTTTTTTACGTGTGCCGCGCTTGGCTGCTGCCCCGCAGGGCCATGCGTCCCGTGCAGCGGACTATATCCTGGATTTCAAGTGATGCTTTTTCAGACTCGAAAATAGATACGCAATGCAGTCATTGTTCATGTTCAGTAAATCGCCAGACGGTCAATCCATACACCGAACCCAGATTGTCCATTTCCTCGTTCTGTTGATAACGACGCAGTTCCGGCACCACATCGAGCGACTGCCATAATCCAGCCTTAGGGCAGGGATCGCCAGCCTTGGCGCGCAGTTCCTTGGGCGCCATCGGGTCGCTGCCTTCCGGCGCGTAATCCTTTCTGGCCTGCCTTGCGAAATCGACCAGATCCTTGGGATAGAACTGCGCGCTGGCATAACTGCTGTCGTCGATGTCGAGCAAAAAAGTGATGGCTGCGGCTTCCCAGGACCAATAACCCCAGAATGAGATATCGCGCGTATGCGCATCGTAATATGGCTCGCGCCGGCTGGCGTGGTACCAATCGTCCAAATACTCGGCCATCAAAGCTGGACGATCTTTTTCCGCTGCTGAAAAAATTTTCAATGTCTTAAAATATGGCAGATGCCGCAAACAAGAGTCGGGAGGTTCCGGTCTGCTACTGACAAAGAACCCGAGCATCCGCTCCAGCATCCCATCTTTTTGGTAATTATTAAAATCAATGATTGGCACCAGAAGTGGAATTGCATTATCCCAGCCCAATAAAATACCAAAACACATCATCCTATTTACACGATCAAAATCATTACCAGGTAATTCGAAATGTGGAAAACCTCTATCACTTTCTGATATTTGTCGAGAATCGTAAATCTCGTTATACTTGGCGTAGGATTCCCAATAACTCAGCACCTCAGGATAAAAATTTCTTATTTTTTTAATTTCGATGCCGGCGCTATATTGAACAGAGAGAAAATCTATTGCATCCCAAGATCGCCTTCTTGTGGCGACCATTAGCTTTACAGGCTCAATCTTATTTAGATGAACTTGATTTTTATTAAGGCTATCACCCACAACGTCAAAAGTTTCAATTATATCCTCGCACTTTTCCTTATAGATATCATAGGATAATAATTTTTCTCTTTTACTCTTATGAAAATCATCCATCTCAATAATTTTTTCCACAAGTCACCCTCTAAATTATCTATTCATTAAATTATCTGGAATATTAAAAATTAATTGTATCGCATGTTTACTTCCGTTTGATTTTTTATGCTGCGCCAATTGCCTTCCGGTTACCAAGCAAATCCAGCGCTCATAAGGGCGGCTGCAACTTTTATCAGACGCTTGGGATTTTTCATATTTCCTAATCAGTTTTTTAATAATCATACCTTGCGCTGTGAGATTTTCTTTTTCCAGAGCATTGACAATCCAGGCGTGGCTCATCTGGGCAGCCAGTTTTGTTTCACGATTGGCTTTATTCAGGCCGCCTCTTATGGCTCCTGTATTTCCAGAACGCCCTACATTTACGATCTTATCGGCATATTCATCGCGTCCTTCACTATCAAATATATTAGGTCTTCCATTTTTGAGAGGATTGGCAGCTTCATCTTCTCTCAATGCATTAAATTTTTCTTTCATCTCGCAAGGCAACGCATTGATTAAATTAAAGGAATCAAAGATGCTTGACTTGGTTTCGCCAACCACGAATGGTTGTATCAAATTCAAGGGATTTGACCACAGGTGATCAAGGCCGTTGTGCGGCATGCTATGTTCTTCAGTCAAAACACCCCCATTATTAGCTTTGTGAAAAGCAATATGTTTGTTTTTCACAGAGTAGTCAGTAATGTGCTCCGCAGGCACCCCGCTACGCCAACTTTTCTTTTTCTCGCCTTTTTTCTTGGTATTCACCTTGGTGGTATTCGGCGTGGCCTTGTTTTCCTTCGCGTCCTTGTTTTTCTTTGCCAGCAGTTTCTTGTCGCCCCCTGCGACGGCCTTTCCTTCTTTCGTGGCAACGATCTTGGATAGATCCTGCGCCTCTTGCCGCGCCACCTTGCCCGTGGCCGCTCCTAGCGCCGCCGTGGTGTGAGGAAGTTCATCTCCCATCATCTTCGCGTGCACTTTTTTCAGGTCGGCAAAGGCATCGTCGATCATGCGCGGCCCCTGCTTCTGCAACGCCTTCAGTTCGCCGATGAGCTGTCTGATTTCCGGTCCGCCTGCCATGGCTTTGACCACCCAGCTGTCGATGCCGTCGATGAAGGTTTCGATGGCACTGTTGAACAGGCCTTTGCTATCCTTGCTTAGCGCGCCCCAATCGATCTTGCGCATGAATTTTTCAACGTTGCCGCGCAGGGTAGGCGAGACCGCTTCAAGCACGCGGCCAAAATGACTGCCTTGCTTCATGAGTTTAAAACCCACTTTCAGGCTGTCGCCCACTACCGGAACGCAGCCGACCAGGGTGATCACCAACTCCACCCAGCCGCCCACTGCCGCAGGATATCTGGAAATCTGGATCACGCCCAAAATCAGATCGCGCGCATCCATAGCCTGGCCAACGCCCGGAATCACTCCGAGGATGCCGGTGACGATGATGTGCGATGGAGAGGACCCTGCTCCTGTCACCAGTTCGGCCAGCCAGCCGCCGATACCATCGTCGGCTTCGCGCAGGGCGCGTCCGGCAGGCGAGACGACATTGCCATGGCCCGGCCCTACAGCGCCCACGACATTACTCATGCCTGCCCCTCACCATTGTCGTGCCGCTCGCGATAATTTTTCTCGGTTTCCCTGTCTTCAGGTGTCTCTTCGTCGGCATAGCGGTAATCGTCATAGTGGAAATCGTATTCGAGTGTGCGGCTCCCCGCGCCCGGTGTTCGCTCAGCACTCATCTCGGCTAATTCGTCTGGAAAATAATTATCGTTGTAATACGCATCTTCCTGCGCCAGATATTTTTCAAGGACGGCTTGCGCCTCTTCATCGCTACGCGGTTTAGCGCCGATCACCTGATTGGTTTTCTGTTTCTTGCGCGGTTCGGCGTCACGCTCGTCCTCTCCATACAGCACCACTGCGCCGCTGTTCGGAATATCATCCAGGCGGGCAAAGCCGTGCGCGTCGAGCTTGCCTTCCATCGTGACGCCGTTGGCAAACAAGAGCGTGTACGGTGCCCCAACCATCGGTTGCAGATCGTCCCAGCGATAATTCAATTCCAGGAAATTTTTAGCCTGGCCAGCCTTCGGCAAATAGGGCAGCTTCGCCGTACTGCGCGCCGGCCCCGTCAACTCTTTCATGCTGGCCTTGAACTCCATCTTACCCGGCCCGTGGATCTCAATATTGCCGCCTTCGAGCTTGATATAAGCGCCCTGGACTGTCATCAGCACGTGCTGCTTGGCCGCGATGTTGATGCCTTTGCTGGTGCTTGCCACTGTCACCGCCTTGTCGGCGGTCAGCCTGGTTTCATCCGACTGGCTCTGGCTGCTGACCTTGCCGCTGGCGGCGTGCAGCTTGATGCCGGTTTCCTGGTTCGGCTTGTCGGCCTTGCTGACCTTGCCATAGGTGAACAGGCTGATACCGGACTGTACAGCGTGGAAAAGGTTACCTTGCGCGCCAAAGTTGATGTCATGGCCGGCCACGATGCTGATGGTGTTGCCTGCAGCAAAGATGGCATGGGCCGGCGTGGTGGCGGCGATGCCGGCCGGGCTGGACAGTTGCAACAGGGGGGCGCTGTAGGCGATGACCTGGGCCGCGCCGCTGCCGTCGCCAGCCTTGAGTGTGTCGATGCTGTGCCGCATTTGCCGCAGCGCGGGCAAGGTGTCGGGCGCCGCTTCGGCCTGCCCTTGCTCGTCCTTCAGACCGGCGTTATGTTTTTGCGCAGTTTGCGCCAGTGTCGTTTGCAGCGCCAGGCTGTGTTCGATTTGCGCCACCGCCTCGCTTGCATCCATCACGCTGCCGCCGCTGCGCTGATGCGTCGACAGCAACAGGCCTTGTCCTGCACGCAGCGCGGCGCCATGTTCGGTCTTCAATTCGGCACCAAAACCGGCCGGTGCCAGGCGCTGGTTGTCCGTCTGGTGGCGCAAGTGGCCCAGATTCAATTCCGCCGTGCCTTCGTGCGCGGCGGCATGGCGTTGCAGCGACAGGCGCGACTGGCCAGGGCTGTCATCGAACACCAACTGGCTGTAGGCGCCGCTGCCCAAGCCGCTATGGCTCATTGTTTGCGACTTAATGCCGGACAAGGCCGCCGGATGGGCGTGGCCGGCCGCAGCGCCCGGAAACCAGGCCGGGGAGTTGCCGGTCGCTGCGCCCGCGCCGTGGGTCACCTGGTTTTGCTGAGCATCCGACTGCCCCTGGCCGTTGTAGACTGTGCCGATGACCACCGGACGATCGATGTTTCCTTCTAAAAAATCGATCAGCACTTCCTGGCCGACGCGGGGCACTGCATTTGCGCCCCAGTTGGCGCCCGCCATGGTCGCCATCGTGGTAGCCACGCGCACCCAGGTGCCGGCGCCATCGTCGCCAGGCGCGCCAGTATGGCTGTCGGCATGCGGGTGTGGCAGGCGGCTGTGGCTGAGCGTGCCTCGTTGCCAGTGAAATTGCACCTTGATACGATGATCTCGGTCGGTATGGATCACGGCTCCGGGAGGGCCGACCACGATCGCCGTCTGCTGCCCGGCTACGGTCGGGCGCGGATGCAGCAGACGGCCGTGCTGGTCGGCGCCTGTGGCGCGATAAGGAGTGCTGCTGCGGATCGCATCAACGCGGTTACGGTAAAGGGGCCGTTCGGCGATGCCCGCCCCCTGGAGCAGGCCGCTGTCCTGCTCCTTGCTGATCGCCATGGCCAGCAGGCCGGTACTGATTCTCTGCCTGATGCTGGCCTGCAAGTCGGCGCTCAAGTTGTTATGCATCAAATGAACCGTGCGTACGATTAAAAAATGGCGTTCGTCATCGCTGGCCGCGTCGAATAACGCATGGCCGTGCAAGGTGAAAGTGGTCCCGGGCGACAACGTGCGCACGGTACCGGCGCCGACATGGATCTCCTTGCAGGCCTGCAGCGCTTGCAACTGCCTGACGGCGATGCGCTGCCCCTGTTCGCGCGACGCGTAAGCATAAGCGCCAGGCACGTCGCGGCTGAGCAAGGTCGCGCCGGAAAAGTCGCCATGGACGGCGACTGGTCGCTGATCGCGTGAGCGGTAATCCCAACTGCCTATTTCGATGGCATTGGTTTGCTGGCGCCATTCGGTACGCCAGCGGTCGATGCTGTCGACCTTCATCACGGCGCCCGGTTGCGTGAAGTTGACGGCGGGCTGGGCATTTGGCGGAAACGCGCCATTATGGTCGGCGATGACCAGCGTGTGGCCGCCCAGGGACGGGCTGCTGGCGTCGCCCATATGTTCAAAATAGTAAAACAGGCCTTCTTCCAGCATCAGCCGTTCGGCAAACGCCAGGTCGCTTTCCTGATACTGGGTGGTCAGGCTGCGCTGTGGATATACGGCGCGCTCGGCAATATCGAAGCGCCATGCGGGCGCCAGCCTGCCTTGCCCCTCATACGTGGCAAAGAGCGCATCGAGGATGTCGCACACGGTCATGTCCTGGAACACGCGGCTATCCCGGCCGTGCGCCAGGAACGCCGTCCACGGTTCCACAGTCAGGTGATAGCGCGCCAGGCCGCCATTCGCGCCAACCAATTCGACAGCGGTGATGTGGCCGTGAAACGGGCGCCAGTCGTCGGTGCTGGTGGCGGTCAACAACTGCAGCAGGGCGGGCTGACCGATCAGCGTGCGCAGCGAGATGGCGGCGTCCGTGGACAGGGCCGCGATCTGAAACGCAAACCCCTGGCTGAGCCCTTCTTCGCCGCGCACGCATTCGGCAAGCAAGCGATTTTCGCCCAGTGGCGTGGTCAATTGCAGTAATCTGGTGGCTTGCGTGAAGTCCGTAAGCGGCGAAGCGAGCATCAGCGACTCCCAATAGGCGATCTCGCGCCTGAAAATTACTAAATATATATTTTTGCTAAAGACATTACACCTCAGAATTATTTTTCTAGCAAGAGTGATTCGATTGACATGCGCGCTACCGGGCAAGAGCTTTCCTGGCGCTATGTTCTAATACATGGCTTTGACCATCCCAACTTTCCTGCAATGCATCCCATTCTCCCGTTGTTGCTCTGCGCCGCCCTCTTCATGCTCATCCACATTTCCGTCATGGCCGCGTGCGCTCGCGCATTCGGCATTACCGTGCGCAGCGTCAGCTACGGCGTGGGACCTACCCTGCTGGCCGTGGGAAAGGTCCAGGTCAAGCTGCTGCCCCTGGCCGGCAACGTGGTGCTGAAGGATACGCGCGAGGAAACCTTGTATGACGACGATCCATGTCTTGACGCCTATAACTTCCAGCCGCTGTGGAAGCAGGTGCTGCTGCCATTGAGCGGCGTGGGGGTGCTGCTGGCCTTGTCGCTGGGCATCATGGGGGCGTCGGGCTGGGAGCGCTTTGTCGCTGCCTTCGGGCAGATCGTCCACGGTGCGCTGGCGCCGTTGTCGACGGCGCAGGCATTGCTGGGTGATGGGGAAACGTTTGCGCGCACGCACGGCTTTGCACTGGCGTTCGCCCTGTTCTCGTTGAAACTGTGCGCCTTCAACCTGCTGCCGTTTGCCGGTTTGAACGGGGGGCAGGCGCTGCTGGCCATCATGCGCGGCGGCAAGCCGTATGCGGCGTGGGAAGAGGCGGCGGTGAAGTGGCTGCTGCTGCCGGGGCTGGCGATCTTGCTGGCGTGGGTGGCGGCATTCGGCTGGTATGGCTGGAAAATCATGGCAGCCTAGGCCGCTGGCGCTATTATTTTTTTGGCACTTGTCGTATGCTCGCACCACCGTCTTGACGCCCTCGGCAAAGGAGCTGGCATTTTCTCGTTCGACACTTGCGGCACACGCCTGGCCCTGTGGGCCATTCGCGCCTACCAGCGCTACCTGTCGCCATGGAAAGGTTTTTCCTGCGCCTACCGCGTGCTGACGGGGCGCGACAGCTGCTCCGCCTATGGCTACCGGGTGATTGAACGTCATGGCTTGCGCACGGGCCTGCCCCTGTTGCAACGCCGCTTGCGCGCCTGCGGCGAACGGCATCGCCAACACCTCGCGCTGCATCCGCAAGTACGGCGCAGCGCGCGCCGCCAGGCACAGGCGGGGTATTGCGACTGCGACGTGCCCTGTGACTTGCCATCGATGAACTGCCTGGACAAGGCATGTGATACTGCTGATATCTTCGAGTGCTGCGACTGGCCACAGCGCAAGAAAAAAGACAATCGTCATTGAGGTGATGACGCGAATTTAAATTACAAATGAAATATTCATTCATGAAATGAATGATGCCCATTATCACTGTGAATTGGCTGGAAACGGGTCAGCGGCCTATACTCAAGCCGTCTCCCCTACACTGCTTCCCATGCACACCCAGCTCAGCCCGCATACCTCGCGGGCTTTTTGTTCCCGGCCATTGCCACTCCGCCTTACCCCTTTTAACGATCACCGGGCGCGCCGTTCCCCGCCGGCCCAGCTCCCCACAGGGAGCACCGCATGATCGTGCGCGAGCGTCCTTCGGCGCTGCGCTTGTTCCTCGTGGTGCGCGGTTCCGTCCTGCCGCGCATCCGCACCACGCTCATCGTCAATACCCTGATCGCCACCCTCGTCACCTGGTGCCACGGCACCCTGTTCGACCACAAGGTGATCCTCACGACCATCCCGTTCACCCTGATCGGCTTGCCGCTGGCCATCTTCCTGGGCTTTCGCAACACGGCCGCCTACGACCGCTACTGGGAAGCGCGCAAGCTGTGGGGCGAACTGGTCTTGCGCAGCCGGAATTTCTCGCGCCAGTGCCAGACGATGATACGCAGCGACACGCCGGCCCACGCCAGGCTGGGCCTGGAAGACGTGCGCGTGCGCATGATTTATCGCACCATCGCCTTTTGCCACGCCCTGCGCCACCAGCTGCGCGACACGCGCGGGCCGGCCGATTTACAGCCGCTGCTGCGTCCGGCCGAATGGGACGCGGCCTGCAAGGCATCGAATCCGTCCGACTACCTGATGCTGCAGATGGGCCACGACCTGGCCGACTGCGTCCGGCAAGGCCGCATCGACAGCATCCTGGCCACGCAGATCGATAACACGGTCTCGGCCATGGTGGGCGCGGGCGCTTCGTGCGAACGCATCCGCAGCACGCCGATTCCGTTTTCGTATTCGCTGCTGCTGCACCGCACGGCCTATCTGTACTGTTTCCTGCTGCCTTTCGGCCTCGTCGATTCGCTCGGTTTCATGACGCCCTTCGTCGTCGCCATCGTCGCCTACACCTTCTTTGGCCTCGATGCGCTGGGCGACGAGATCGAGGAACCGTTCGGCGAAGACGCCAACGATCTGCCGCTGTCGGCCATGTGCCGCGCCATCGAAATCAGCTTGCGCGAATCCGTGCAGGACGAGAACGTGCCGCCGCCCATGCAGGCTGACGATTTTCTGCTGCACTAAGCTTGACCTTACCATTGGGGTAAGGCTTACAGTGGACACACTTAACCATTCAAGGAGTGCTTGCCATGTACCAGTTACAAGTTGAAAACATGAGCTGCGGCCATTGCGTCGGCTCGGTCACGAAAGCGGTGCAAGCCATCGATCCGCAAGCCCAGGTGCAGATCGACCTGGCCAGCAAGCGCGTCACGGTGGAATCACCGGCCGAACTGGGCGCCATCAGCGCCGCCATCGTGGAGGCGGGATTTCCCGTTACCAGCGCGCAATAACAGCAGTCGCTTCGACAAGACAGCCGGCCCTTGCGCCGGCTGTTTTTTTATCCATCCAGTTCGGGATAATGGCGGAAGATGCCCTCCTCGTTGAAGGGTATCCTGCGCTTTGACTTCAGGTAGCGGGCGATGTTCGGCCGCGCCGCCACCATATCGTGCAGCGCAAACAAGACTGGATACTGCGGCGCCAGACGCGCCATGGCTTGCGGAAACGCATACTGCAGGCCGGCCAGCATCTGGAACAGCGACAGGTCGCCATACGTGAGTCTGGCCCCCACCAGATACTGGCCGCGGCTGTTCAGCAACACTTGCGTGAAATAATCGAGAAACTTGGGTAAACGAGTTTGGCGGAAATCCGCGCTGCGCAGCGTGGCCACCTGTTTTTGCTCTTCGTAATACTGATTCATCGACAGCGGATGGTGCGTGTCGTGCACTTCCGTCAGCCAGTCGGCCATCGTCAATTGCAGCTGGTTCAGCCACAAACGGCCGCTTTCCGCACGTGGCGCCAGGCCCAGGCGCCGGCCCAGATACAACAGGATATTCGTCGTCTGGCCGATCAGCACGTCGCCCTCGCGCAGCACAGGAGGAGCGTAGGCGGCCTGTGGCGTGCTGCCGCCATCGAGGCAGGCCAGCATCGCGGGAACGCCTTGCCCCTTGCGCTCAGGCAAGCGGGCGACGTCGCGGTAGTCGGCGCCCGCCTCTTCCAGGGCCAGACGGATGAATTCGCCGCGCCCCTGTATCGCGGGCCAATAGTACAGTTCATACGCCATAGGCACCTCCGTTGACTTACATCAAGGGCAACATGCTTTCGCTTCCTTGTCACCGGCCAGCCCCAGGCTTTGCAGGATGGGGCAATCGGGCTTGTCGTCGCCATGGCACGATTGCGCCAGGTGCGCCAGGGTATCGCGCATTTCCGTCAGTTCGGCGATGCGTTGATTCAAATCGGCGACATGGGCCAGCGCGATGCCTTTCACGTCCGCGCTGGCGCGCTGGTCGTTTTGCCACAGCGACAGCAGCTCGCGGATCTGCTCCAGCGAAAAGCCCAGCCCCCGCCCGCGCTTGATGAAACGCAGGGCGTGCAAGTCGTTCGGCGTGTAGATGCGGTAACCGGCGTCGCTACGCGCGCTGGGTTTTAACAATGAAATACTCTCGTAGTAGCGTATCATTTTTGCCGATACGCCCGTCTCGCTTGCCGCCTGGCCGATATTCATCCTATGACTCCTTGGTATGCGCGCTGCGGGCTTTCCAGCGGCGCAGCAACAGGGCATTACTGATCACGCTGACCGAACTGAAGGCCATCGCCGCGCCCGCCACCATGGGGTTGAGCAGGCCGAAGGCGGCCAAGGGAATGCCGATCAGGTTATAAATGAATGCCCAGAACAGATTCTGCCGTATCTTGCTGTAGGTGCGGCGCGAGATATCGATGGCGTCCGCCACCAGGGCCGGATCGCCGCGCATCAGGGTGATGCCGGCCGCATGCATGGCCACATCCGTGCCCGTCGACATGGCGATGCCCACGTCGGCGGCCGCCAGCGCGGGCGCATCGTTGATGCCGTCGCCCACCATGGCCACTTTCGCGCCCTCGCCTTTCAGCGCGACAATTTTAGCGGTTTTATCGGCCGGCAGCATTTTCGCCGCCACCGTGTCGATGCCCAGCAGCTTGCCGACGGCGTCCGCGCTGCCCTGGTTGTCGCCGGTCAACATCACCGTCTGGATGCCGAGGCTGTGCAAGTGGGCAATGGCCGCCTGCGCGTTCGGCTTGACCTGGTCGGAAAAGGCGAACAAGCCCAGCAGTTCCGATCCCGAAGCCAGCCACGAAATCGTGTTGCCCGTGTTTTCCAGCGACAAGGCCTGTGCCGCCAGCGGCGTCATGTCCACGTGCAACTCCTGCATCAGGCGCGTGCTGCCCAGTTTCAATTCCAGGCCATCGACCTGGGCTGCCAGGCCGCGGCCCGGCAAGGCAGACAGAGCCGTGGCGGGCAAGGGCTCGATGTGGCGCGCGCCAGCCGCATCGAGCACGGCCGTCGCCAGGCTGTGTTCACTGCCACGCTGGATGCTGGCCGCCAGTTGCAACAGGCGGGCATCGTCGATGCCATGCGCATGCAGGGCCGCCAGGGCAGGCTTGCCAATGGTCAAGGTGCCCGTCTTGTCGAACACGACGGTATTGACGGCGTGCGCCACTTCCAGCGCTTCCGCATCCTTGATCAAAATGCCATAACGGGCAGCCACGCCCGTGCCGGCCATGATGGCCGTCGGCGTGGCCAGGCCCAGCGCGCAGGGGCAGGCGATGACCAGCACGGCCACGGCATTGATGATGGCGTTCTCCAGCTCGCCAGTGGCGAACCACCAGCCCAGCATGGTCAGCAGCGCCAGCACCAGCACCACGGGAACAAAGATCGCGCTGACCTTGTCGACCAGGTGCTGGATCGGCGCCTTGGCCGCCTGCGCATCTTCCACCAGACGGATGATGCGCGACAAGGTCGTCTCGCCGCCCACGGCTTGCGTGCGCACCAGCAACAAGCCGTCGGCATTGATGGCGCCGCCCGTGACCTTGTCGCCCGGATGCTTATCGACCGGCAAGCTTTCGCCCGTGATCAAGGACTCATTGATCTGGCTGGCGCCTTCCACCACCACGCCATCGACGGCCACCCGCTCGCCGGGACGAATGACCACCAGGTCGCCCACTTTTACCTGCTCCACGGGCAAGTCGATTTCGACGCCGTCGCGGCGCACGCGGGCTGATTCCGGACGCAAGACTTGCAGCGCGCGGATGGCCGAGGCCGTCTGGCGCTTGGCGCGGCTTTCCAGCCATTTTCCCAGCAGCACCAGGGTGATGACGACGGCCGACGCCTCGAAATACAAGTGCGGCAGCATTTCGCCCGCCGTCAGCCATTGGTAGACGGACAAGCCATACGCGGCGCTCGTGCCCAGCGCCACCAGCAAGTCCATATTGCCGCTGCCGGCGCGGGCCGCCTTCCAGCCTGCCTTGTAGAAACGCGCGCCAAAGTAAAACTGCACGGGTGTCGCCAGCGCGAATTGCAGCCAGCCGGGCAGCATCAGATGGATGCCGGCCCACTCGAGCAGCATCGGCAGCATCAAGGGGAAGGCCAGCACGGCCGCGAACGCCACTTTCATGCCGTCGCGGTTCGGTGCGGCAGCGGGCGCGCTGGACTGGCTGGCGGCGGGCAGTTTGGCTACATAGCCGGCCTTGTCGATGGCGGCGATCAGGGTGCCCGCTTCCAAGCCGCCCGTCACCTTGATGCGCGCGCTTTCCGTGGCCAGGTTGACGCTGGCGCCCAGCACACCGGGCACTTTCAGCAAGGCTTTTTCCACCCGGCCTACGCAAGAGGCACACGTCATGCCGGCGATGTTCAGGTCGATCTCGCGCTGCGCCACCGTGTAGCCGGCCTTTTCCACGGCCGCCTGCAAGGTGGCCAGGGGAATCGGCGTATCGGATGTGATTTTGGCCACTTCCGTGGCCAGGTTGACGCTGGCCTGGGTCACGCCGGGCACGGCGGCCAGGGCCTTTTCCACGCGGCCCACGCACGAGCCACAAGTCATGCCTTCGATGGCCAGCGCCTGCGCATGCGCGGCGGCGGGAGGGGGCGGACTGGAATTGGCGGGAGCGAGTGTACTCTGGTTCATGGCAGATCCTGTACGAAAGATTAACGAATAGGGTCAGGATCTGCTATCCCATGATGGGAAGGTCAAGCCCTATTTGCACGGTGTGCAGAGCTTGCTTGAAGACTTAGCGCACCACGCAGTCGATGGCGGCCGCCTTGGTGCCGCCGGCAGGGGCGCCGCCGCTTGAGGGCGATGGCAAAAAGGCCGGCGGCAGCGTGAACGGCAGGCCTGGATTGACGGGCAACAACACAGGCGGCTGCCTGAAGTTGGGTGTAAAGCCAAACTGGCCCGGAGCAAAGCTTTGCGCGCCAGCCGGATTGCTCACCTGAATCAGGCCGTCAAGCACGTGCACATACAGGCCCGGAGCCAGGCCTGGTCCTGCCGATGGCGCCGCCGTTGGCAACGGCATTGCCGAGGGAGCGACATAGCTGGCAATAAACGTCGTGCCGCGGATGCCAATGGTGGCGGCCGGCGTTTTCATCTCGAAGCGCTCCTTGTTGCGCTTGCCCAGCAGGCCCGTGACGGAGCGCAAGCCTCCCTTGAGCAAGCTGAAGATGGCATGGTCGCCATCGGGCTGCTCGGCCGTGTAGCTGAATTGCTCGATCACGAAACTGGTATTCGGCTTCAGCGTGATTTCGCTATTGTCGATCAGCTTGATCAAGGCATAAGTCTCCTTTTCCGTCAGCAAGGTATCGCCCTGCTCGACCTCGGACTTGATGGCCAGGATTTTCACCTTGCCGTCCATCTTCTTGGCCATCAGCGGACCACTCAGTTGCATGACGGTGCCGGCCACCTGTCCGGCCCAGGCGTGCGCACCCACGCACGTCAGGGCCAGCCACAGCAAGGCCTTAATTGCAGTACATTTTTTTAGCGGCATCATCGAGTTTGTATCCTGTGGGTTTATCTTTGGCTTCGGCAACATCCTTGCTGTCTTTCTTCTTGTCGTCCGGCTTGGCTTGCGGCGCGGACACGAGCGTATCGTTGGCACGATCGGCCTGCTTGATGATGCGCAAGGCATCATCGATGGCCGCGCTCGTGGCGGCGTCGATCACGGGCTTGTCGATGGTGGTCGCTGACAGGAAGATGGCGTCCGCCATGCTCACCGTGCCATTCGGCGCCAGCAGGGTCACGCCGCTGCGCTGGCGGTTGATGCGCACGCCCGCGTCGCCTGTGATGCTGCCCGTTTTCGCCAGCATGCTCATGCTGGCCGCTGCCGGCAAGGTGACGCTGGCAGTGTCCGCAAAACGCACATTCGCGCCCGCGCTGGCGCTGACATTGCCGCCGCCAGCGATCTGCGCATTGCCGCCGACATTGATGTCGCGGCCCGCCGTCATGCTGACATTGCGCACCGCCGCCAGTTGCGCGCCATCACCCAGCACCACATCCGTGCTGGCATCGAGCGCAATATCGTTGCCCGCGATCCTGCCGTTGACGATGACGGGGCTGTGCGCCGTCACGCTGACGTTGCCGCCATTCGCATTGATATTGCCCGCCGTGACGCCGCCCGTGTTGTCGATGGCGATATTGCCCGCGCCGGTGGTGAGCGTTCCCAGGGTCAGGGTGCCCGGCGCCGAGGTATTGTTCAGCGCAATGCCGCCCCCTGCACTATTGCTGGCGGTAAAACTGCCTACCTGGTTGCCCGCATGGCCCAGCACGATGCCATCGCGCGCCTGCGCAGTGACGCTGCTGGCGAGCAGCGCGCCGTCCTGGCCGATGGCGCCGTTCAGGGCGCTCAGTTTCACTTCGTTCGCCGCCAGGCTGGCGAAGCGCAAATCACCAGCCGCTTGCGTGATGGCCAGCTGGCCCGCCAGGCGGATGGCGCCGGCCGCCTGATTGAAACTGTTAGCGACGAGCAAGTTGCCATTGCCGCTCAGCAGGCCGCCGCCTTGCGCGTAGCGGTCCGCCGACAGGCTGCCGTTCAGCAACAAGCTGCCGCCGCTGATTTCCAGGCCGGCCAGGCCGCCCAGCACGGAGAGGTCCAGCGCGCTTTCCCCCAAGGTCAGGCTGCCGCCCGTCAACAGCAAGCCCGTCGCCGAATTCAGGTTTTTCAGGATGGTGCTGCCGGCCGCCGCGCTGTAGGTAACGATGCCCTTGCTGTTGCTAAAGTCGACGGCCAGCACGTTCGCGCCTTCCGGCACGACACCGCCGTCCCAGTTGGCCGCATCGCTCCACAAGCCGCTGCCGCTGCCGACCCAGGTCGACAATTGCTTTTGCGCAATCGATGCCTGCGCCGTGCCGCCCGTCGTTTCCAGGGTGTAATTGCCCGCATCGGCGCCCGCCAGACGGAAGCCGCTGGCCGTCACCAGTTTTGCGGCACCCGCATTCTTGTCGGCAAAGCTGCCGCTGCCGCCAACCACACTGACCACATCCTGGCCCAGTACGCCGCTCGCCGTGGCGCTGACTGCCGCATTCGTGCTGCCGTCATACACCTTGCCGGAGGCGCTCAGACCAACCAGGGTCAGGCTGGCGGGCGTAATGCTGGCCAGCAAGCCCGTCGGCAGGACGATAAAGTAATTGTCCGCATCGGCGCCCGTCAGCGCCGCGCCAGCGAGCTGCACGGCCTTGCCTACGCCCACGTTCTTGTCCGCAAAGTTGGCCACTGCCGAGGCCACTAAACTGTCGCCGGCGACACGGTCATCGCCCAGACTCAGCTGCGCGCCAGTCGTGCCATCGTAGACCTTGTTGCCGACCACGCCGGACAGGTTCAGCGCACGCGCGCCGATATCGGCCGTGGTATTGCCCGCATTTCTATTGAGCACGTAGTTACCCGCGTCGTCGCCGCTCACACCCACGTTCGTCACATGTACTGCCTTGCCCACACCCGCTTTTTTGTTGCCAAACGCGGCATTGCCCGCCAGCGTGAGGACGTCGCCCTGGATACGGTCGTCGCCAAAGTTCACTTGCGCGCCCGTCGTGCCGTCATAGGTCTTGTTGACGCCATTAAAACTCACGTTCAGGGTGCGCGCCGCGATGTCGGCCGTGGTGCTGCCGGCGTTGGTGACCAGCACATAGTTGCCTGCATCGTCGCCACCCAGCGCCACGTTCGTCACCGTGACCGCCTTGCCGCTACCCGCATTCTTGTTGCCAAACGCGGCATTGCCCGCCACCGTCAAGACGTCGCCCTGGATGCGGTCGTCGCCAAAGGTCACTTGTGCGCCCGTCGTGCCGTCATAGGTCTTGTTGACGCCATTAAAACTCACGGTCAGGGTGCGCGCCGTGATGTCGGCCGTGGTGCTGCCGGCGTTGGTGCCCAGCACATAGTTGCCTGCGTCGTCGCCGCTCACACCCACGTTCGTCACCGTGACCGCCTTGCCGCTACCCGTGTTCTTGTTGCCAAACGCGGCATTGCCCGCCACGCTCAAGGCGTCGCCCTGGATGCGGTCGTCGCCAAAGTTGACCTGTGCGTCCGTCGTGCCGTCGTAGGTCTTGTTGACGCCATTAAAACTCACGTTCAGGGTGCGCGCCACGATGTCGGCCGTGGTGATGCCTGCATTGCTGACCAGCACATAGTTGCCTGCATCGTCGCCGCTCACACCCACGTTCGTCACCGTGACCGCCTTGCCGTTACCCGCATTCTTGTTGCCAAACGCGGCATTGCCCGCCACGCTCAAGGCGTCGCCCTGGATGCGGTCGTCGCCAAAGTTGACCTGTGCGCCCGTCGTGCCGTCGTAGGTCTTGTTGACACCATTAAAACTCACGTTCAGGGTGCGCGCCGCGATGTCGGCCGTGGTATTGCCCGCATTTCTATTGAGCACGTAGTTGCCCGCGTCGTCGCCGCTCACACCCACGTTCGTCACATGTACTGCCTTGCCCACACCCGCTTTTTTGTTGCCAAACACGGCATTGCCCGCCACCGTCAAGGCGTCACCCTGGATGCGGTCGTCGCCAAAGTTCACTTGCGCGTCCGTCGTGCCGTCGTAGGTCTTGTTGACGCCATTGAAACTCACGTTCAGGGTGCGCGCCGTGATGTCGGCCGTGGTGCTGCCCGCATTTCCATTGAGAACATAGTTACCCGCATCGGCGCCCGTCAGCTGGCCGGTCGCCACCTGGTAATCAACCGTTTTGTCAGTGCCGACATGCTTGTCGCGGAAGCTGCCCTGCAAGCCGGCCATGCCGACCTGGTCGCCCGAAACCATGCCTTCGAAGTAGCCATTCAGGCCAGCTTGCACGGTGCCGTCGTAGACGCGGCTTTGCGCGCCCGTGACGCTATAGTTCAGCACGCGCGCCGTGATGGCCGCCGTGCCGTCCGCCGTCGTCGCGGCCAGGCTGTAGTTACCCAGCTCATTGTCGCCAAGAGCCAGGCCGCTGGCGTGCACCGCCTTGCTGCCGCCCGCATTCTTGTCGAGGAAGGCGGCGCTGCCGCTGATGCTGATGTTGTCGCCCGCCACCACATTGCCCAGCACGAAATTGACGCCGTCGTAGCCCAGGGTGCCGTCATAGATCTTGCCATTGCCGCCGATGCTCACCGTCAGCGCGCGCGGCGTGATGGCGAAGGTCGTCGTGCCGCCCATCGTGATGTCGTACTTGGTCGACCACAGGCCCGTCGCCGCATAGCTGCCCACGTTGCGCGCGTTGCCGTAGCCGAGGCTGCCATTCACGCCAGTGTCGCCATCGAGCAATCCCACATAGCCGATCGCGCCGAGGAAGGCGGCCAGCTGGCCATCGTAGACCTTGCCCGCGGCATTGCCAGAAAGATTCACTTGCAGCGGCTTGAGAAAAGCCTTCAGCATCGGCGTCGTGTAGCCTTCGTAGATACGCCAGGTGCTGCCGAAATTGTAGTCGTTGAAACTGCCCTGCTGCTGCATCTGCGCCGTGCTGCGTCCGCTGGAACCACCGCCATCCATCTGCACCAGCGACGTTTCATAATTGAAAAAACCATAGCTGAACGGGGAACCGGAGGCCACGCGGCCGGCTACCGCGCCCACGGCCGCATAGCCGTTGCCAGTCACGGCGCCGCTGCTGAAGACATGGCTGACGCTGCCCGTGCTTTCGCCGACCAGCCCGCCCATGTTTTCCCAGGCCAGGATGGGATCGGCAACGCCGGCCCGGCCCACGGCGCCGCTGGCATATGCATCATCGATGCTGCCGCCGTTCAGACCCACCAGGCCGCCGATGCTGCGCGCGCCAGTGACATTGCCGGTGGCATAAGACTGGCTCAGCGCGCCCTGGTTGTTGCCGACCAGGCCGCCGATCATCTCGCGCGCGCCCGTCACCACGCCGGTGGCGTACGAGGTCGTGATGCTGGCGCTGGATGCATTCCATCCCGCCAGGCCGCCGATGGCGCCGCCGCCATCGGCATTGACGCCAGTGACGGCGCCGCTGCTGCTGGACATGGTGATGGCGCCGCCGTTGCTGCCCACCAGGCCGCCGACATTGCGCTGGCCGCTGACGGAAGTGCTGCTGTTCACGCCGTCGATGCTGCCGCTGACGACCTCGCCCGCCAGCGCACCCACGTTGGCCGTACCGGTGACGCTGCCGCCGCTCAGGGTCAGGTTGCGCAAGGTGCCGCCCTGGACGGTGCCAAACAGGCCTGCCGCCGAACCGGACCGTCCGCTGCGGTCGATTTTCAAATTGCTGAGAGTAAATCCGCCGCCATCGAACACACCGGAAAAACCGCCGCCGCTGCCGGCGATCGGCACAAAACCCTGGCCATCGTTCCAGTTCGCGGTGCCGCTGGCGTCGATGTTGCCGGCCAGGCGATAGCTGTTGCCGAAGCCAAGGCTGCCGATGCCTTGCAAGCCATGGATATCGGCGATCAGATAGGGCGAGGACGCGCCGCCATCGCCGCCGACCGCACGCAGGAAGCTGGCGCCGCTGCCGATGGCAAAGCTTCTGGCGCTGAACCCTGGCAGGACGGCCGCGTTTTGCACCCAGTTGCCGCCGTCGAGCACAAAGCTGCCGTCCACCGTCACGGCGCTCGTGGCCGTGATGGCGGAACCTGAATTGAGGTGCAGATCGCCGGTTCTCGCGAGCGCATCCGATATCCGCATGCCGCCCGTGTTCGTGCCGTCGCCGATGGTCAGCGATGCGGCCGAGATGCCAGCCAGTTCAATCGCGTCCAAGCTGAGGGCCGAGCCCGATTTGGTGCCCAGGTCGATGCTGCGCGCACTGCTCAAAGGTTTGATGATCACGTTCGCGCCGCCGGCCGTGCCGCCGAAGTTGAGCGTGCCGTTAATGCCGATATTGTCTGCCTGCAGGATCACCGTCTGGCCGGCAATGCCGCTGCCCTGCAACTGATCTCCGCTACCGGTCAGGTCGATAGCACCGCCCTGGAAATTGCTGATCAGGCTCAGATGGCCGCTGCCGACATTGACCACGCCGGCGCCACTCACGCCAGCGCCCGACAGATAAACGCTACCGCCATTGCTGGTGATCGGCGCGGCCAGATTCACATGCGAGCCAACAGCGCCAACGCTGCCGCTGCTGGCATCATTGGCCAACAATCTGACGGCTCCGCCATTGGTGCTGATGGATGCGTTGACATTGATCGTTTCGCCCGCCTGCGCCGTCAGGCCCACGCCTTGCTGCATGATATTGATGGCGCTGTTGAAATTGATGCGATGCGTTGCCTGCAAGGTGACGTTGCTGCTGGCGCCAGAAATGAGGTCGGCGCCGATGCTGGCGTTGCCAGTCGATGGCGCATCGGCGAACTGGTCGACGTCGCCCAGTTGGCCGTCCGAACCGGCGATCACGGTGATATCGTAAGGATCGAGCAGCCAGTTGCCGCGCTTGCCATGCGCCGCGCTGGTATTGACGCGGATGCCGTCGACGGCCAGGTAATGGCCCGAGGTTTCCACGAAGCCGCCGTCGCCACCCTGCGCGCCGCCGCGTGCGGAAATGCTGCCGTGCACCTGCGCCGATTCATTGCCCCAGGCGATGACCTTGCCACCGTTGCCGCTGACGATCGCATCAGCATGGATGCTGGCGTCCTTGCCAACGAGCACTTGCCGCGCATTCTGCACGGCCGCGTTCTTGCCCTGGTAGTCGCCGCCCAGCAAGACCGTGCCGCCGCCCGCCGCGCCGCTGGCGTCGACCTTCGCATTGCCCAGCAAACCCACCTTCTCGCCCAGCACTTGGATGTCGCCGCCCTTATCGGTCGCGCCCGTGGCGCTGGTGACGCTGCCCGCTTCGAGCAGCGCCTTGCCGCTGGCCTTGAGGACGATCCTGCCATTGTCGCCGACGATGGCGCTGTTGGCGTTGAGCACGCCGCGCTGGCTGAGCAGTGCGCCGGCCATGCCGATGCTGCCGCCCTGGGCGATGATCTGGCCCAGGTTCAGGGCCTGGTCGGTCGGCGCCGAGACGAGCACGCGCAATTGCGGATTGCCGGGGTCGGCCAGCTGCACGCTGCGCCCGGCTGCCAGGATTACTTCACCGTTCGGCGCCGTGATGATGCCCGTGTTTTCCACGTTCGGCGCGATCAGGAGCACTTGCCCGCCCTTGCCCGCATTGATGGTGCCCGCATTGCCGACGCCGCCGGCCACGCCGCCGGCCGTGAACTGGCGCTTGCCAGCCAGGAAATCCTCGTTCGTCATGCCCAGGCTGGACGCCACCAGCCCGTTCACATCGACGCGCGCGCCCTGGCCGAAGACGATGCCGTTCGGGTTGATCAGGAAGACCTTGCCGTTCGATTCCAGGCTGCCCAGGATCTTGCTGGGGTCGTGTCCCGTGATGCGGTTGAGTACGGCGCTATTGCCGCTTTGCTGGATGAAGCGCGTGATTTCGCCCGCATGGATGGAAAAGCTCTGCCAGTTGATGATGGTGTTGGGCGTGTTCGTGATCGAAAAGATGTTGCCCTGCTGGTTGAACGTCGCCTGTCCGTTGACCACCTGCGGCAAGGCGGGGTTGGCCTGCGCCGCGCCAAAGCAGCCGGCCAGCAGCAGCGCCAGCGCCGTGCGGCGCAAGGGTGGTGCAAACGGTGGCGTCAGGATGAAAACGGAGGCGTGTTGAACGTGGTTGTGCATGGTGTTCATCCTGATACTAGTAGGCCAAGGCGAGGCGGAAATGCAGGCGATTGGCATCGCGCTGTCCCGTGTCGCCGCCATTGACGACGTGGGCGTAATCGAGTTGCAAATTGGCGTAACGGCTCAGCAGCAAACGCAGGCCGAGCCCGGCGCTGCCGATGGCCTGCGAGGCGCTTTCGCCGGGCAGCCCATGGTTGCGGCGCAGCCATGCCGTGTCATAGAAAGCCAGCGCGCGGCATTGGTAGCCGAGCGCCTGGCCGCACCAGTTCGGCGTGTACCATTCCAGGTTCAGGTTGGCGCCCGAATCGTTCGATACCTCGCGCTCGGCAAAACCGCGCACGGACGAAGCGCCGCCGGCGCCGAACTGTTCGCCCGGCACCAGCGCATCCGGCGTGACTTGCGCGTTGACGAGCGCGCGCCATTGCCAGTCGCCGGCCAGCACGCGTCCCGTGCTGGCGCTCAGGCGCAAGGTGTTGTAGGCGGCCTTGGCGTGTGCGCGCACCCGGTCGAAATCGGCTTGCGCGCCGTGTTTGCCACCTGGAATGTTATGCGCGAAGGTGACCGCCACACTGGTCTCGCCCGTCGGCAAGGTCCAGTTGCCGATGTAGCTGACGCTGAGCGGGTGCACGGTGACGTCGGCGCCCAGTTCCATGCCGAACAATTGCACGCTGTTGCGGTAAGCCTTGTAGTCGACGCCGTACACGAGCTTGGGTTCGAAATCGCCGCTGCGGGCAAAGTTCTGGTTGTAGCGGATGCCGGCCATGCTGCCCTGGCCGCTGACGGCCAGGTCGACAATGCCGGCCGAGATGCTGCCCGAATCGACGTTCGAATAGCTGGCGAAAAAATCCATCGAGTCGCCCAGCGCATACAGCGGCAAGTGGTAGCCGGCGCCATACACGCCCACCTTGTCCGGCTTTTCCAGGCTGCTCGTGTATTGCAGGCTGGCCACGTGATCGCGGCCGAACAGGTTGGCATGCTGCAGCACTACGCCCACGTGCGTCTTGCCCGTTTGCGCATTGCCCGTATTGTCCACATTGAGCATGGCTTTCCACGGCTTTTCATCGGTCACCGTGACGATGGCGTCGATGGCGCCGGCCGGCTCGTCGGCCTGCAGGCGCACTTCGATCTTGCGCGCGGGGTTTTCATTGGCCAGCTTCAGGCTTTGCGACAGGGCCGGCACATTTGGCGTCTCGCCTTCGCGCAGGGACGGCAAGGCGCGCCGCACGTTGGCCTCGTCGACCCAGGCATTGCCGCTGATGGCGAGCTTGCCCAGCGGCGTTTGCAGCACGCTCAGGCGCACCACGCCCCGTTCCAGTTCCTGTTCGGGCAATTGCACCTGCACGGCGCTGTAACCACGCTCGCGATAAGCCGCTTCCAGCGCCTCGACGGCGCGGGCGATATCGGAAAAATCGCGCTGCGCTCCTGTAAAGGGCGCCAGCAGGGCGTCCACCTGCGCGGAGGCGAGCAGGGTATTGCCCTGGACGTCAAAGCGGCGGATCTCGAAGCGCGGCACGCCGTCGTCCTGCGCGGCAGGGACGGCCTCATCCACGGAAACGGCAGCGCCGGCGGCGCCGACGGCGAACAGCAGCGCGGAACCCGCAAGCAGGTGCACCAAACGATATGTCATGTGAAGGATTTCTTGTGTAACCGGACAAGCGCGCGGCCCGCAGGCGCCTGCACGTCCGGCAATGGATTGAAGACAAATTTTAGACGGCTTTTAGTTTCCAGTCAGAAATTTCTAACATTTCTCCGCGATTTTCATCGCAGCGCAACAAACCATGCGCGCAGCAGGATAAAAATGCCGCAATCGCTAGCATTTTCCGGCGCGCTGCCAGCCTTACTTGCTGTGCAATTCCGTCACGCCATCCCAGTCGGCCGGCGGTGGCGCGTCGCGGTACTGCTCCACGCGCGCCGCGTACAGCCGGTACAAGCCGTCGTCGGGAAAGTCCGCCTGCAAGCGGGCCAGCTGCGCGCCGGCCGCCGCCCAGTCGCGCGCGCGCAGACTGGCCAGCGCCGCGTGCCAGCGTTCGAGCTGCGCCAGTTCGGCGGCGCGGGCGCCGGCCAGCAGGCAGCGCGGCTCGAAGATGGCCACCGCTTCCTGCTTGCCCAGCACGCGTATGCGATCGAGTTCGCGGTACAGGAAATCCGGCGCGGCGGCGCGCGTGGCCTGGCCCACCACGATGCCCACGCCATACAGCTTGCTGGCGCCTTCCAGGCGGGCGGCCAGGTTGACGCTGTCGCCCATCACGGTATAGGCGCGGCGAATGCGCGAGCCCATGTCGCCCACATGCATGGCCCCCGTATTGAGGCCGATGCCGATGCGCAGCGCCGGCCAGCCGCGCGCGCAAAACTGCAGGTTCAGCCGCGCCGCGCTGGCCTGCATCAGCAGCGCGCTGGCCACGGCCCGGCTGGCGTGATCGCCAAAGGCGACGGGCGCGCCCCAGAACGCCATCACGGCGTCGCCGATGTATTTATCCAGGGTGCCGCCATGGCTGTCGCGGATATCTTCCGACATCGCCGTCAGGTAGGTGTTGATGTATTCGCGCAGCGCGGCCGGCGCCAGCTGCTCGGAAATGGCCGTGAAACCGCGCACGTCGGCAAACAGCACCGTCAGTTCGCGGTTCTCGCCCTCCATGGTGTAGCGCTGCGGATCGTCGGCCATCTCGGCCACCAGCTCGGGCGCCACGTATTCGCCGAAACGGGCCACCAGCGCGCGTCCCTTGCGCACCTCGAAAAAGTAGCCCCACGCCAGATTGGCGATGAACAGCGCCGCGATCAGCAACAGCAGCACGGCGCCGCCCAGCACCAAGTCGTGCGCGGTGTACAGGTACAGGTTGATGCCGATGGCGGCCGCCAGCGCGCCCAGCGTCGCCAGCATCACGCCGGCCGGCGGCAACACGGCCAGGGCGCCCGCCAGCAACAGGCCAAACAGCACGATCTGCACCAGTTCCAATGCCAGCGCATAGTCGGGCCGCGCCTTGAAGCGCCCGTCGAGCATGGACTTGATCAGGTTGGCGTGCACTTCCACGCCCGGATATTCGGCATTCACGGGCGTGGCGCGGATATCGTTCAAACCGGGCGCCGTGGTGCCCACCAGCGCGATGGCGCCCTTCAGCAGCGCGGCAGGCACCGTGCCGGCCAGCACGTCGGACGCCGAGACATAGCGGAAGGCGCCGCCATCGGGGCCGCCCGCGCCGCGGTACTGCACCGTCGTCGTCAAGGCTTCGCCGACGGGGATCGCCAGCGCGCCACGCGGCGTAAACAGCATGATGTGTTCGAGCCCGCCGCCGGCCAGCTCGCGCGCCGACAGGGTGTCGGCCGTGCCCGTGAAACGGGGAGCGATGGCGCGCGCCTGCAGGTAGACGGCGACGGTGGCGAGCGACAGCGACGGGTAATAGCCGTCGCCGATACGCTGCAACAGGGTCGAGGAACGCACGACGCCATCGGCATCGGTCAGCGCCGTGAAGATGCCGGCGCCCTGCGCGGCCGCCTGCAGGGGCGCGATATTGGCTTCGTAGCCGCGCGCCACGTAAGCCGTCACCGTGCGGCCATTCAGGTCGGCGACGGTGAAGGCCGGCTTGGGCAGCACGCCCTTCCTTTGCTGCTCCGAGACGCTGTAGCCGAGCACCACGGGCTGGCCGCGCATGGCTTCGGCGAACAGGCCATCGTAATCCATGGCCGGGCGCAGTTTTTCCAGCTGCGCCGTCAAGCCGGCCACGCCAGCCAGTTCGCCCTGCGCCAGGCCTTGCAGCACGGCGTAGCCGGAACTGGTGTCCGCTTCGGGGAATGCAATGTCAAAGCCCAGCGCGGCCACGCCGTAATGGCCCGTAAGCTGGCGCACCAGGCGCGCCTGGACGTCGCGGCTCCAGGGAAAACGGCCCACGCGCGCCAGGCTTTGCTCGTCGATGTCGACGATGACGATGCGGCGGTCGAGCTGCGGCGTCTCGGCCCGCATGCGCCAGTCGCCCAGCATGGCGTCCAGCCGCGCAATCGTGTCATTGCCGGCCAGGCACAGCACGGCCGCCGCCACGCTCAGGAATATGCCCAGCAGCGTTCGCGCCCCATGCTTGCGCCAGGCCAGCGACAGCTTCAAGGGGTGTAGCCCGGAATGGCCGCCTCGTCGACGGCATCGATCTGGCTCGGATGCATGTGCTTTTCAGCGAAGGTCAGATAGACTTTGCTGCGGATGAAAACGTCAAACAGCTCCGGGTCGATATGTCCGTTCAGGCTAAAGTTACCCAGGATGCGCAGCGATTCGGACAGCGACTTGCCCTTCTTGTAGGGGCGGTCGCGCGCCGTCAGCGCCTCGAAAATGTCGGCGATGGCCATCAGCCGCGCCGGCACCGACATCTGCTCTTTCGTCAGCCCGCGCGGATAGCCCTTGCCATCCATGCGCTCGTGGTGGCCGCCCGCGTATTCCGGCACTTTTTGCAGGTGCTTGGGCCACGGCAGCGCTTCAAGCATGCGGATCGACACGCTGATATGGTTGTTGACGATGGCCCGCTCGGCCGCCGTCAGGGTGCCGGCGCGGATGGTCAGGTTTTCCGTCTCGTCGGCGTCGAGAAAATCGCGCAGTTCGCCATCGGCCGCGCGCCAGCGGCGCCTGGCGATCTGCCGCACGCGCTCCTGATCGGCCTGCGCCATGCTTTCGCCGCCGACGTTCACCGTGCGGATGAAATCGCGCTCTTCGCGCAGCGCCGTTTGCTCCAGTTCCAGCGCGCGGGCGATGGCGTCTGTTTGCTGCGGCTGCGCCGCCTGCTGGCGCAGGGCCGCGATCTCGGCGTCGCGCAGCAGCACTTCGTAGCGCGTGTCGATCAGGGCGATGCGGTCGAAGATCGTTTCCAGCTTGGTGGCCTTGTCGACCACGTGCACCGGTGTGGTGATCTTGCCGCAATCGTGCAGCAGCCCGGCCAGCCACAGCTGCTTGCGCTCGTTGTCGCTGAGCCGGAAATCGGCCAGCGGTCCGCTGTCCGTCGCATGCGCGGCGTCGGCCAGCAGCATCGTCAGCTCGGGCACGAACTGGCAGTGGCGGCCCGTGTACGGCGACTTTTCATCGATGCCGATATTGATCAGGGTGACCAGGGACTCGAGCAGCTCTTCCAGCTGCGAAATGAGCAATTGATTCGTCAGCGCGACGCCCGCCTGCGCGGCCAGCGCCTCGATGAAGCGCTGGTCGGTCGAGGAAAAGGCGCGCACCTGGCCCGTCTCGCCATCCTTGGCATTGACCAGCTGCAGCACGCCGATCAGGTCGCCCTCGTGGTCGCTCATGGGCACCGTCAAAATCGATTGCGTGTGGTAGCCGTGGTGGCGGTCGAACTCGCGCATGCCGGAAAAATTGAAGCCCTCGTCGCGGTAGACGTCGGCGATATTCACGCTGCGGCGCAGGTTCGCCGCATACGCGGCCACCGACGCCAGATTGGGCTGGCCGGCGGCGTCGTACAGGGCCACGCCCGGCAAGCCCATGTCCGCGCCCTGCGCGATGCCCAGGCTGTCGTTGACGCTGATGTCGAACGCCAGCTGGCGGCCCTCGGCCACGGGCCGGTACAGGGTCGCGCCATCGGCGCCGCTCATGCTTTTTGCCAGCAGCACGATGCGCTGCAACAGCGCGCCGATATCGTGCCCCTCGCCGCCCAGGCCGTGGCCGAGCGCGACACTGAGTTCGGTCAATTGCTCCAGTCTGTGGGCGATTTTCTCAGGGTGCAACTGAGGCATGTTGGTGGCAATCAGGTAAAGAAAAGGGAAACCGGCAAGCGCCAGTGTAACGGCCGTCCCGCGCACTGTACATTACTTAGTTACAACAAAATGAAATAACTTTCCGTATCGCAACACGCATAAATGTTGCCGCCAATCTTATTAATTAGAATAGAATCAACAATAATTACACCGTAACAAGGTACTGAATGAAATTCACGTTCAGGGGCGTGCGCGGCTCCATCCCCTCCCCCGGCCCGCGCACGGCGCGCTACGGCGGCAACACCACTTGCATCGAAGTGCGCACCGACAACGATAGCCTGATCATTCTCGATGCGGGCAGCGGCATCTTCTCGCTGGCGCAGCACCTGCCGCCAGGCGAACCCGTCGACGCGCACGTTTTCATCACGCACAGCCACTGGGACCACATCCACGGCCTGCCCATGTTTTCGCCCCTGTTCGTGGCCGGCAACCGCATGCGCCTGCACGGCGCCCACGATGCGGCCGCCGGACGCGGCATCGAGCACGTGATGGCGGTGCAGCTGCAAAACAGCTATTTTCCCGTCAGCGAAGCGGCCATGGCGGCCTGCATCGAGTACCGCACCCTGGCACCCGGCGAAGCGGTCGAGGTGGGCGGCGCGCGCGTGCGCGGCGCGGAAATGAACCACCCCGTCGTCAACCTCGGCTACCGCATCGACTGCGGCGGCGCCGCGCTGTTTTTCAGCGGCGACCATGAACCGTTCTACAACCTGCATCCGCCCGGCCATGCCGAGCATGCGGCCTGCGCGGCGCGCAATGCGCAGCGCCAGGCCGGCATCGACGCGCTGGTCGCCGGCGTCGACGCGCTGATCATGGATTGTTCGTACACGCGCGAGGAATACCCGGGCAAGCAGGGCTGGGGCCACGGCACCTTCGACGCCGCCTTCGACCTGGCCCTGCGCTGCGGCGCGCGGCGCCTGTACTGCACCCACCACGAACCGACCCGCAGCGACGAACAGCTCGAAGCCGTGTTTGCCGACGTGATGGGCCGCTATGCGAGCCGCCTGGCCGGCTTGCAGGTGTTCCTCGCCTGCGAGGGGCTGACGGTGGAATTGGCCGGCGCATAAAAAAAGGGAGCCGCAAGGCTCCCTTTTTACTGGCGTTGGCTATCCATCACATGATGTGGTGGCCAATCCACCAAGCGACTGCGGCAACAAACGCGGAGGCAGGAATCGTGAAGATCCAGGCCCAGACGATATTGCCCGCCACGCCCCAGCGCACGGCCGACATTTTTTGCGACGAGCCGACGCCGACGATGGCGCCCGTGATGGTGTGCGTGGTCGACACGGGAATGCCCAGCGCCGTCGAGACGAACAGGGTGATCGCGCCGCCCGTTTCGGCGCAGAAGCCGCCGACCGGTTTGAGCTTGGTGATCTTCTGGCCCATGGTCTTGACGATGCGCCAGCCGCCGAACAGGGTGCCGAAGCTGATGGCCGTGTAGCACGAGATGATGACCCACATCGGCGGCATGGCATCGGCCGCGCTGGAATAACCGGCGGCGATCAGCAGCATCCAGATGATGCCGATGGTTTTTTGCGCATCGTTGCCGCCGTGGCCCAGGCTGTAGGCGGCGGCCGATACCAGTTGCAAACGGCGGAACCACTTGTCGACCTTGCGCGGCGTCGAACGGACAAAAATCCACGACACGAGCAGCATCATGATCGAGCCGAAGACGAAGCCCAGTACCGGTGCGATGACGATGAAGGCGACGGTTTTCCACAGGCCGGCGGCGACCAGCGCGCCCGTGCCGGACTTGGCGACAGCGGCGCCCACCAGGCCGCCGATCAGCGCGTGCGAGGACGACGAGGGAATGCCGTAGTACCAGGTAAACAAATTCCAGAAGATGGCGCCCATCAGCGCGCCGAAGATCACGTACTGGTCGATCACGGCCGGGTCGATGGTTCCTTTGCCCACCGTGGCGGCCACGGTCAGCTGGTGGAACACGAAGATGGCGACGAAGTTGAACGTGGCGGCCATGGCAACCGCGGTCTGCGGTTTCAATACGCCCGTCGAGACCACCGTGGCGATCGCGTTGGCGGCATCGTGGAAGCCGTTCATGAAGTCAAACAGCAGCGCGAGGACGATCAACAGGCCTAGCACGTAGATGCTGATTTGTATGGTCATTGTAGTTTCTTTTCTGATTCTGGTTCAGGACAGGCCCAACGCTTACGCGTTTTCGACGATGATGCCTTCGATAATATTGGACACATCTTCGCAACGGTCGGTCACGGTTTCCAGAATTTCGTAGATCGCTTTCAGCTTGATCAGATTGCGCACGTCCGGCTCGTCGCGGAACAGCTTGGACATGGCGGCGCGCATCACGTGGTCGGCGTCCGACTCCAGGCGGTCGATCTCTTCGCAGATGGCGACGATCTTGCGCGAGTTGTCCATGTTGTGCAGCATGGCGACGGCGTCGCGCACTTTTTCGGTACAGGCCAGCACCAGTTCGGCCAGGCGCTTGGCTTCCGGCGTGACGGCTTTCAGGTCGTACAGCGAGACGGTTTGCGCCGCATCTTCCAGCAGGTCGAGGATGTCGTCCTGGCGCGTGATCAGCTGATGGATGTCATCGCGGTCGATCGGCGTGATGAAGGTCTTGTGCAGCATTTCCACGGTGGCGTAGGTGACTTTGTCCGCCTGTTTCTCGATGCTTTCGATCGCATGTACGCGGTTTTCCAGGTCGTCGAAATTGGTCATCAGGCCGAGCATCTCTTTCGCGCCCTTGACGCACAGTTCCGCGTGCTGGTTAAACAATTCAAAAAACTTGCCCTCAGTGGGCATCAAGCGTCCAAACATGTCATTCTCCGTTAAGCATTGAGTCGTGTTATTTACTACAGAAAGCCGCCCCGTATGAGGGGGCGGCCAATGGAATATCAGTGCTGCTGTGTTAGTCGCCTTGGTAAAGCGCCAGGCCACCACTGTAATTGCCAAATTTGGTGTACTGCCCCATGAAGGTGAGGCGGATGCTGCCGATTGGACCGTTACGTTGTTTACCGATGATGATTTCGGCCGTTCCCTTGTCTGGCGAGTCGGGGTTATACACCTCGTCGCGGTAAATGAACAGGATCACGTCGGCATCCTGCTCAATAGCGCCCGATTCGCGCAAGTCGGACATGACGGGACGTTTGTTCGGGCGTTGTTCCAGCGAGCGGTTCAGCTGGGACAGCGCGATCACGGGGCAACCGAGTTCTTTCGCCAGGCCTTTCAAGCCCCGTGAAATCTCGGAAATCTCCGTGGCGCGGTTGTCGCCCGGCGTATTGGCCGACATCAGCTGCAAGTAATCGACGATGATCAGGCCCAGCTTGCCGCATTGACGCGACAAGCGGCGCGAACGGGCGCGCAATTCGATGGAATTGAGCGCCGGCGTTTCGTCGATGTACAACTGCGCGTCGTTCATCTTTTGAATGGCATTCGTCAGGCGCGGCCAGTCTTCGTCGTTCAGGCGGCCCGTACGCAGGCGGTGCTGGTCGAGCTGCCCGACGGAGCCGAGCATACGCATGGCCAGCTGGGCGCCGCCCATCTCCATCGAGAACACGGCCACGGGCAAGCCGCTGTCGATGGCCACGTTTTCGCCGATGTTGACGGAAAACGCCGTCTTGCCCATCGACGGACGGCCCGCCACGATCACCAGATCGCCCGGCTGCAGACCGGAGGTCATGCGGTCGAGGTCGATGAAACCGGTAGGCACGCCCGTGATTTCACTCTGGTTGTCGCGGCTGTACAGCTCATCGATGCGCTCGACCACCTGCGTCAGCAGGGGCTGGATGGCGGTCCAGCCCTGGGCGCCGCGCGCGCCTTCTTCCGCGATGGCGAAAATCTTCGATTCGGCCTCGTCAAGCATCTGCTTGACTTCCTTGCCTTGCGGGCTGAAGGCCGTGCCGGAGATATCGTCGGCGACGGTGATGAGTTTGCGCAGCACGCCGCGGTCGCGCACGATCTCGGCGTAACGCCGGATGTTCGCGGCCGATGGCGTGTTTTGCGCCATGGCGTTCAGGTAAGCGAGTCCGCCCACATCATCGGCCTTGCCGAGCTGGGTCAGGGTTTCAAAAACAGTAATGACATCGGCTGGCTTGGAAGCGTTAACCATCTTGACGATTTGCTCGAAGATGATGCGATGGTCATAGCGATAGAAATCCTCCGCATGCATGAAGTCGGCGATGCGGTCATATGCGGCATTGTCGCGCAGCAGACCACCGATAACGGATTGTTCTGCTTCGATCGAATGCGGCGGAATACGGAGGGAATCCAGTTGCGGATCAGAGGGGGCGTTCATGGCGCGAATTATACCCGCTTCGGCGTGCTGGCAAAAATAAAGGGCTGAAATTGAGCGAAAAAAAGGCCACAAAAAAGCCGGGCGAACCCGGCTTTTCATCGTGCGGCAATGCTTGCGGGCCAGGCCCGCAGACAATTACGCGTTCGCGTCTGGAACGACAGCGATAACAACTTCCACGACCACGTCGGTGTGCAGAGCAACCGAAACGTTGTGCTCGCCAACGATCTTCAGCGGGCCGGTAGGCATGCGGATTTGTGCTTTTTCAACAGCAAAACCTTGCTTGGTCAGCGCTTCAGCGATGTCGAAGTTGGTGACGGAACCGAACAGACGGCCATCAACACCAGCTTTTTGAGCAACTTGAACGGTCAGGCCGCTCAGTTTTTCGCCCTGGGCTTGCGATGCGGCCAGTTTGGCGGCAGCAGCTTTTTCCAGTTCGGCGCGCTTGACTTCGAATTCAGCCACAGCGGTTGCCGTAGCACGACGTGCCAGGCGTTGCGGGATCAGGAAGTTACGTGCGTAACCGTCTTTGACTTTGACGACTTCGCCGAGGTTACCGACGTTAACAACTTTTTCTAACAGAATGATTTGCATAGTTCTTCTCCAGGAATATCTGACCGATTAAGCGTGGTGCAGATCGGTGTATGGCAGCAGCGCGAGGAAGCGAGCGCGCTTGATTGCGGTGTCAACTTGGCGCTGGTAGTGCGCTTTGGTACCGGTCAGGCGTGCTGGCATGATCTTGCCGTTTTCTTGGACGAAGTCTTTCAGCGTGTCGACGTCTTTGTAGTCGACTTGCTCAACGTGAGCTGCGGTGAAGCGGCAGAACTTCTTGCGTTTGAACAACGGGTTTTGCTGTTTGCGTTTTTCTTTAAGCTTGAGCTTATTTTTGTCGAACTTTTTACCGAATGCCATGTCAGGCTCCTGTATCTAAAATGCGCTAGTCAGAATTGACTGCACTAAAATCAATGATGTGAAACACCAAACTCTTGCTGTTGCGGCTCTTCCTGGCCAGGAAACCCGTGAACTGATAGACCCCGCCCAAGCTTGCCTGGCTGAACCGGCCTGAAATTTCGCCAGCGGCTAGCGCGGCAACATCAAACTCGGTCAAACGGGCAATCCCTGCTTCCATCTGCTGCGAACTGTGTTGCAATACTGCATTCACAATCGGCAGCCCTGCCGGGGTATAGCGCAATATTTCGCGCTCGGCAATGATGGCAGTGACTTGTAGCTGGTTCAGCGCACGATCCTGGTCAAGAATTAAGCTGCTGCTGCGGCTGGAGCGGCTGCTGGTGCTTCGGTGCGGTGGCTTTTGGCCGCGTCTTCGCGTTGTACCGATTTCATCATCGGCGAAGGAGCTGTTTCAGCTTTCTTCATTTTAACGGTCAGGTGACGCAACACGGCATCATTGAATTTGAATGCTGTTTCCAACTCGACCAGGGTCTCGTTGTCGCATTCGATGTTCAGGCAGATGTAGTGTGCTTTAGGCAGCTTTTGGATCGAGTAAGCCATTTGACGGCGGCCCCAATCTTCCACGCGGTGAACCGAACCGCCGCGGGTGGTTACGCTGGCTTTGTAGCGTTCGATCATCGCGGGCACTTGCTCGCTTTGGTCCGGATGGACGATAAAGACTATTTCATAATGACGCATGCAAACTCCTTCAGGTCGGATTGATAATCGCCCACCCCGGCGTCAAGACGGGTGTGGGAAGGTCAGCCGAAGATTATAACCGCCTTTTGCAAACGTTTCAATCATTCCTTCTACCTGCGCCCGAAAAGCCCGCGCGCCGTGCCGCTTTTCATCGGTGCACAAGTATTTCTTGCGAAATCCGCCGAAAACACGGAAATCCCCTTGCATAGTGGGCGATACTGTACAAAAATACAGACTGTTCATATAGACAGCATTTTAGTATGCACCCACCGCTCATGATCAAGCTGACAGCACGACAAGAACAAATCCTGAACCTGATCAAGGACGCGATTGAAAACACGGGCTTTCCTCCCACCCGTGCCGAAATCGCCAATGAACTGGGTTTCAAATCGGCCAATGCGGCCGAAGAGCATTTGCAGGCCCTGGCCCGCAAGGGTGCGATCGAGATTTCGCCCGGCACCTCGCGCGGCATCCGCCTGATCGGCGCGGCCGCCGAAGCGCCGCCATCGAAAGTGCCGGCAGCGCTGCTGATGTCGCTGCCCCTGATCGGCCGGGTGGCCGCCGGCTCGCCCATCCTGGCGCAGGAAAACCTGGAGGCGAGCTACAACGTCGACCCGGCCCTGTTCTCGGCCAAACCCGACTTCCTGCTGAAGGTGCGCGGCTGGTCCATGCGCGACGCCGGCATCATGGATGGCGATTTACTGGCCGTGAAAAAGGTCGACAGCGCCAAGAACGGCCAGATCGTCGTGGCCCGCATCGGCGACGAAGTCACCGTCAAGCGCTACAAGAAAACGGGTTCCGTCATCGAACTACTGCCGGAAAACCCGGACTTCAAGGTGATTACCGTATCACCGGAAGACGAGTTTGCTTTGGAAGGTTTGGCCGTCGGACTGATGCGCAGCTGGCATTAAACTGCCGCATGCAAAAAGGGCCGCCACAGTCATGCTGTTGCGGCCCTTTTTTATTGCCCGGGCGTTTTATACAGCGAGGGCGTCATGGAAATCCGCGAGCAAGTCAGCCTCATCCTCGATGCCCACCGATACGCGGATCAGCGATTCGGCAATGCCCATGCTGGCGCGGCGCTCGGCGCCCATCTCATAGAAAATCGTGTGGGCGACGGGAATGACGAGGGTGCGCGTGTCGCCCAGATTGCTCGCTGGAATAGCCAAATTCAAACGGTTGAGGAAATCGAAGCAATCGATGCCATCCTTCAGCTCAAAGCTGAACAGCGAACCATAGCTGCGGAACAAGTCGGTGGCCAGCGCGTGCTGCGGGTGCGACGCCAGCCCTGGGTAATGCACTGCCGCCACGCGTGGGTCGGCGGCCAGCATGGTGGCCAGCGCCAGGGCGTTCGAGCAAGTGCGGTCCATGCGCAAGGCCATGGTTTCCGCGCCGACGGCGATATGGTGCGCCGCTTCCGGCCCCAACGAAGCGCCGAAGTCGCGCAAGGCCTTGGCGCGGATTTGCGCGATACCCCACTGGGCCGGCGCCGCCTTCTTGTAGTTCTCGAAGATGTTCGGATACTGCGTCCAGTCGAACACGCCCGTGTCCGTCAAGCTGCCGCCCAGGGCATTGCCGTGGCCGCCGATGGATTTCGTCAAGGCATTGACCACCAGGCCCGCGCCCACGGCTTTCGGGCGGAACAGGTAAGGCGTCGTCATGGTGTTGTCGACGATGTACAAAATGCCCTTCTCGCGGCACAAGTCGCCGATCTTCGCCAGGTCGGCGATCTGCGTGCGCGGATTGGCGATGGTTTCCACAAAGACGATGCGCGTGGCCGGCGTGATGGCGGCCGCGACATTGGCGACATCGGTGGCGTCGACGAACGATACGCCGATGCCCTGCCCCGTCACCGTTTGCCACAGGCTGTTGGTGTTGCCAAACAAAAAGGCCGACGACACGACATGGTCGCCTGCGCGCAGCAAGGATTGCACCACGGCGCCGATGGCGCCCATGCCGGTGGCGAAGCACAAGGTCGCCACGCCGTCTTCCATCTTGTTGACCTTGTCTTCCAGCGCGGAGACAGTCGGATTGCCCTGGCGGCCGTAGCGGAAGCCTGGCTCCTTGCCCTGGAACACGGAAGCGAGCTGGCGCGCATCGGCGTAACCGAAGGCAACGGAAGTGTGCACGGGCTTGTGCAGGGAACCGTGCTCAATGCCCTTGCGGCGGTCGTTATGCAGGATGGTGGTGGTAAAGCCGTAGGTTTTTTTGGTGGTCATGGTGAGAATTCCGAATATTCGATTTGCCGCGCAACCCCAAGGCAAATGCTGGGGTCAGTCCCTCCGGAATCGGAATGCGCACCACTGGCGCGCATTCCCCCGACGGGTCTGACCCCGAAAAAAAGCCCGGCATCGGCCGGGCAGGTTACTTATGCTTCTGTCGTCGCCAGGTTCAGGTTCAGCTGGGAACGCGGCGTATCTTCGGGCGCTGCCGCCTTCGGATGGTGGCGCGCATATTCCAGGCGGTCCAGGTATTCCTGCGACACGTCGCCCGTCACGTACACGCCATCGAAGCACGATGCTTCGAAGTTGGTGAGCGCCGGGTTGACGTCGGCAATCGCCTGCTTCAGCGCGCCGATATCCTGGTAGACCAGGTAGTCGGCCGTAATTTCGCGGCACACTTCTTCCGTCGTGCGGCCGTAGGCGATCAGTTCGTCGCGCGTCGGCATGTCGATGCCGTACACGTTCGGGTAGATCACCGGAGGCGCTGCCGAGGCGAAGATGACTTTCGTCGCGCCCGCTTCACGCGCCATCTGCACGATTTCACGGCTGGTGGTGCCGCGCACGATGGAATCGTCGACCAGCAGCACCACTTTATCCTTGAATTCGGACGGGATCGCGTTGAGCTTCTGGCGCACGGATTTTTTGCGTGCCGCCTGGCCCGGCATGATGAAGGTACGGCCGATGTAGCGGTTCTTGATGAAGCCTTCGCGGTACTCGATGTTCAGCGCCATGGCCAGCTGGATGGCGGCCGGACGCGAGGAATCGGGAATCGGCATGACCACGTCGATATGCACGCCTGGCAACTCGGCGCGGATCTTCTCGGCCAGATACTCGCCCATTTTCAGGCGCGTGGCGTACACGGAGGCGCCATCGATGACGGAGTCGGGACGGGCCAGGTAGACGAATTCGAACACGCACGGGTTCAGGCTGGCGTTGTCGGCGCACTGGGCGCTGTGCAATTTCTTGTCAGCATCGATGAAGACGGCTTCGCCGGGACCGATGTCGCGCACGAAGCGGAAGCCCATGCCTTCCAGGGCCACGGATTCGGAAGCGATCAGGTATTCGGGACCCTGCTCCGTTTCATTGATGCCCAGGCATAGCGGACGGATGCCATGCGGATCGCGGAAGGCCAGCAAGCCCACGCCGGCGATTTGCGCCACGGCAGCATAACCGCCCTTGACGCGGCGGTTCAGCACGGTAACGGCCTTGAAGATGGCTTCCGGGTCCAGGTTCAGGCCCGTCGTCGCTTCCTGGATTTCATGCGCCAGCACGTTGAGCAGCACTTCCGAGTCGGAATCGGTATTGATGTGGCGGCGGTCGTTCTTGAACATTTCCAGCTTCAACTGTTCCCAGTTGGTCAGGTTGCCATTGTGCGCCAGGGTGATGCCGAACGGCGCATTCACATAGAACGGTTGTGCTTCCTCTTCGCTCGACGAACCGGCCGTCGGGTAGCGGCAATGGCCGATGCCCGTCGTGCCTTGCAGCGAACGCATGTTGCGCGTACGGAAGACGTCACGCACGAGGCCATTGGCCTTGTGCATGGAAAACATACTGCTGTGATTGGTCGCAATCCCTGCCGCGTCCTGACCGCGATGTTGCAGGAGCAACAATGCATCATAGAGCAATTGATTGACAGGTTGATGGGAAACGACGCCGACGATGCCACACATGGTGTGCTCCTAAACTGTGCTACTGATTTTAAAAAAATTCAAAATTTCACATGCTGCGCGTAAGCGGCAGGCAGATAAGGCTTGATGGCGCGCGCGCCCTGCTCCGCGAGCGGGCTGAGCTGCGCGTTTTTCCAGAATGGCTGCTGCGGTATGGAAGTCATGCCACACAAGATGACGGCGGTCAGCACGATCACAAGGCCCCGCGCCACACCGAACAGGGTGCCCAGGGTGCGGTCGGCCAGGCTCAGGCCCGTCACCTTGACGAGCGCGTCGACCGTCATGGACAGCAATCCCATCAAAATGCGCACGCCGATGAACAGCACGACGAAGGCCAGCAACAAACGGATGGCTTCGCCCGGCACAGCTTCCGGCAGGAATTTCGCCAGGGTGGCGCCATACGCGTTGGCAATGACGAACGCCACGATCCAGCTGACCAATGACAGTATTTCCTTGACCAGGCCACGCATCATGCTGATCAGCACGGACGTCACCAGCACGAACAGCACCAGGTAATCGAAGATCGTCACGCGCGTTCAGCCTTGCAACATCACGCCGGCACCAGACTGCCGCCCAGGCCTAGCTTTTGCAGCTTGGCGCGGGTCTTTTCGGCATCCTCGCGGCTGCCGAACGGGCCCACGCGCACGCGGATGCGCTCGCCCGCCGGGCTGGAGACTTTCTGCGTGTACGACTTGATGCCCGCTTCGCGCAGCTTGTCCTGCAATTCGTCGACCTTGTCCTGCGTCGCCAGGGCCGCCACCTGCACCACGAACTTGCCGCTGCCGGCGTCGTGCGCCTTGTCCTGCACCTTGTCTTGTGCTTTCTCTTGTGGCTTGCCTTCCAGAATCGCCAGCGCGCGCGCGGCATCGTCAGCCGATTGCGCCGGCTTGGCAGGCTTCGGCTCAGGCTTGGCTTCCGGCTTTACTTCATGCTTGGGCTCAGGCTTGGGCTCGGGCTTGGACTCGTGTTTCGGCTCGGGCTTGCTTTCGTGTTTCGGTTCCGGTTTCGGCTCCACCTTGACAGGCTTGGGCTCGGGTTTCGGTTCCACATAAGTTGGCTTGACCGTTGCAGGCTGGGCGGCGGCCAGCACGGGTGCCGGTGTGGGCGTCGGCTTGGCCGCAGGCGGCAGCGGCGCGTCGACGATTTCCTCGGACTGGTCCAGGCCATTCGCTGCAGCTTGCGCCGGGACGGCCGGCACGGGCGCCGGTGCAGGCGCAACAGCCTTTTCCTTGGACGGAATGTCGATGGCGATATCGTTGAACGGCGCCTTCGGCTCGGAATCGAGCAGCATCGGCAAGCCGACAGCCACGCCCAAGGCCAGGGCAATGGCCCCGACCAGGCGGCGGCGTGCGCGCTTTTTTTCAGGCAAGACCGGATCCGGCGCTTCCTTGCCGCCACGGCGCGAACCACCGCCACCGGAGGTGTTGGCTGCGCGCTTGCGGGTCGGCGACTGTGCTTCGCCAGGGACATAAAAGCCGCTGTCTTCGCCAGAGGATTCTTGCTTGTTTTTAAACAGTTTCGAGAACAAGCCCATGCGTGATTTTCAGTCGAGTGCGTTTCAGTGAAGTGAGGATTTTCGGGCCTTCATCACGCCGGCAACGGTGAGGAAAGAACCAAAGACCACAATTCTATCATTCTCACCGGCCCGGCTCATTGCATTTGCAAAAGCTTGTGCCGGATCATCGAAAATAGACACAGTATGTTCGCTGCTGTCAGGCTTGTCTTCGAGCATGATCTGCACCTTGGCGGCCAGCTCGGAAGCCGTGGCCGCGCGCGGCGAAGGCAGGCCCGTCAGGCACCAGTGGTCGACATGTTCGCTCATCGCAGCCAATACGCCATCGATATCCTTGTCCTGCATGGAGCCGAACACGGCATAGGTATACGGGTGGAAACCCATATTGCCCAGGTTCTGGTTCAGCGCCGAGGCCGCGTGGGGGTTGTGCGCCACGTCGAGGATCACGCTGGGGCGGCCAGGCAAGACCTGGAAGCGGCCCGGCAGCTCCACCGTCACCAGCCCCGTGCGCACTTCCTGCGCGCCCACGGGCAGTTTCAGCTTCAGCACTTCCAGGGCGGCCAGCACGGCCGTCGCGTTCAGGATCTGGTTGGCGCCGCGCAAGCTCGGGTAAGCGAGCGAATTGCGGCGCTGCTCGCGTCCGCCGTAGTTCCACTGCTGCTTGTCGCCCGAATAATTGAAATCGCGGCCCATCAGCCACAGGTCGGCGCCGATGGCTTCGGCATGGTCGATCAGCGACTGCGGCGGCACGGGGTCGCTGCAGATGGCCGCCTTGCCCGGACGGAAAATGCCGGCCTTTTCAAAGCCGATCGCTTCGCGCGTGTCGCCCAGGTAATCCGTGTGGTCGATGTCGACGCTGGTGACGATGGCCACATCGGCGTCGATCACGTTGACGGCGTCCAGGCGCCCGCCCAGGCCCACTTCCAGGATGGCCACATCCAGCTTGGCCTGCGACAGCAAATGCAGAATCGCCAGGGTGGTGAATTCGAAATACGTCAGCGGCGTGTCGCCGCGCACAGCGTCGACGGCATGGAAGCTGGCAACAATCTGTTCATCGCTGGCCATCTCGCCCAGCACGCGCGCGCGCTCGTTAAAGTCGAGAAAATGCGGCTTGATGTACAGCCCCACTTTGTAGCCGGCACGCAACAGCACGGATTCCAGCATGGCGCAGGTGGAGCCCTTGCCATTCGTGCCCGCCACCATGATCACGGGGCAGGTAAAAGCCAGCTGCATGCGCGCCTTGACGGCTTGCACGCGGTCCAGGCCCATGTTGATCTGGGTTTCCGAATGGCGGGTTTCCAGCATGGCGAGCCAGTCCGGCAAGGTGGTGGGGAGGTTTTGCATGGGAGACTTCTTGAAAAGAGTGCGCGAGGCGGGAAAGACATGAGACCCGAACCGAAGACTGGGGTCGGTCCCTGCGGGATCGAGATTCACTCCACTGGAGTGAATCTCCCCATCGGGTCCGACCCCGGCAGTTCAGGTTTTGGGGTAAATCAAATTACGCCAGTACTTCCACAGCCTGGTTTTGCAACAAGGCCAGCAAGCGGGCGATTTCTTCGCGCATCTTGCGGCGGTCGACGATCATGTCGACGGCGCCCTTGGTGACGAGGAACTCGGCGCGCTGGAAGCCTTCCGGCAGTTTTTCGCGCACGGTGTTTTCAATCACGCGCGGGCCGGCAAAGCCGATCAGCGCTTTCGGCTCGGCGATCACGACGTCGCCCATGAAGGCGAACGAGGCGGACACGCCGCCCATGGTCGGGTCGGTCAGCACGCTGATGAATGGCAATTTCTTTTCGGACAGCTTGGTCAGCATGGCCGTGGTCTTGGCCATCTGCATCAGCGACAGCAAGCCTTCCTGCATGCGCGCGCCACCGGTGGCGGTGATGCAAATGAACGGCACTTTCTGTTCCAGCGCGATTTGCGCGCCGCGCACGAAGCGCTCGCCCACGACGGAGCCCATGGAGCCGCCCATGAATTCGAACTCGAAGCACGCCACGACCACCGGCAAGCTCATGATGGCGCCGCCCATGACAACCATCGCATCCGTCTCGCCCGTCGCTTCCATGGCGGATTTCAGGCGGTCAGGGTATTTCTTGCTGTCCTTGAATTTCAAGGTATCGACGGGCAGGATTTCCTGGCCGATTTCATAGCGGCCGCCCGCGTCGAGCAGGCTGTCGAGGCGTTCACGCGCGCGGATGCGCATGTGGTGGTCGCATTTCGGGCACACGTGCAGATTCGATTCCAGGTCCGTACGGTACAGCACGGCTTCGCACGACGGGCACTTGACCCACAGGCCTTCCGGCATGGTCTTGCGCGCGGCGGCGTCCGAACGCTGGATGCGCGGTGGCAGCAGTTTTTCCAACCAACTCATATTTTCTCCTTGGGCCCTTGTAGGGGTAGCGTCGGTGGACGCCCCCGGCAGACGGTAAACGGCGACGCCCCGCAGGGCGCCACCAAAAATTTTATCTATTGCACAATAACAGGCAAATCAGTGGCCGAAGTGTAGCCGTTTATCGCCGGGCTGTCGAACTTTGCCGCCACCCGAGCTTGCGTAAACAACAAGCTTGCTCAGGCATCCAGTGCGGCGCGGATGCCTGCCGTAAAGCTGCGTACGGCGTCGACGGCGCCGCCTTCCGGGGCATTTTCTATCTCCTGGATGATGCGGCTGCCGATCACGACGGCATCGGCCACCTTGGCAACGGCCTTGGCCGTGGCGCCATCGCGAATGCCGAAGCCCACGCCGATAGGCAATTTTACATGCTGGCGGATGGCTGCGAGGCGCTCTGCCACCTGTTCCGTATCAATGTTGCCGGCACCCGTGACGCCCTTCAGCGACACATAGTAGCTGAAGCCGCCGCCAACCTTGGCCACTTGCGCGATGCGCTCTTCGGTCGAGGTAGGTGCCAGCAGGAAGATCAGGTCGAGGCCCGCTTCGCGCATGGCGGCCGCGAATTGCTCGCACTCTTCCGGCGGATAGTCGACGACGATGGCGCCGTCGGCACCGGCTGCTTGCGCCGCCGCGATGAAGGCGGTGCTGCCGATGCGCTCGATCGGATTGGCATAGCCCATCAGCACCACGGGCGTCGTCTGGTTGGTCTTACGGAACTGGCGCACATAGCCAAACACGTCATGGATGCCGACATTGAATTTCAATGCCCGCTCGCAGGCCCGCTGGATGACGGGGCCTTCGGCCATGGGGTCGGAAAACGGCACGCCCAGTTCCAGCACATCGGCGCCGCCCTCGACGAGCGCGTGCATCAGCGGCACGGTGGCGTCAGGGCCGGGGTCGCCGGCGGTGATGAAAGTGACCAGGCCGGTCTTGTTGTTCGATTTTAAATTGGCAAAGGTGGTGGCGATACGGGACATGGTGATCTTTCTTGA
>NZ_JABXFH010000025.1:0-86623 GCF_013372745.1 Janthinobacterium sp. BJB401 | reverse complement strand
GGGGGGGCCGCCCCGCGCCGCATGCACGCCGACGCCAGCGCGTCGGGCGCGGAACAGCGGCGCGTGCTCGGTGAACTGATCATCCACTACGAGCGGCTGATGCGCGAGACGCGGCGCCTGATCGGCCGCAGCGACCGCGCCGAGCGCGACATGCATCTGCTGAACCGCCAGTTGCAAACCCTGGCCGGCCAGCTCGAATACCGCGCCACGCACGATCCGCTGACGGGCGCCCTGAACCGCGGCGCCGTGATCGACCACGCCTCGCGCTGCCTGGCGCAGGGCGACATGGCGCTGATCGTGCTCGACATCGACCTGTTCAAGCAGGTCAACGACGACTTCGGCCATCCGGCCGGCGACGGCGTGATCCAGGCCGTGGTGGACTGCCTGAAGGGGCTATTGGGACAGGAGACGGCCATCGGCCGGGTCGGCGGCGAAGAGTTTTCCGTCGTCTGGCCCACCTCCTCGCGCGACGACGCGGCGCAAGTGGCGCAGCGCATCTGCGAGACGGTCGGCCGCCAGCGCCATGCGGCGCCCATCACGCGCGCCATCACCGTCAGCGTGGGCCTGAGCTGGAACCGCGCCGGCACGCCATTCGAAACGGCCTACAGCCATGCCGACCAGGCCCTGTACCAGGCCAAGCGCGAAGGACGCAACTGCGTGCGCCAGTGGCTGGAAAGCTGAAGCGGACCTTAGCGGATATGTTCGCGCGCCATGCTGCCGTCGCGGCGCATGGCCGCCGCAGCGCGCTGCATGGCCGCCACCTGCGCCTCGGGCAATTGCTTGTTGCAGGCGAGGTAAGTCTGCACGCGGTTAAAAGTCAGCAGCGGCACCACCTTGCCCTCCCACTCCTTGCCGACGAAAGGCTTGCTGCCCACCGCCAGGCCCACGGCCCACAGGTCGATGCGCCCGAGCAGCAGCTTTTGCGGATTGAGCCACTCCTGCGTCACGGGCGCCACGTTCATGCCGCGCTGGCGCAGGTAATCGTCGCGCGCGTCGCCGAGCACCGTGCCGATCACCAGGCCGCGCGCATCATCGAGCGTGCGCAGCGCCAGGTGCCGCTCGGCCAGGCCGTAGAGTATCCATTCCGCTTCGTTGAGGGGGCCGATCCAGCGAAATTGCGCTTCGCGCTCCTGCGTGCGGCTGGTGGAAAAGATGCAGGTATCAGGCTCGCGCAGCGCCTGCGCGTACGCGCGCTTCCACGGCAGCAGCTCGATGCGGTAGGAAAGACCGGCGCGCGCCATGATGTCGCGCACCTTGAGCGTTTCCCGTCCCACGACGACATTGCCTTCCATCATGCTCGACGGCGGCAAATGCTCGCCGACGATGCGCACGTCTACCGCCGCGGCCAGCGCCGGCATCAGCAGCGCCACTGCCAGCAGCCACGCCATGCTTGCTTGTTTCATGCTTGCTTTCATCTGCTACAGGGGATTGAAGCCGATGTTACCATCGGCTCACCCTGGCATCGCCGCATATTGCCAATTAAACCATATATTTTCCGCAGCGTGGCAACAGGCCAACGCCGGGAGAACGCCATGCGGAAGGGGATGGGAGAAATGTAACTGGCGGAAAACAGTAGGAGTCGAACCTACGGGAGAACGTCTGACGCCCTCCACCGGGTTTGAAGCCCGGCCACATCACCGGATGAGTGTGCTTTCCGCGGTGCCTGAGCTAGCTGCTGGGCAAGGCTGCCGTATAGGACCACAGCGCTTGCGGGCGTAATAGATGCCCATTGCCAACACGGCGAGTATAACCGACGCGGTCAAAGAATTCCAAGACCTGGATCGCCCGCTTGCGGCCCAGGCCGCTGGCGTCGCGGAAGGTGGCCGCGCCCACGGCGCCGGAACCGTGCGCCAGGCCCTCGTCCAGCTCCGCTTTTTCGGCCAGGGCGCGCACCAGTTGCGCCAGCTCGGCCAGGGCCGACGGATGGTAGAACAGGTCGTGCACGACCTGGCTGATCTGCCCTGCCTTGGCGAGTTTGCGTAACAGCTTGCGCGTCTCGTCCTCGGCCAGGCCAAAGCCGCGCGCCAGGTCGCGCGTCCACGGTGGATCGAAGCGCCCCTGCTCCAACCCGGCCAGCAAGGGTTCGGCCACCGCCTGCTCCTGCGGCGTCAGTTCCACGCTGTGCGCCGGCAAATGCAGGCTGGCGCCGCGCGCGAGGATCTCGCCACGTGCCAGCAAGCCTTCGACCAGATGGCTCCACAAGGCGTCTTCCATCTCGGCGTCGACGATGCGTTTCAAACGCCACAGTTCCGGCCCCGCCTCGTCGGGCGCGCGCGCATGGAAGGTTTCCAATGCTGCCATCACGCGCGCCTCCAGCGCCAGCAACGCGGCCGGCGCCAGCAGCAGGGCGTCGCCACCGCGCAGGGCGATGCGCCGCGTGTCGGACGGCAGCGCCAGGGCGTCCGCCGGCAACAGGGACAGGCGCACCAGCAGCGATTCGCGCAAGCCCAGCGGACTTTGCGCCAGCAGGGCCGCATAGTCGCCCTGCGCGATGAACGCGGCCAGCGCATCGAGCCACGCCAGCCTGGCCGGACTGCGGCGCTTGCGCGCGGGGCCAAAGGGATCGAGCACCATGCCGCCGCCCACCGTTTGCGTCGCTTGCGCATTGCGCACGACGAAGCGGTCGCCCGGCACGCCGTGCATCGGCGCGTCGAACACCAGCTGTACCCTGCCCGTCTGCCCCGGCGACAGCGTTTCGCCATCGAGCATGACGGCGCGCGCCAGCTGGTGCGCCGCGCCCAGGTGCACATGCAGCGGCGACCAGGCTTTCAGCTGCACGCCGGCGTCTGGCAGCAGGGTCAGTTCCACGTCGAGGCGTTCGGAACACTGCGCCAGCGCGGGCGCGACGATCCAGTTGCCCCGCTCGATGCGTTCGCGGTCGATGCCGGCCAGGTTCAGCGCCAATCTCTGGCCCGCCATGCCCGTCCCGGCTGCGCGGTTCTGCGCATGGATGCTGCGCACGCGCGCCTGTGCATCGCCGGGCGCCAGCTGCAGCATGTCGCCCACCTGTACGCATCCCGCCAGCGCCGTGCCGGTGACGATGGTGCCCTGCCCCGACAAGGTGAACACGCGGTCCACGCCGAGGCGGAACAGGCGCCGCTCGTCACGCTGCGGCAGGCTGCGCGCCACTTGCGTCAGGTGCGCCAGCAAGGCGGCCACGCCCGCATCGTCGTCGCGATTGGCGGCCGTGGAAAAGATCGGGCTGCCCGCCAGCGGCGTGCCGGCCAGCAGCGCTTCGATGTCCGCCTCCACCTGCGCCACGCGGGCGCCATCGGCGCGGTCGATCTTGGTCAGCGCCACGGCGCCGCGCGTCACGCCGAGCAGCTGCAAAATCGCCAGGTGTTCGTGCGTCTGCGGCATGATGCCGTCGTCGGCCGCCACCACGAGCAGGGCAAAATCGATGCCCGTCACGCCGGAGGCCATGGTGCGGATGAATTTTTCGTGACCGGGCACGTCGATCACGCCCAGCACCGTGCCATCTGCCAGCGGCAGATAGGCGTAGCCAAGTTCTATCGAAATGCCGCGCGCCTGCTCTTCCTTCAGGCGGTCCGTGTGCACGCCCGTCAGCGCGCGCGTCAGGGTCGTCTTGCCATGGTCGATATGGCCTGCGGTGCCGACGATCATGCCGTCAACTCGGCGAGCTGCGCGATGAAGGCCGTCTCGTGCGCCGCTTCCAGGCAGCGCAGATCGAGCCATAAAGTATCTTGCCCGATGCGCCCGATCACGGGGCACGGCAAGGCGCGCAAACGCTGTTCCAGCACGCCCAGGGGATTACTCAGACGCGAGCCAGGCGCGCTGCGGATGGCCAGGCCAAAGCTGGGCAGCTGGTCGACGGGCAGGGCCCCGCTGCCGATCTGGCTTTTCATGGCTTCGGCGGTGACCACATAGTCGGCACCAAGTACGCTTTGCAGCAGCGGCAGCAGGGTTTGCGCCTGCGCGCGCATGGCGCAAGCGGGACGCGTCAACAGGCGCAAAGTGGTCAGACGTTCGGCCAGCAAATCCGGCGCGCGATACAACTGCAGCACGGGCGCCAAGGCGGCCAGGGTCAGCTTGCCGACCCGCAGTGCGCGTTTCAATGGATTGCGCTTGATCTTCGCGATCAGATCGGCGCGCCCGACGATGACGCCGCATTGCGGGCCGCCCAGCAGTTTGTCGCCACTGAAGGTCACCAGGTCGGCGCCCGCTTCGATGGTTTCGCGCACCGTCGTTTCATGCGGTAGACCATACTGCGCCAGGTCGACCAGGGTGCCGCTACCCAGGTCGACGGCCGTGGGAATGGCATGTTTTGCTGCCAGCGGCACCAGTTCGTCCAGCTCCACGCTTTTCGTGAAACCGGTGATCGCGTAATTGCTGCAGTGGACCTTCATCAGCAAGGCAGTGTTCTCGTTGATCCCGTTCGCGTAATCGGCCAGGTGGGTGCGATTCGTGCTGCCCACTTCACGCAGCACGGCACCCGCGCGCGTCATCACATCTGGGATGCGGAAAGCGCCGCCGATTTCCACCAGCTCACCGCGCGAGACGACGACCTCCTTGTTCTGCGCCAGGGTATTGAGCATCAGCAGCACGGCGGCCGCATTGTTGTTGACGATGGTGGCCGCTTCGGCCCCCGTCAGCTCGCGCAGCAGTTCCTCGACCAGGTCGTCGCGGTCGCCGCGCTTGCCCGTTTCCAGGTCGAATTCCAGATTCATCGGCCATTGCAACGCTTCCACCACGGCTTGCACGGCCGTATCGGGCAGCAGTGCGCGGCCCAGGTTCGTGTGCAGCACGGTGCCCGTCAGGTTGAACACGGCGCGCAGCTGCGGGCGCGCTTGCGCCTGCAGCCGTTCATCCATTTGCGCGGCGATGGCGGCAATCGATGCGCCCTCCTCGCCGCATTCACCAAACCCTGCACCGGCCAGCATGGCCGTGCGCAGTTCGGCCAGCACGGCGCGCGCGCAGGCCAGGGTCTGCACGCGGCCATAGCGCGCGATCAGGGCCAGGCAAGCCGCGTCGCCCAGGATGCGGTCTACCGACGGCAGGCGCACGGTTTGCCCCGTCGTCATGACTGCTGGCCCTCGCTGTTTTCATTCTTCCCCAGCCACAGCAGCGGGTTGCCGCTGGCGCGCTGGTAGCCCGCTTCGCCCACCAGCAGGTCGAGCATCAGGCTGGCCAGGTCGTCGGCCAGCGGTTCGACGTTGTAATCGTGTTCCTGGTTGAAGACTTTGCGGTAGGTATGGCAATCGTCGCAGGTTTCCGCGCGCGCCACCTTCTTCGGGTCGTTCGCCTTGTTGGGCAGCTTGTCGTCCTTCGCCGTCACCGGGTCGAACGGTTTTGCGTCGGCCGCGTCCAGGCCCTGGTAGGCGATCTTGCCATTCTGTTCGCAGGTCGAGCACTTCACGCGCACCATATGCCATTCGCTTTCGCAAATGCCGCAGTGCAGGTAGCGGTAGCCCTGCGACTGGCCGCCGATGCGGATCACGCTGGCGACGGGGTGCGAACCGCAGACGGGGCACAGGGTGCCCGTTTCCAGGTCCGGCACGCGCGCGGCGCGCAATTCGCTGGCCGACACCGACCATAAAATCTGCAGGGCGGCCGCGACGAACGGCGCATGCATGGGATTGAGGTTGTCGCCGTTTTCATCGAGCACGGCGTCGGCGCAGGCGTCCAGCGCTGGAGCGTCGAGCGCACGCAATTGCGCCAGCACCTGCGTCAGGCCACCGGACAATGCCGGCTGGCTTGCCGCCGTGGCGGCCAGTTCATCGAGCAGGCTGGCAAAGATGTCGCGCCAGACGGGCGGACGGGCGCCGCTGACGGGCAGCACCGGCATGCGGTGCTGGATGGCGCGGCGCAGCGCGTCCGGGTCGGCGGCAGGCACGGCGCCGGGCGCCAGTTTTCCCACCACGACGGCCTGCGCGTCGGCCAGCGCGGCCATCAACACCAGGTAGCCCTGCATGCCCGCGTCGACGGGGATGCCCTTGATCTTACCCTGCGCCAGTTCGCGCAAGCGCACGGCGCGCGCCTTGAACAGACTGTCAGGCTGCGGCAGCAGCAGGCGCGGAATCGCGTTGTGGTCCAGGCCTTCGATTTCGCCTGGCTGAAGAATGCGTTGTACCAATGGAGTTTTCCCATCAAAAAAGAGCACAGCACGGCAAGCGGGTGTGACCATGCTGTCAAAGTATTTTAATCGATACAGTCATCGCAAGCCGCAAAGTAAAACAGGGGTCAGACCCGTCGGGTCTGACCCCAGCTCTTGCACTTGGGCTAATTAAGCAAAAAACCGTCAGTCTTTTGTATTGCGAATGACGGCCTCAAACCACTTCGGATGATGCTTGCGCGCCCAGCCGTAGGTGACGGTGCCGCGCACCATGGCGCCGATCGAGCCCTTGACCCACAGGGCCGCGTAGATGTGCACGATGATGGCGCAGATGATGGCAAACGCGCAACCGGCATGCAGCAAGGCGGCAAAGCGCACCACGTCGATCGGGAAATAGAACGCGAAATACGCGCGCCAGATCACGACGCCCGACAGCAGCAAGCCGATCATGCTGGCCAGCAGCACGAAGAACAGGATCTTCTGGCCGGCATTGTATTTGCCGATCTTTGGAAGCTTGTCTTCGCGGTTATTGAGCACGTCGTCCATCTGTTTCAGCCACTGCTTGTCGCCGTCCTCGAACTTGTTGTGGTGCCAGAAGCGCACCACGAGGATCGCGAACGAGACAAACATCACCAGGCCGGCAAACGGATGCAAAATGCGCGTCCATTGCCCGCCGCCGAACAGATTCGCCAGCCACGCCATCGACGGATGGAACATGGCCAGCCCGGACAGGGCCAGCATGACGAAGGTGATGGCCGTGACCCAGTGATTCGTGCGCTCGTTGGGGTTGTAGCGTTCGATCAAGGGATTGCCATCCTTGTCGCGCAGCTTGCCATCGTGAAGTTCACTATGCTTCATGCTGTTCCTCCCGGATGCGCTTGGCCTCTTCCAGCGCTTCGTGCTCTTCATCCTTGCTCACTTCGTTCGGACCGACACGCGTGTAGTGGAACAGGCCCGCCAGCGCCGTGGCAGCCATGCCGGCCACCGCCAGCGGCTTGGACCAGCCCTTCCAGAAGCCCACCATCGGGCTGATGCGCGGGCGTTCCGGCAAGTTCGAATACAGCTTCGGCTTGTCGGCATGGTGCAGCACGTACATCACGTGCGTGCCACCCACGCCCAGCGGATCGTACAGGCCTGCGTTTTCGAAACCGCGCGACTTCAGGTCGACGATGCGCTCTTCCGCATGCACCTTCATGTCTTCCTTGGTACCGAACACGATGGCGCCCGTCGGGCAGGTTTTCACGCAGGCCGGTTCCTGGCCCACGGCGACGCGGTCCGAGCAGAGCGTGCACTTGTAGGCGCGGTCGTCCTTTTTCGAAATGCGGGGCACGTCGAAAGGACAGCCGGCCACGCAGTAGCCGCAGCCGATGCAGTTTTCCTGGTGGAAGTCCACGATGCCGTTCGTGTACTGCACGATGGCGCCCGGCGCCGGACAGGCTTTCAGACAGCCCGGATCCTCGCAGTGCATGCAGCCATCCTTGCGGATCAGCCATTCGAGGTTGCCGTCGTTGTTTTCGTGTTCGGCAAAACGCATCACCGTCCACGATTGCGGCGTCAGGTCCGTCGGATTGTCATAGGTGCCATGGTTTTCGCCGACTTCGTCACGCAAGTCGTTCCATTCCATGCACGCCGTCTGGCAAGCCTTGCAGCCGATGCATTTCGACACATCGATCAGCTTGGCCACGGTGCCCGTCACCGGGCTGCGCGCTTGCGGCGGGGTCACCGTGGTCGCCGACAGGCGCCGGATATCTAAGGATTGCAGTGCCATTATTGAGCTCCCATCATGCTTTTTCCACCTTCACGAGGAAGGACTTGAATTCCGGCGTTTGCGAATTCGCATCCCCCACGCCCGGCGTCAGGGTATTGATCAGATACCCTGGCTTGGCCACGCCCGTAAAGCCCCAGTGCAGCGGCAGGCCCACGGTATGCACCTGCTTGCCCTCGATCGTCAACGCCTTGATGCGCTTGGTGACGACGGCCTTGGCGATGATGTGGCCCCGCTTGGAACTGACGCGCACTTCACCGCCGGCGACGACGCCGATGCTCTTGGCCAGCTCTTCGCCGATTTCGACGAATTGCTGCGGCTGGATGATGGCATTCAGGCGCGCATGCTTGGTCCAGTAATGGAAATGCTCGGTCAGGCGGTAGCTGGTGGCCACATGCGGATACTCCTCATGCGTGCCGAACATTTTCCGGTCATCGGCGAACACGCGCGCGGCCGGATTGCTGGTCGCCTGCGGGTTTTTCGGATGCATGGGGTTGTAGCCCAGCGGATTTTCGAACGGCTCGTAATGCTCGGGGAACGGACCTTCGGCCATGGCGCCGCGCGCAAAGAAGCGCGCCACACCCTCGCCCAGCATGATGAACGGCCCCATGCCGTTTTCCGGCGGTTCGTCGACCTTGAAGTCGGGAATATCGGCCCCGCTCCAGTTCGTCCCATTCCACTCGATGAGCTTGCGGGTCGGATCGAAAGGCTTGCCCTTCAAGTCGCATGAAGCTCGGTTGTACAGCACGCGGCGGTTCGCCGGCCACGCCCAGGCCCAGCCCAGCGTCTGGCCGATGCCGGTCGGGTCGCTATTGTCGCGCCGTCCCATCTGGTTGCCCGCCTGCGTCCAGCTGCCGGCGAAAATCCAGCAACCGCTGGTGGTCGTGCCATCGTCGCGCAATTGCGCAAACGAGGCCAGCTGCTCGCCCTTTTTGACCAGCAGCTTGGTCGGATCCTTGAGATCGTACAAGTCAACCAGTGCCTTGCCGTTGAATTCACGGGCGATTTCTTCCGGCTGCGGGTTATGCGGCTGCGCATAATTCCACGTCAGGTTGAGAATCGGATCGGGGAACTTGCCGCCCTCTTTCTGGTACATGCTGCGCATGCGCAGGAACAGGCCCGACATGATCTCCAGGTCGCTGCGCGCCTGGCCCGGCGGTTCGGCCGCCTGCCAGTGCCATTGCAGCACGCGTGAAGAGCTCACCAACGAACCGCGTTCTTCGGCGAAGCAGCTGGTTGGCAGGCGGAACACTTCCGTCATGATCTTGGTCGGATCGACTTCGTGATACTGCCCGTGCGCCTTCCAGAATTCGCCCGTTTCCACGGCCAGCGGATCCATGATGACGAGGAACTTCAGCTTCGACAGCGCTTCCGTGACCTTCTGCTTGTTCGGCGCGGACGCCAGCACATTGAAGCCCTGGCAGATATAGCCCGTCATCTTGCCTTGGTGCATATTCTCGATGGCTTGCATCAAGTCATACGGCTTGTCGAGCTTTGGCAGGTAGTCGAAGGCGTAGTTGTTCTCGGCCGTGGCGAAATCACCCCACCACGTCTTCATGAAGCTGACGTGGAATTTGCGGTAATTGCTCCAGTAGCTGAGCTGGTTCGGACGCAGCGGCTTGGTGGCACGCGCGGCGATATAGGCGTCGAAATCCTGCTCGCCCTCGTTCGGCAAGGTCATGTAACCTGGCAACAGGTTCGACATCAGGCCCAGATCGGTCAAGCCCTGGATGTTCGAGTGGCCGCGCAAGGCGTTCATGCCGCCGCCCGCGATGCCCATATTGCCCAGCAACAACTGCACCATGGCGCCCGTGCGGATGGTTTGCGCGCCCGTCGAATGGTGCGTCCAGCCCAGCGCGTACAGGATGGTACCGGCGCGTCCCGGCACGGCGGTCGAAGCCAGGGCTTCCGCCACCTTGTGGAACTTGTCGGCCGACACGCCGCACGTACGTTCGACCATTTCGGTCGTGTAGCGCGAGTAGTGCTTCTTCATCATCTGGTAGACGCAGCGCGGGTGTTCCAGGGTCGGGTCGACCTTGGCATAGCCGTCTTCGCCGATCTCGTAATCCCAGGTGGCCTTGTTGGTGTACTTGCCTTTTTCCTTGTCGAAACCCGAGAACAGGCCATCTTCGAACGCATAGTCTTCGCGCACGATGAAGGGCATGTCCGTGTAGTTGCGCACGTACTCATGCTGGATCTTGTCGTTCGTCAGCAGATAATTGATGATCGCGCCGAGGAAGACGATGTCCGTGCCGGTACGCGTGGCGCAGTAGTAATCTGCCACGGATGCGGTACGGGTAAAACGCGGATCGACAACGATCAGCTTGGCCTTGTTATGCGCCTTCGCTTCCGTTACCCATTTGAATCCGCAAGGATGTGCTTCTGCTGCATTGCCGCCCATGACCAGGATCACGTCGGCATTCTTGATATCGACCCAATGATTCGTCATCGCGCCACGGCCAAACGTCGGGGCAAGACCTGCCACCGTCGGTCCGTGTCATACACGCGCCTGATTATCAAAGGTCAGCATCCCCATGCTGCGCACTGTCTTGTGGGTCAGATACCCGACCTCGTTGCTGCCGGCGGACGCGGCAAGCATGCCGGTGGAGAGCCAGCGGTTGACGGTCTTGCCGTCGGCATTCTTTTCGATCAGGTTGGCGTCGCGGTCATCCTTCATCAGGCGCGCGATCTTGTCGAGCGCCACATCCCAGGAGATCGGTTGCCATTCCGTGCCGCCCGGTGCGCGGTATTCGGGCACTTTCAGGCGGTTCGGGCTGTGGATGAAGTCGACCAGGCTGGCGCCTTTCGGGCACAGGGTGCCGCGGTTCACCGGGTGATCGGCATCGCCTTCCACGTGGATGATGCTGGAGACGGCGTTTTTCGCGCCATCGCCCAGTCCATACAGCAGGACGCCGCATCCTACCGAACAGTAGGGACAGGTATTGCGTGTCTCGGTCGTGCGAGACAGCTTGTATTGCCGCACTTCCGCCATCGCCTGGCCCGGTGCGAAACCGAGCAGGGCGAGGCTGGAACCAGCAATGGTCGCGCCAGTTACCCGAAGGAACTGGCGCCTGGACATCTGAACCATATTCAGGCCTCTATGATGTGAGTAAATAAAAAGTCATACGGCGTCGTGGTCGTGTCATATCACTAAGATATAAGCACCATGCCTGTGCCGTATGACACTATTTTACCCCTCAAACTCAGTCAAGGCTCAGTCCGCCCTAAAAAATTGCACATAGTCAACATTATTTTATCGGTACCGAACAGTTCCTCTAATCAATACGAGCCTGCCCGGCGCAGCGCCCGTCCATGAAAAAAACCCGCTCGCGAGCGGGTTGTGAGGAGTGACAAAAATTACAGACTGTAGCGCAAGGTCAGCGCCACATTGCGCGGCGCGCCCGGCAAGCTCAGGTTCGGGCTGGAACCGTGGCCCGACACGATGTAGCGCGTGTCGCCGATATTGTTGATGTTCAGCTGCACTTCATAGCGGCCTGTGCGGTATGCGGCCATGGCGTCGGCCGTCACGTAGCCGGGCAAGACCACCGTGTTGCCGGCATTGGCGAAACGGCTGCCGACGGCATTCGCGCCGCCGCCCACGGTGAAGCCGTGGCCCAGGTCTTTCGTCAGCCACAGATTGGCCATGTTGCGTGCCGTCAGGGTGGCGCGCTTGCCTTTGACCGGCACTTCTCTGGCGATGATGCCGCCCGGCACATTGACGCTCTTGTCGACGGCGATGGAATCGGTAATGGTGGCGTCCAGGTAGGCGTAGCCTGCCATCATTTTCCAGCCGTCATGCAAGTCCGCGTTGAAGGTCAGTTCCAGGCCGTCCGTGCGTTGCGTGCCGACGGGCACGATGCGGTTCGTGATCGGGTCGCTGGTCTTGATGTTGTCGCGTTCCAGGCGGAACAGCGACACGGTGGCGTTGGCGCGGCCGCCCCACAGATCGTACTTGGCGCCCACTTCCGTGTTGCGCGTGGTTTCCGGCGCCAGGTCGGCATTGTTGGCGGCCAGGGCGAAGTTTTCGCCGCTCGGCTGGAAGGAGCGGCTCCACGACGCGTAGTACGATTGCACGGCGCTCGGTTGCCAGACGAGGCCCGCGCGGGGGCTGTAGGCCGAATCCGTGCGCGACAAATCCGCCGTCGTCACGCCAAGCGCATTGGCCAGGCGCGACTGCTGCTTGTAGCGGTCATAGCGCAGGCCGGCCAGCGCCTTCCACTCATCGCTGAAGCTGATGGCGTCCTGCACGTAAGCGGCGGCCGTGTCATAGGTACCGAAGGTATCGCCGCGCGCGCCCAGCTTGCTGCGGCTGACCTGCGGCAGGACGGGATGGAAGATCGATACGTTCGACGCCACCGCGGTCGAGGCCCAGCTCGACGCATCCTTGTTTTGCTTGCCGAATTCGGCGCCGTACAGCACTTCATGGCGCAAGGTGCCCGTGACCAGCTTTTGCGTCAGTTCCGTCTGGTTGAACCAGCCGCTCTCGTCGCGGTTGAGCTTGGCGTGGCCCAGGCTCATCGTGCCCTTGACTTCGTTGACGTTGCCGGAAATATTCGTGTTGTTGCGGTCCAGGTGGTAATCGTAATAGCGGAAGGCATTGCGCAGCGACAAGCTGTCGCTGAACTTGTGCGTCAGGGTGGCGGCCGTGGAGACCACGCGCGACTGGCTGAAGTCCGCATCGCGCGCATTGGCGGCGCCAAAATAGGTGCGCGCGTCGACGGCCACGGGACGGCCGTGGTAGGACGGGATGCCGAAGTCCGTCAGGCGGCGGTCTTCCAGGTACTCGCCCTGCAGCAACAGTTTGGTGGCGCTGGACAGGCGGATGGCCACGGAAGGCGACAGCGCCGTGCGGTTGATGAATTGCTGCTCGCGATAGCTGTCCGACAACTCGCGCGCGCCCGTGAAACGCCAGTCCACCGTCTCGCCCACGCGGCCCACGTCGACTTCGCCACGGCGCCCTTTTGTATTCGTCAGGCTCAGGGCCAGATCCGTGATATCGATACCTGGCTTCTTCGTGATGCGGTTCACCAGGCCACCCGAGGAACCGCGGCCGTACAGCACGGCGGCCGGTCCCTTGATCACTTCCAGGCGCTCCACGTTCGACAGGTCGCGGAAATACAGGGCGTCATCGCGGAAGCCGTCGACGAACTGGTCGCCGATGGCCGTGAAGCCGCGGATGAACACCTGGTCGCGCTGGCCGTCGCCCGTGGACAGGCCCACGCCGGGGATGTTCTTCATGATGTCCTGGATCGACATGGCGTTCTGGTCGCGGATGACGGCGGCCGGCACCACGTTGATCGTCTGCGGCACGTCGCGCAAGGCCATTTCCGTCTTGGTGCCGCTGGCCGAGGTGGCGGCGACATAGCCCTCCTTGTCCTTCGACGCCGTCACGGTGACGGCGGGCAAACTTTCCTGTGCCCAGCTTGCCAATGGCGTGGCGCCGAAGGTCAAGGCGCCCAGTACGGCGATGGTGATCGGTTTACATCCTGGCTTGCGCTGTTGCTGCATACAATTCCCTGGTCGATGTTTTAATACGAATGATTATCATTAGTATTTTATCAGCGAGTGATGCCTAAAGTAAGGGTTACTGTAAGTGATAGTACTTATGGACTAGGTACTTGATGTAAAAACACAACAGGAAATCAATATCAAAAAACAATTAAAATTGCTTTGAAAAACTATTTCTCTGCGTCAATGCTATACTTGCGACTTGCTGGGCAACGGTCAGCCTGACCGACATGCCCCTTGCTTTACCTCCATCGCCACGCTCAGCGTGGCGCGCCGCACAGCCATCACGCGGCACCCGAAGACCCCGATCCCCTGCGCCTTGCGGCGCCTGTCCGCCCCTGCTGGCGGCGGCGATCATGACTATTAAACTGTTAGGAATTACATGAAAAACCTGAACATCGGCAGCCGCCTTGGCGTCGGCTTTGCTGTCGTATTGTTGTTGCTTGCCGCCTTGACCGTCACCGCCCTCGTGCGCATGCAAACGGCCAGCGACCTGACTTACCGCCTCATCAATACCAGCATCAAGAACCAGCGCATGGTGGCCGAATGGTCGAAGATCATTGAACTCAACAGCGTACGCGGCGTCGCCTCGTTTGAAATCACTGATCCCGTCGTGCGCGCCAAGATCGAGGAAGACTTGAAAGTCGATGCGGAGCGTTCCAGCAAGCTGCAGGACGACATCATCGCGTCCCTGCTCAACCCGGCCGTGATCGAGCAATTCAAGGTCGTGCGCAAGGTGCGCACCGACTACGTGACGACGCGCGCGCGCGCCTTCAAGATGAAGGCCGACGGCGACATGGCAGGCGCCAAGATCGTGTTCGACAAGGAAGTCGCACCGATCACCGTGGCTTATCTGGCCGAAGTGAAACGCTTTGCCGGCATGCAGATCAAGGCCGCCGACGGCGTCGGCAACAGCATCATCGAAGCCTACAGCGGCACCCGCGTTTTCCTGATCACCATGGGCGTGCTGGCTGTGCTGATGGGCATCGGTTTCGCCTGGTGGATCACGCGTTCGATCACCGGCCCCATCCGCGCCGCCGTGAAAGTGGCGGAAACCGTGGCAGCGGGCGACCTGAGCAGCGTCATCACGGCGCAAGGCCGCGATGAAACGGGCCAGCTGATGCACGCCCTGAAAACCATGAACGACAGCCTCGTCGGCATCGTGGGACAAGTACGCAGCGGCACCGACACCATCGCCACGGCGTCCGCGGAAATCGCCGCCGGCAACCAGGACCTGTCGTCGCGCACGGAGCAGCAAGCCAGTTCGCTGGAAGAAACGGCCTCGTCGATGGAAGAACTGACCTCGACCGTGAAACAGAATGCCGACAACGCGCGCCAGGCGAATAAACTGGCCGGCGACGCAGCCGGCATCGCCAGCCGCGGCGGCGCCGTGGTGGCCGAAGTGGTCGCCACCATGGGCGAGATCAATACCTCGTCGAAGAAAATCGTCGACATCATTTCCGTCATCGACGGCATCGCCTTCCAGACCAACATCCTGGCCCTGAACGCGGCCGTGGAAGCGGCACGCGCCGGCGAACAGGGCCGCGGCTTTGCCGTGGTCGCCACGGAAGTGCGCAACCTGGCACAGCGTTCGGCAGCGGCGGCGAAAGAGATCAAGGGCTTGATCGACGACTCCGTGCAAAAAGTCGACGTGGGCACGGACCTGGTCGACAAGGCTGGCAAGACGATGGAAGAAATCGTGCAAAGCATCGGCTTCGTCACCTCCATCATGAGCGAGATCAGCAACGCCAGCGAAGAACAGAGCGCGGGCATCGAGCAAGTCAACCAGGCCATTTCCGAAATGGATCAAGTGACCCAGCAGAATGCGGCCCTGGTGGAAGAAGCGTCGGCAGCGGCCGAAGCGATGCAGGAACAGGCGAGCGAACTGGCGCAAGTGGTCAGCGTCTTCCGCCTCGACGCCAATGCGGCGGCCACCGACCGTTTCAGCGTGAAAACCGCACAGCGCAGCGCGCCGGCGGCGACAGCCCCTGCCGCGCCAGCCCGCAAGGCCTCCACCCCTGCCCTGCGCCTGCCCGTGATGCGCAACAGCGGCAAGGCCGCGGCGCCGGCCGAAGGCGAGTGGGAAGAGTTTTAAGTCCGCGTCAACAGCAAGAACAGCTATTGCCGGCGTATCTCGGCAATGGCTGCCTCCAGCACCTCGTCGCGCCCGGCCCGTATGCCGGCAAGCGTGGGCCTTACCTCGATATCGGGAATGATGCCCACGCGCTGCGTGGGGCGCCGGTCCGGATAAAACACGCCGATGCCGCTGATCAGGGTGCTCAAGCCGCCGGGCAGCGAAAACGTCGAGATATTGCCATCCGCGCCAGCCGTGGTGCTGCCGACCACCTTCGCGCGCGGCGCCACGCGCAAGGCCATGGCCGTGTATTCGGCCTGGCTCTGGCTCACTTCATCGACCAGCAGCATGACCTTGCCCGCATAGCGCGGCGCTTGCGGGTACAAAGCCACAGGCTGGGTCCAGTGGAAGGCGCCGGGGTTGCCAAGGTCGCCTTTGGTAAAGCGGGCAAACGCCGTGGGCCGCTCGACCAGGTAAGCGCCCAGGGCAAAGACGACAAACTCGCGCGGGTAGTTGCGTATATCGATAATCAGGCCGCGGCTGCCTGCCGCCGCTGCCATATGCGCCGCCACGTCGGCCCGCTTGAGGCTCGACAGCTTGAGGTAGGCGATATCGTCACCCAGGCGCTGGAACGTTTCCCCTTCCCTGTCATGCGTGTCCTGGCCCACTTGCCGCCCGGCTGGCAAGCGCTGCGCCGTCAATTCCACAGCCTCCTGGCCGCGGCGCACCTGCAGCCGGATTGCACCGCAGGCGCCAGCCGTCAGCCTGCCCGCCATGTCGCGCAAGCGCGCCGCCTCATTCGATGCCGCATAGTGGGGCCGCCAGGTGGCGACCAGTTGCGCCACCGGCACGCCATCGACGCTGTCAATGACATCGCCGACCTGCAAGCGCGTCGCCGCCCCGGCTTCCCGGTAACCCACCACCACCGCGCTGCTGTCGATGAAGCGAATCTTGACTGGCAGCCGGCATTGCCCCACGGGCGGACGCACGTGCATCGAACTCCACAGATTAGTATGGGTATCGTGCAGGCGCGCGATCACCGCCATCATTTCCAGCTGATAGCTGGCGCGGTCCCTGGCCAGCGCAATGCGCGGCAGCGACTGGCGCAAAACGTCATCCCAGTTTCCCCCTGTCAGATCGCGGTAGGGCGCCCAGTATTCGATGATATTCCAGAAGCGAAACAAGGCCAGCAACTGAAAGCCGGCATCGGGCAGCGCCAGGTCCGGATAGGCTGGTTCATGTTCAAAAACGGGATTGCCCACCTGCTCCTGCATGCGCAGATAAAACTGACTGGCCGACGCCGGCCGGTGCAGATAAATGTGCCGCAGATCGGCGCGCAAGCCCGCGCCCAGCAAGTTCGCATCATCCATCCATTGTAGTGCTGGACGCAGATGCAGCTCACCCTGTGCCGGGACGGCGCAAGGGTCGCAGCCGGCAAGCGGCCCCAGACCGGCGATCCAGTCCCGCAGCACGGCATCGCCCGCCGCCCTGTCGGGCACGGCCAGCATTTTCGGCATGACACGCAGGAGTTCATAGTCCCACTGCCGCCCGCCTGCGGTGATCAAGGGGTGATGGTATTTCAGGAAGCCCCATACCTTGCCGAGCACGGCGAGGTTATCGACTTGTGCCGGCGTCACGGCGTCGAGTGCGATGCGCGAGCCGGCATCGAAGGCGTGATCCGTTTCAAACGCGGTGTGGCGGCCATCCTGCGAAAAAGCCGGTGGCGCCGCAGCGACGAACAGAAAGGCAATGGCTGGCATGCACCAGCGCGCCAGTCTCAGACAGGGTATCCATTTCATCCAGCTTCCTTGACAGGGGTTACGACAGCCATTCAGCTCAGGCGCGCTTGCGCATCCGCGACCAGGGTGGCCAGCTCGCGCGGCACCGCTTGCGCCAGGAAATCGAGCGCCAGTTGTTCCGGATCGATGGCCGCGTCCAGCGGCAAGCCATGCTCGAAGCCGCCCACCATGATACGGCAAAAATGCGGCGATTCCGCCCGCGTTTCCACATACCAGCAGCCCGCATGGCCCTGCACGAAGTATTCGCCGATAAAGTAGCCCAGCATGGTTTTCACCCACTGCCAGCTCTCGTCGCGGATGACGATGGTGCGCATGGCAGCATCGATGTACGGCAGGTATTCGGCCGCATTGGTCAGCACTTCGTGCGCCGGTTGAATGCCCAGGCGCTCGACGAAATTCACCAGCGAGGCGCCCAGCGCGTCATAGTAGGCATCGAAATCCGCCTGGCTTTGTTGCAGTAATTTTTCTTGTTCGTTCGACAGCATGCACACTCCACAGACTTTCAACAATCCCCTATTTTACGCCACGCCCACATCGACTCCGGCCCGCTGCAGCAAGGCCTGGTTGCGGGCGGACAGATGCGTCACCTGCAGGTGCTTGCCGGCCTTGTCATAGCGTTCATACAGGGATTCGATGGCGGCGATGGCCGAGTGGTCGGCCATGTGCAGGTGCCGGCAATCGAGGATGACGCGGGCCGGGTCGGCCGCTGTCTGGAACAGTTCCAGGAAGTGCGTGGTGGAAGCAAAAAACAAGGTGCCGTGCGGCAGGTACACGCGCAGGCCCGCGCTGGCGTCATCGATATCGGCACGCATGTCGCGTGCATGCTGCCAGGCAAAATTCAGGGCTGCGATGACGATGCCGCACAGCACAGCCATCGCAAGGTCCGTGAACACCGTGATCACCGTCACGGCAACGATCACCAGCGCATCGTGCAAGGGCACCTTGCCCAGCACGCGCAAGGAACCCCAGGCAAACGTCTGCTGCGCCACGACGAACATCACGCCGACCAGAGCGGCCAGCGGGATGCGTTCGATCAGCGGCGACAGAAACAGGATGAACAATAAAATCATCACGCCGGCCGTCACGCCCGACAGGCGCGAACGGCCGCCCGAGCTCAAATTGATCATCGTCTGCCCGATCATGGCGCAGCCACCCATGCCGCCAAACAGGCCCGAAACGACGTTCGACGCGCCCAGGGCGATGCATTCGCGGTTCGGCTGGCCCCGTGTTTCAGTCATCTCATCTGTGAGATTAAAAGTGAGCAAAGTTTCCAGCAAGCCCACCATGGCCATCAGCGCCGCATACGGGAAGATGATGTGCAAGGTGGCCATGTCCAGCGGCACGGTGGGCCAATGCAGGGCCGGCAAGCCGCCGGCGATATGCGCGAGGTCGCCCAGGGTGCGCGTGGGCAGGTGCAGGAAATGACTGAGCACGCCCACTCCCAGGATGGCCACCAGCGCGGGCGGCACGGCTTTTGTCAGGCGCGGCAGCACGTACACGATGGCCATGGTGAGCAGCACCAGCCCAGCCATCACGAGCAAGGGCGTGCCTTGCAGCCAGGTTTCGCCTTGCGGCGTGGCTTGCCGAAAATGTTCCAGCTGGGCCATGGCGATGACGATGGCCAGGCCATTCACAAAGCCCAGCATCACCGGGTAGGGCACCATGCGGATCAATTTTCCAAGGCGCAAGATGCCGAACAGCGCCATGATGATGCCGCTCAGCACCACGGTCGCCAGCAGGTACTGCACGCCATGCTGGGCCACCAGCGCCACGATGACGACGGCCATGGAACCGGCGGCGCCCGAAATCATGCCGGGGCGCCCGCCAAAGATGGCCGTGAAGGCGCAAATGATGAAGGCGCCATACAGGCCCATCAGGGGATTCAATTGCGCCACCAGAGCGAAGGCGATGCATTCAGGCACCAGGGCAAACGAGGTGGTCAGGCCGGCCAAGACATTTTTTTGTATGTTCGAGAACCACTCATCCCGAAAAGTTGCGTTGATCATCAAGTCGTATCCAAAGTCGGAACAGGAAAATGCCGGCCTGATGGGCAATCATCAGGCGCAGCCATGCCAGCGGGCGTCACAGAAAAGCTGCGCTGAGGTCGAACGGAGCAGGAAAGTCGTCAGTGACTACATGGGTATGGCGGAAAGGGGAAGTTTCATAAGGCGCCAGGCGGCGCAGCTGAGCTTGCCGGCATTATACAAGATGCGCAGCCGGCAAAAGGTAAGCGTCGGCCCTGCACCGGTTTGCTGGCACATGTCCTGGTGGAGAAATTCGCCGACCACTTGCCGCTCTACCGCCAGAGCGCGATCCATGCACGCGAGGGCGTGGACCTGGAACCTCGGCAGCCATCCTGTACTCGCCCAAGCCATGGCCGGCTCTGACACGCTACTGCGATGATGGCGCTATCGACATCGACAACTCCCCCGCCGAGCGTGCCCTGCGTGGCGTTGCTATTGGCCGCCACAACTATTTGTTTGCGGACGCTGACCGTGCCGCCGCCATCTATTCGCTGACCGGTACGGCCAGTCGGCGTCCATCCCGCCAACGCCGGCTTCCTCCGCGATTTGCAGGCATTCGTCGCATGAGAGAAGACACGGGCATCCGTGCCGCTAGAATGGTGGGCGAGTTAAACACAAGGAATTTGATGAGATCTCCCCCATTTTTTCCATTCAACGCGCCTCCCGTATCGGAAGTCAAGCACGACCGCCACCTTGTGCGCCGCTACTTGCTGCAGTCGGCGCTGCGCTTAAACGCCGGTTCACTCTTGTTCCTGTCGCTGGCGATCGCGCTGCTGCCGCTCTGGCTAAACCACGCCCCGGCGGCGCCGGGCGAAATGGAGACCCGCAAGCTGACTCCGTACATTGTTAGCGGTGTTGTAGCGGCGGTGATGGTCTGGCTCGCGCTGATGTCGAATGGGATCGCACGCGGCTTTCTAGCGCGGCTGGGCGAAGAGGGCAAGGCGCTGAGCGTCGAGGCGATGGCGTCCTTGGTTACGCGTCACATCCATGCGCCGTTCAATCCCTACACCACCTTTGACCTGTGCACCGAGTCCCTGTCAGGGCTGGCGCTCGGCACGGCACTTGGCTACTCCGGTCCGCCTGCGTTTTTTCACGACCCTTTCAAGGGCCGGATCGTGCTGGGTCGCTGGCGCCCGTTGGCGCTGGGGCGCCATGTCGAGGTGAGAATATCGTCCGATTTGGGCCCCAGTTGCGACATTGAGCTGCGCTGCCGACCGGGCCTGGCCTGGTTCGCGATCCAGCAGGGTGAGTCGCTAAAGACTGCCGAGATGGTGTCTACCCAACTGCACCAGCACCTCGCGCGCCATGCAAGCGCGCTAAACGCGGCTCGGCGTGAGCGCGAGCTGGAACGCACCTCTCTGCAGGCACGCCTTTCAGCCTTGCAGGCCCAGGTAGAGCCGCACTTCCTGTTCAATACCCTGGCAAATCTCAAGTATCTGATCCGCACCGACCAGATGGCCGCGCAAGAGATGCTCGACCATCTGGTCGGCTACCTGCAAAACGCGATGCCCGATATGCGCTCGGTGTCCTCGACCCTGGGACGAGAAATGGATCTTGTTAGCGACTACCTGGCGGTGATGCGCATCCGCATGGGCACGCGCCTGCGCTACGCTGTCGAAGTGGCCGAGGAATTGCGCAGCCTGCCATTCCCGCCGGCGATGCTGATCTCGCTTGTGGAGAACGCCGTCAAACACGGTTTGGAGCGGGCCAGCCGACCGGGCCTGATTACCATCAGCGCAAGGCACGAAAGCGACAGCACGGACGGGCTGCTGAGCGTGTCTGTTGTCGACGACGGGGTCGGCTTGACCGAACAAGCCGGGCAAGGAACGGGATTGGCGAATATTACAGAGCGCTTGCTGCTGCTATATGGACGGAAGGCTAGCCTTTTTGTGGAGCCAGGCGACGGACAAGGCGTATGCGCAGTGTTGACGGTGCCTATTGTCGGGAGCCACGCCTGATGCCAAGCGCTCTGATCGTCGAGGACGAGCCTCTGCTAAGGGCGGAGCTGGTGGACCAGCTGCATGCCTTGTGGCCCGAACTGCAAATCGCCGGCCAGGTCGAAAACGGCATCGACGCGGTGGCAAGCATCGACATGCTGAAACCGGACATCGTATTCCTGGACATACAGATGCCCGGCCTGAACGGCATGGAGGTGGCGCGCCATATTCCCGAGTCGTGCCAGGTAGTGTTCGTTACAGCGTATGCGGACTATGCCTTGGCCGCTTTCGATGCCGGCGCGTCCGACTATCTGGTCAAGCCGGTGACGACCTCACGCCTGCTGCAGACGATCCGCCGTCTGAAGTCGCGCACGGCCGCTAGCCCGCCGCCGGCCGTGTGGGAACAGCTCTTTGAACAGGAGAGCGTACCGGTGTACCTCAAGTGGATCAAGGCCTCAAGCGGCAATTCGGTGCGGCTGGTGATGGTGAGCGAAGTGCTGTACTTCCAGTCGAACGAAAAATACACGCGGGTGGTGACGGACAACGGCGATTCGCTGATTCGCTTGCCTCTCAAGTCCCTGCTCGATCAACTGGACCCGCAGTTGTTCACGCAAATCCACCGCAGTGCCGTCGTCAATCTGCAGGCCATTGACCGGATTGAACGCATTGAATCCGGGGTGCGCAGCGGCCCTGGGCTGGAGGTCATCCTGAAAGGCCGGACCGAGCGCTTGACCGTTAGTGAGGGATTTGCCAAGCAGTTCCGCCAGATGTAGCAGGGATCTTAAAGCCGCCCTGCCGATTGGCCGCCTGCGTGACGACGGCGGATTTGTTGGTTCAGTTCGCAGTAAATCATTACAACATATTAAAAAAGGACAATAATGAAAAATAAATGGAGAGTCTCCCTGGCTTTGTTATTGCTGACCGTGACAGGGGCAATCGCAGCCACACCCCCGGTGGCGCCGACAGTGGAGGTCAATCCGGCAGTCCGGTTGGAGGTCATCGATACGCTGATTGCCAAGCTCAATGCCCACTACGTTTTTCCAGACAAAGCCAAACAAGTCGAGCTTGTCTTGCGCCAGCATCAGCGCGAGGGCAAGTACGATAGGGTCACGGATGGTCAACAACTCGCCAAACAGCTATTCGATGACATTGATGGCGTTATCCACGACAAGCATATGTTCATCGATGTCAGTGCCCACCCGGTGCCGCCCGATGATGCAATGCCGCCGCCGCCACAGACGCGGGCGGAATGGGAAAAACAAGTGCCGCCTGCCGTGCTTGAAAGGGTTCTTGCATCAAACCTTGGCGTGGAAAAGGTGGATCATCTTAGTCCCAATATCGGCTACCTGGAGATTTCCTCATTCGGGCCGGTTTTCCTCGTATCCGACAAGTTTGCCGCAGCGATGAATAAACTCGCTAACACCGATGGCCTCATCATCGATCTGCGCAACAACGGCGGTGGCGGGGAAGACTCAGTGGCGCTACTGATCAGTTATCTTGTTGACGGGCGCACCCGCCTCAACGACATCTGGGAACGTGCGACCGGTATCACCACGCAGTATTGGACGCAGGATAAGCTCGACGGCAAACGCTATGGGGGCAAGAAACCGGTCTTCATCTTGGCAGGCCCCGATACGAAGTCCGCCGCCGAATCATTCGCGTACCAAATGCAGGCGCTGAAACGCGCCAAGGTGATCGGGGAACGCACTTGGGGCGGCGCCAACGCTTCGCGCCCATATCGTCTCAGCGAGCATTTTGCTATCTTTATCCCAAGCAAGCGTCCGATCAACTCAATTACCCATACAAACTGGGAGGGCACGGGCGTCACTCCGGATGTAGCGGCAAAGGTGAACGATGCGCTCGCGGCGGCTAAAGTTTTGATGCAGCGACAAGTTCATGGGGACGCGCCACGTGCTACCAAGGATCACTAAAAACTATGGTCGATATGCCGGGGGGCGAAGTTCATATTTGTCACGTCGGGCTGGCCTTCGATGCGCACTTGGACTTGGCCCAGCTCAAGCATGATCGTCCGGCCCACATCGATGGTGGCGTTGCCCGGCGCCGGCGCAGTGCGCGCCAGCACCACCGGCAAGAGGCCATCATCGCGCCTCAACGCAGGCACGCCGAGGCGTCCTTGTGATAGAGGCTGCGCCAGCTGAATACCTGGTTGGCGTTGACGCCGTGTTCGCGCGCGATGCGAGCGACCGAGACGCCCGGTTCGAGCGACAACGCCGCCAAAGCGCGCTTGAACTCCAACGAGCGCTGCCGATAATGGCCGCGCGTATTCGCCGAAATGATCGATTGACAATTTTTGTCCATAATCATAATTTGTGGGCGTAAATATTATGCCAAAATTCGATCATGGATGACGGTGGTCAGGCCGTCCAGACGGCGCGGGGAAAACGCTGACAGCAAAAGTCAGGCAAATGCACGGACAAAAAAATAGCCCACTCGAAAGTGGGCTATTTTTTTCATCTGGAGGCGAGGACGGGAATCGAACCCGTCTAAACGGCTTTGCAGGCCGCTGCATAACCTCTTTGCTACCTCGCCAGAGGAACTGCTAGAGTGCGCCTTGCGGCCCACCTTGAAAACTGGAGCGGGAGAAGAGTCTCGAACTCTCGACCTCAACCTTGGCAAGGTTGCGCTCTACCAACTGAGCTACTCCCGCATTGGAGCTTGGTTACTACTTAATCACGCCTGCTACTTCAGCGGATAAAAAAAGGAAGCCAGCTTAGCTTCCCTTTAGAATTCTGGAGCGGGAGAAGAGTCTCGAACTCTCGACCTCAACCTTGGCAAGGTTGCGCTCTACCAACTGAGCTACTCCCGCATTGGAGCTTCTATTTTCTGCTACTGCCATCTTGCTGTACTGCTTCAGCTTTCGCTGGAGCGGGAGAAGAGTCTCGAACTCTCGACCTCAACCTTGGCAAGGTTGCGCTCTACCAACTGAGCTACTCCCGCATACGAACCGCTATTTTACTGCTTTTTGCTACCGTTTACCAGTGCTGCTTTACTGCTTATCCAGTATTCACTGGAGCGGGAGAAGAGTCTCGAACTCTCGACCTCAACCTTGGCAAGGTTGCGCTCTACCAACTGAGCTACTCCCGCAGTGGACAACATTGTATCAGAAGCTCTACTACATCGCCAGTACTACTTTTTACTGCATTCGCTGTTTTTACCTATGACACGATCCAGAAAACTGGAGCGGGAGAAGAGTCTCGAACTCTCGACCTCAACCTTGGCAAGGTTGCGCTCTACCAACTGAGCTACTCCCGCGTCATCAACAACAGGCCAGCATTATAGAGGGATTACAGGGGCTGTCAACGGGCAATATCTGGTCTTTTGCAAAATATTCCGCCGAAAATAGCCGCCTGCCTATTCTTAGTGCAAATTTCCCGCTTTTTCTTTAATGAGCGGCCATGCCAGGCGCAAGTAATAGAACATCGACCACACCGTCAGCACGCAGGCGATCCACAGCAGCTTCTCGCCCCACACGTGGGTATCGATCGCGCCAAAGATCACTTCGTGGTACAGCAGCAAGGGAATGGCCGTCATTTGCGCGGCCGTCTTGATCTTGCCGATCGAGCTGACGGCTACCGATTTCGATGCGCCGATCTGCGCCATCCATTCGCGCAGCGCGGAAATCGTGATTTCACGGCCGATGATGATGAAGGCCAGCACGGCATTGACGCGGTCCAGCTGCACCAGCACCAGCAAGGCGCCCGCCACCATCAGCTTGTCGGCCACGGGGTCGAGGAAGGCGCCGAAGGCCGAGGTCTGGTTCCAGCGCCGCGCGAGGAAACCATCGAACCAGTCGGTCACGGCCGCAACGATGAAAACCAGGGTGGCAACCAGGTTCTGGTCGCCATGCAGCAGCATCGACGGCGGCAAATAAAACACGCCGACGACGAGCGGTATCAGGGCGACGCGCAGCCACGTCAAAAGGATGGGAATATTAAAAGGCATAAGGGTGCAATCGGCCGACGGGTAAATTGAATATGAGAAAGCGTGAAGCAAGCGCCACCTAAGTAACCCCCAATAAATTATTGTGATTTCTGACTTCCATAACCGGCGCTCTGCGGCGTTGCCCGCTGCTAGCAGTGCTCGCACTGCGTCACAGTGGGCGCCTTGCATAGCATCCGGTTCTGTTCGTCATAAATTCACAATAATTTCCTGAGGATTACTTAGTCTACATGGCCCCGGGGTATTAGCCTAGTCCGGTTGCCGCAGCACCGGACCAGTCCATCTATTCATCAATGCAACTGCTTGTAGATTTCTTCCGCCAGTTGCGTGGAAATCCCCTCCACCGACATCAGGTCCTCGACGCTGGCGTCGACCACGCCGCGCAAGCCGCCAAAGCGCGACAGCAGTTTCTGGCGGCGCTTGGCGCCGATGCCCTCGATTTCTTCCAGGCGCGAGGTCTGGCGCGTCTTGGCCCGCTTGGCGCGCATGCCGGTAATCGCAAAGCGGTGCGCCTCGTCGCGAATCTGCGCGATCAGCATCAGGGCCGCCGATTCCTTGCCCAGTTCCTGCGCCGCGCGGCCATCGACGAACAGCAGGGTTTCCAGGCCCACCTTTCGCCCTTCCCCCTTGGCCACGCCGACGATCAGGCTCATATCGAGCCCCAGCTCGGCGAACACCTGGCGCGCCATTTCGATCTGCCCCTTGCCGCCGTCGATCAGCACCACGTCGGGCATCACGCCATCGCCATTCGCCACTTTCTCATAGCGGCGCATGAGGACCTGGCGCATGGCCGCGTAATCGTCGCCGGGCGTGATGTCATTGATGTTGTAGCGCCGATATTCGCCGTTCTGCATGGCGTGGTGGTGGAACACGACGCACGACGCCTGCGTCGCCTCGCCCTGCGTGTGGCTGATGTCGAAACATTCCACGCGCAGGCTGTCGAGGTCTTCCGTTTCGAGGCGCAGCGCTTCGGCCAGCGCGCGCGTGCGCGACTGCTGCGAGCCCTGCTCGGACAACAAGCGCGCCAGCGAAATCTCGGCGCCCTTCTGCGCCATTTCCAGCCACTGGCGGCGCTGCCCCTGCGGCTGGAAGATCAGGTTGATGCGGTGACCGCACTGCTCCATCAGCGCCACCATCAGGGCTGGCTGGTCGAATTCGATATTCAGGATCAGGGTGCCGGGGATGAATTTTTCCGTGTAGTGCTGGGCCAGGAAGGCGGCCAGCACTTCCACCTCGATGGCTTCCTCGGCAATCGCCGCCGCATCGCTGAGCTGGCTGGGGAAGTAGGCGCGGTCGCCCAGGTGGCGTCCGCCGCGCACCATGGCCAGGTTGACGCAGGCGCGCCCGCCCTGCACCAGCACGGCGAGGATGTCGACATCGGCGTCGCCCGTCGTTTCCATGCTTTGCTGGTGCAGCACGCGCGACAGCGAGGCGATCTGGTTGCGCACCACCACGGCCTGCTCGAATTTCAGCTCGGCGGCAAACGCATGCATCTTCTTTTCCAGGTCGGCCAGCACTTCGCTTTGCCGCCCACGCAGGAAGCGCGCCGCGTTTTCCACGTCGTTCTTGTAATCTTCCTTGCTGATCAAGTCCACGCACGGCGCGCTGCAGCGGCCGATCTGGTGCAGCAGGCAGGGCCGCGTGCGGTTCGCATAGACGCTGTCTTCGCAGGTGCGGATGAGGAATACCTTCTGCAGTATCTGCATCGATTCCTTGACGGCCCAGGAACTGGGGAACGGCCCGAAATACTGGTTTTTCTTGTCCACCGCGCCCCGGTAATACACCATGCGCGGCGCATCGCCGTTGGTGATTTTCAGATACGGATACGATTTATCATCGCGGAACAGGATGTTGTAGCGCGGTTGCAGCGCCTTGATCAGGTTGTTTTCCAGGATCAGTGCTTCCGCCTCGCTGTGCGTGACGGTGGTTTCCAGGCGCGCGATGCGCTCGACCATCATGGCGATGCGGGGGCTGGCCAGGTTTTTCTGGAAGTAGCTGGAGACGCGCTTTTTCAGGTCGCGCGCCTTGCCGACGTACAGCACCTTGTCGGCGGCGTCGAAATAGCGGTACACGCCGGGCAGGTTCGGCAGCTTGGCGACGGTGGCCAGCACCCGCGCGCGCGGGTCGGGCGGCGTCTCCGCCAAGGAAGATTCTGGGCTTGCTTCGGTCATTGCTGGCTCATTGCGCACTTATAGTTACCCTGCTTGCTCCACGATCACGAACGCGACCGCATATTCTTCTTCATCGCTGATGGTCACTTGCGCGCTCAGCCGGTGCTTTTCCATGAACTCGGCCAACACGCCGCTGCAGACGATCATCGGCTTGCCGCTGGGGTGGTTCAGCATCTGCGCGGCGGGCCAAGTCATCGGCATGCGCAAGCCCAGGCCGATGGCCTTGGAAAACGCCTCTTTTGCCGCGAAGCGCGTGGCGAGGAAGCGCACGCCGCGCACAGCATTCCTGGCGCTGCGGGCGCGGAATTTTTCCAGCTCCTGCGGCCCCAGTATTTTTTTGGCGAAACGCTCGCCATGAAGCGCCAACGCCGCCTCGATGCGGGGTATCTTGCAGATATCGGTGCCGATGCCGTAGATCATGCTGCCTCCTTGCTATCTGTTATCAGGCCCTGTGCCCGAGGCGCATGGCCACCATGATGGCCTTCATTTCACGCACGGCATTTTCCCAGCCGACAAACACGGCATGCGCGACGATGGCGTGGCCGATGTTCAATTCAGCAATATCGGGAATGGCGGCGATGGCCTGCACATTGGTGTAATGCAAGCCGTGGCCTGCATTCACTTTCAAGCCGCGGCCCACGCCGAACAGCACGCCGGCCTTGATGCGCTCCAGCTCCGCCAGCTGCTCGGCACCCTCGGTGTCCGCATAGCGGCCCGTGTGCAGCTCGATCACTGGCGCGCCGAGCTCGGCGGCGGCGGCGATCTGCTGCTCGTCCGCATCGATGAACAGGCTCACGCGGATGCCCTCGCCTTGCAATTGCTGCACGGCCGCCTGCACTTCCTTGAAATAGCGCACCACGTCCAGCCCCCCTTCGGTCGTCACTTCCGTGCGTTTTTCCGGCACCAGGCAGACGTCCGCCGGCTTGATGCGGCAGGCGAAATCGATCATCTCGGCCGTGACGGCCGCTTCCAGGTTCATGCGCGTGAGCAACTGCGGTGCGATGGCGATGACGTCCGCATCCTTGATGTGGCGGCGGTCTTCGCGCAGATGCAGGGTGATGGCGTCGGCGCCGGCCTGCTCGGCCAGCAGGGCCGCGCGGACCGGATCCGGATAGGCGGTGCCGCGCGCATTGCGCAAGGTGGCCACGTGGTCGATATTGACGCCCAGGTCGATGACGGGGCCGGAAGGCTGCAAAAAGCTCATAGTGATGGTATCCGTAAAGTGCTGTCGTGCGGCAAACCGCCGCTACAGCTGCATTAAATCGATCAGTATCTGGCGCGTATTCAAGGTGGCGCCGCCCAGTTGATGGGCCAGCAAAAAGCGCATCAGCAGCTTGCTTTGCGCCTGCGTGGCCACGTCAAGATAATCTTCGCGCTCCATGTCGAGCAGGGTCTTGCCCGTGATCTTCGGCCAGGCATCGCTGGCGCGCGCCGGGCGCGGTCCGCGTTCCGGGTCGACCACGTATACCTGCCCCGCATCGACGGCCTGGCGCGTGCCCGTGCAGCGCGTCAAGTCGGCCGCCACGCCCGTTTCCTTGAGCAAGGCGCGCTCGAACTTGCGCAGCACGATGGGCGGCGGCTCATTGTGCGCCAGTTGATTCAAGGTGGCAACGTAGTGGTCGAACAGGACAGGATGCGGATCGTCGCGCGCCAGCAATTTCACCAGCAACTCGTTCAGATAAAAGCCGCACAGCAAGGCGGTCTTTTCGAGCGGCAACATGCCCCCCACCCATTCCGCGCCCGTGAGGATGCGCAGCTCGGACTTGCCCGTCCAGCCCGCCTGCAGCGGCTGGAACGTCTGCAGCACGCCACGCAACTGCGAATGGGGCCGCTTGGCGCCCTTGGCGACGAGCGCGATGCGGCCGTATTCGCGCGTAAACACGTCGACGATGAGGCTGGTTTCTTTATGCGGATAGCTGTGCAGCACGAAGGCTGGCTGTCCCGTGATGCGGCCGTCGCGCGCGGGCGGACGGCTGCGCCGGGGCGCTGTGGAAGGTGCGGCCGGCGGCGCGATGGCCGCCGGCGTAGGGACCGGCGCAGATGCAGCAGAGGCGGCTGGCGCAGGATGGTGCAGCGCTGGCGTGGTGGTGCTCATGCGTGTGGCGTCGCCCCCGGGTTGCGGATTACTCGTAGCCGTAGGCGCGCAAGCCCGCCTCGTTGTCGGCCCAGCCCGACTTGACCTTGACCCAGATTTCCAGGTACACGGGGCCGCCGAACAGCTTTTCCATATCCAGGCGGGCCTGGGTGGAGACTTCCTTCAGGCGTGCGCCCTTGTTACCGATGATCATGGATTTATGGGTATCGCGCTCGACCAGGATGGCGGCAAACACGCGGCGCAGGTCGCCTTCCTGCTCGAATTTCTCGATCAGCACGGTGCTCGTGTACGGCAGTTCGTCGCCCACGAAGCGGAACAGTTTTTCGCGCACGATTTCCGAGGCGAGGAATTTCTCGCTGCGGTCCGTGATGTCGTCCGGGCCAAAGATCGGCTGGTTTTCCGGCAAGAAGCGCTTGATCTCGTTCTGCAAGCCTTCCAGTTGGAAATGCAGCTTGGCGGAAACAGGCACGATGGCGGCGAAGTCGCGCATGGCGGCAATCTTTTGCGCGAACGGCAGCAGCACGGCCTTGTCTTTCACGCGGTCGGATTTGTTGATGACGAGGATGCACGGCACTTCCTTCGGCAGCAGGTCCATCACTTGCTGGTCGGCCGGGCCGAACGTGCCCGCCTCGATCACGTACAAAATCACGTCCGATGAAATCAGGGTGTTCGTCACGGTCTTGTTCAGCGTCTTGTTCAGCGCGTTCGAGTGGCGCGTCTGGAAGCCAGGCGTGTCGACGTAGATGAATTGCGCGTCCGGCACCGTCTGGATGCCCGTGATGCGGTGGCGCGTCGTTTGCGCCTTGCGCGAAGTGATGCTGACCTTCGCGCCGATCAGCACGTTCATCAGGGTCGATTTGCCCACGTTGGGGCGGCCCACGATGGCGATATAGCCACAGCGGAAGTTGTCGGGCATTTTGGTTGCTGTCATGCTAGTGTCGATTCTGTTTAGTGTGAGCGGCGATCGCCGGGGCAGCCGGGGCTTGCGCGTCGTCGCTCTGGATGGTGGCAATGCCGGCCAGCTTGAGCTGGGCGGCGCGCGGTTTCGGCTTGCGGCTGGCGGCAGGCGACTTCAACAACGCCTGCTCGGCCACGTCCAGCGCCAGTTTGGCGGCGGCTTGCTCACCGGCGCGGCGGCTTCCGCCACGACCGTAGACCTGGATATTCAATTTTGGCACCAGGCATTCGATCTCGAATTCCTGGCTGTGGGCGGCGCCGTGGGTGGCCACCACATTGTACTGTGGCAGCGAAATTTTCTTGCTTTGCAAAAACTCCTGCAGCAGGGTCTTGGCATCCTTGCCCAGGGTTTGCGGGTCGACCGAGTCGAGAATGGGGATGTAGAAGGCGCGGATCACCGTGCTGGCGGCGTCAAACCCCGTGTCGAGGAAAATCGCGCCCAGCAAGGCTTCCAGGGTGTCGGCAAGGATCGATGGACGGCGGAAACCGCCCGATTTGAGCTCGCCTTCGCCCAGGCGCAAAAATTGCGACAGTTCCAGCTTTTGCGCGATTTCATACAGCGACTGCTGTTTCACCAGATTGGCGCGCAGGCGCGACAAATCGCCCTCGTCGATGGACTTGAAGCGTTCGTACAGGATGGACGCGACCACGCAGTTGAGGATGGAGTCGCCGAGAAATTCCAGCCGCTCGTTATGCAAACTGCTGTGGCTACGATGCGTCAAGGCTTGCTGCAACAGGCCAGCATCCTGGAACGTATAGCCTAAACGGGTTTGCAATAACTGAAGATTCATTGTTGTTTCTGTGTCATCTGAGTAATTCGGCTGGCCGCCGCGCGGGGAATCGGCGCGGCAGCCATGCGGGCGGCTTAGTGTATGCCGCCCACTCTTTTCGGATTGCTGAAGTTCATCCACACCAGGAAAGCCTTGCCGACGATGTTCTCGTTCGGCACGAAGCCCCAGTAGCGGCTGTCCGCACTATTGTCGCGGTTGTCGCCCATCATGAAGTAATTGCCTTGTGGCACTACACACGTAAAACCGTCTTCGTTGTAGTTGCACGCATCCTTGTGCGGGAAATCCTTCACTTCGCGCAAATTCAACGTAGGAGCAGGCTCGTCGTTAAGGATGCGGTGGCTCACGCCCGTCAGGTTTTCTTCCAATTGCTTGTGGTAGACCGTGCTTTCATCGTCCAGGTAGTCGTCCAGCGGCGTGTACGCCACTTCCTTGCCATTGACCGTCAAGCGCTTGTTTTCATAGGTAATTTTATCACCGGGCACACCGATCACGCGCTTGATATAGTCTTGCGACATATCTTTCGGGTACTTGAACACCATCACGTCGCCGCGCTGCGGATCGTTGACTTCAATGATGCGCTTGTTGACGATAGGCAGACGAATGCCATAAGTAAACTTGTTCACCAGGATCAGATCGCCCACCAGCAAGGTCGGCACCATCGAGCTCGACGGGATCTTGAACGGCTCGTACAGGAACGAACGCAGGCAGAACACGAGAGCGATGACGGGGAAGAAACTGCCCGAATACTCGACCCAGGTCGGCTGACGCAACAGGGCCGCCTCGATACTGGCGCGGCTGCCACCCGCATCGGACTTGATGCCCTCGGCGGCCAGCTTGGACTGGCGCGCATCGAATTCAGCCAGGGCGCGGTCGGCCGCCTTGCGGCGCTGCTTGGACAGATAAAACACATCCAGGCACCAGACCAGGCCCGTCAACACCATCAGCACGAACAGGATTAAAGCGAAATTTCCTAAAATCACTTGCAGGTTCATTGATTAACCATCCACTTGTAAAATTGCCAGGAATGCCTCTTGCGGGATCTCCACGGAACCCACTTGCTTCATGCGCTTCTTACCCGCCTTTTGTTTTTCCAGCAATTTTTTCTTGCGGCTGATGTCGCCGCCATAGCACTTGGCCAGCACGTTCTTGCGCAAGGCTTTCACGTTCTCACGCGAAATGATGTTGGCGCCGATGGTCGCCTGAATGGCCACGTCGAACATCTGGCGCGGGATCAGTTCGCGCATCTTGGCGGCCACCTGGCGGCCACGGTACTGGCTGTTCGAACGGTGGACGATGATGGCCAGCGCATCGACTTTTTCGCTGTTGATCAGCATGTCGACCTTGACCACGTCGGCCGCGCGGTATTCCTTGAACTCGTAATCCATCGAGGCATAGCCGCGTGACGTCGATTTCAGGCGGTCGAAGAAGTCCAGTACGATCTCGGCCATCGGCATTTCATACACGAGCTTGACCTGACGGCCGTGGTAGCTCATGTCCATCTGGATGCCGCGCTTGCCGATACACAAGGTAATCACGGAGCCGACGTATTCCTGCGGCATGTACAGATTGACCGTGACGATAGGCTCGCGCACTTCCTCGATGCGCGACGGATCGGGCATCTTCGATGGATTGTCGACGTTGATCATGGTGCCGTCGCGCTGGATCACTTCGTACACCACGGTCGGCGCCGTGGTGATCAGGTCCATGTCGAATTCGCGCTCGAGGCGTTCCTGCACGATTTCCATGTGCAGCAAACCGAGGAAACCGCAGCGGAAGCCGAAGCCCAGCGCCTGCGACACTTCCGGCTCGTACATCAGGGCCGCGTCGTTCAGTTTCAGCTTTTCCAGCGAGTCGCGCAGCGCGTCGTACTGGTTCGCTTCCACAGGGAACAGGCCGGCGAACACTTGCGGCTGCACTTCCTTGAAGCCAGGCAATGGCGCGGCGGCAGGACGGCTGGCCAGGGTGACGGTGTCGCCCACTTTCGCCGCTTTCAATTCCTTGATGCCGGCGATGATGAAACCCACCTGGCCTGCCGACAACTGCGGCAAGGATTGCGAACGGGGCGAAAACACGCCGATGTCTTCCACCAGCTGCACCGAATCGGTGGCCATCAGGCGGATCTTGTCTTTCGGTTTCAGGGTGCCGTTGACGACGCGCACCAGCATGACCACGCCCACATAGGCGTCATACCAGGAGTCGACGATCAGCGCCTGCAGCGGCGCGTCCGGATCGCCCTTCGGTGGCGGTACCTTGACGATCAGTTGTTCGAGCACGTCCAGCACGCCGAAGCCCGTCTTGGCCGAGCAATGCACGGCGTCGGCCGCGTCGATGCCGATCACGTCTTCGATCTCGGCAATGGCGTTCGGCGGGTCCGCGTTCGGCAAGTCGATCTTGTTCAGGACGGGCACCACTTCCACGCCCAGATCCAGCGCCGTGTAGCAGTTGGCCACCGTTTGCGCTTCCACGCCTTGCGACGCGTCAACCACCAGCAGCGCGCCTTCGCACGCCGACAGCGAGCGCGACACTTCATAGCTGAAGTCGACGTGGCCCGGCGTATCGATCAGGTTCAGGTTGTAGATCTGGCCATCGCGCGCCTTGTAGTGCAAGGCCGCCGTTTGCGCCTTGATGGTAATGCCGCGCTCGCGCTCCAGATCCATCGAATCGAGCACCTGCGCCTCCATCTCGCGGTCGGACAAGCCGCCGCACAATTGAATGATGCGGTCAGCCAGGGTCGATTTACCGTGGTCAATATGGGCGATGATGGAGAAGTTGCGTATGTTGTTCATTAACTAATATAAGTGCGAAGTTGACGACACTGCTTTAACAGGAATCATGGGGATCATGCTCGGGCCAAACAGGGCCAAAACCGGGCGCCCCACTCATGATGAAAAAAAGCGCTCCGGGCAGGACATCTGCATGCCCAGGCGAGCGCTTTTGAAGCGACAGAAGCTGCTGCCTCGGACAGTAGCTTTTTCGACCTCCCCATTTTACCGGATTTCAGAGTAGAAAGCCCGTCTTATGAGGCCGGCACGGGGGCAAGCCGACATTTTCGGCGGTTTTCGGCACCAGAATGGTGCAATGCAGTGTCAATATTGACATTTAAGCTATGCCAGGCGGCGCCGCACGGCCGCTTCGTCGAGGAAATAATGGCATAGCTCGGGCTGCGCCAGATCGCCAAACAGCACCGGCACCAGCTCATCGAAACGGGCCAGCAGCGAGGCGTCGGGCGACGCATCGATGTCGATCACGTCCACCGTGAACGGTTTTCCGGGCGGCTGCAGCAGGAGCAAGGCGTCGAGCATGTCCTGGCAAAGGTGGCAATAACTGCGGGAATAGAGGGTGAAGTGCATGGCGGGCAGGATACCGCATTCCAGCTGCAGCCGGAATGCGGGATGATCACATAGTTACTTCGCCGACGGACGCAGCGAAACGAATTGCGCCACGTCGCCACGGCGCACCAGCACGGCCGACGTCTTCTTCGGATCGAGCTTGGCGACCAGGGCGTTGAACTGCTTGGCGTCTTTCACGGCGACATTATTCAACTGCAAAATCACGTCGCCAGGCTGCAGGCCGGCCTGGGCCGCCACGCCATCGGCATCGTCGACCAGCACGCCCGCGTCGATCTTCAATTCCCGCTTCTTGGCGGCCGGCACGTCGCTGACCTTCAGCCCCAGCGCATTGACGGCTTGCGCTTCCGGCTCCTTGGCGCCCTTCTTCGCCGTTTTCTCGCTTTCGAGCTCGACGACGGTGACGGGAACATCCTGCTGCGCACCCTTGCGCCAGACGGTGATCGTGGATTTGCCGTTGACGGCGGCGCCGCCAACCAGGCGCGGCAGGTCGGATGAACGCTCGATCTGGGCGCCGTTGAATTTCAGGATGATGTCGCCCGGCTTGATGCCCGCCTTGTCGGCCGGGCCGCCCGGTTCCACCATCGATACTTGCGCGCCCTTGGCGTTCGGCAAGCCCAGCGATTCCGCCACGTCCTTGCTCACTTCGCCGATTTGTACGCCGATGCGTCCGCGCACGACCTTGCCCGTCTTTTTCAGCTGCTCGCCCACGCGCATGGCTTCATCGATGGGCACGGCAAACGAAATGCCATTGTAGGCGCCGGACAAGGTGGCGATCTGCGAATTGATGCCGATCACTTCGCCGCGCATATTGATCAAGGGACCACCGGAGTTGCCCGGGTTGACGGCCACGTCGCTCTGGATCAGAGGCAAGTAGTCGCCCGTGTCGCGCGACTTGGCGGAAATGATGCCGGCCGTCACCGTGTTTTCCAGGTTGAACGGCGAGCCGATGGCGATGACCCATTCGCCCACGCGGATCTTGTCCGAGTCGCCAATGGTCAGGCGCGGCAGGTTGCCGCCTTCGATTTTCAGCAGGGCCACGTCGGTGCGCGCATCGGCGCCGATCACCTTGGCCTTGAATTCGCGCTTGTCCGTCAGGGTCACATACACCTCGTCGGCGCCGTCGACCACGTGGGCATTGCTCAGCACGTAACCATCGGCCGAAATGATGAAGCCGGAACCGACGCCGCGCTGCACTTCCTGCTCCTGCGGCACGGCGCGGCGGCCGCCGCGTGGCGCCTGCTGGCGCGGCGTCGGCATGGCGCCGCCAAAGAAGCGGCGCAGGAATTCCTGCATTTCCTGCTCATCCTGGCCGCCCGCGCCAGCCCCGGCGGCGCCCATCTTCAGGCGCTCGGTGGTGCGGATATTCACCACGGCCGGGCCGACGGCGTCGACCAGGTCCGAGAAATCAGGCAGTTTTATGGCGGGCACGGCGGCCTGCGCCTGTGGCGCCAGGCCCAGCATGGTGGGAGCAAGGAAGACGCCAGCCGTACCGAACAATAAAGCGGAAAGCGTCTTCACTGAAAACGACTTGCTGGCGGCACACATGGTTTTTTTCATGGAAAGGATCTTTTCGAATAGATAAACGGATCAAAACGCAAATCAGGCAATTGCCTGCGCGCATGATTGGCCATCATGACGGCAATCCAGGGGCAAACCCACCTGACAACGCACATGGCAGCAACAATATATCGCAAAAGCAAGATATTGCCTGCCCACAGTGTCAATCGTACCGAAGGCCAGTGTCAAGGGGGCGAAGAGGATGTTAAGCCTGGCATAAGATGGAAACGCGCCAGCTAGCGCTGCGCCAGCGGCTCGGCCACGCCCGGCGGCACGAGGGGCGGCAACGGCTCCACATGAGCTGTCCCTTCAGGCGCCGCCTCCGCAGCCAGGCGGCTGGCCATGCGCGCATCGAAGTGGGCGCTCAGTGCATGGCCGTACTGCTCCGAGCGCAGCACGTCACCGATATGGCGATAGGCATCCCAGGCCTGCCGCCCCGATGGCGTATCGAGGGCGGCAAAAGCCAGTTCGAGTTCGCTCGCCGCCAGCTCGCCATCGGCCAGGGCGGAAATAGTCTCGTGCAATCGTGTATGCGTATCCATGATGGGTCCTGCCATTTCAAAAGGATCGGTGCGGAAACCGGACGCAGCCATGCCAGCCTCATACTCCCCAGATTACCAGCGCTTGTCAATCGGCATGTCCAACAACGGTTTCAATTTCTCCGCGATCACTTCGCGCGCGCGAAAAATCCGGCTGCGCACGGTGCCGATGGGGCACGCCATGATTTCCGATATTTCTTCATAGCTCAGGCCCTCGATTTCGCGCAGCACGATGGCCGTGCGCAACTCGATGGGCAGCACATCCATGGCCGCATTGACGGTGGCCGCGATCTGCTTGCTGGCCAGCACCGATTCGGGCGTATTGTTGTCTCGCAATTTATTGCCATCATCGAAGGACTCCGCCTGTTCGGCGTCGGCATCGCTGGATGTGGCGGCGCGCCGCCCCTGCGTGACGAGATAATTCTTGGCCGTATTGATGCCAATGCGATACAGCCAGGTATAAAAGGCGGCCTCGCCGCGAAAATGGCGCAGCGCCCGGTATGCCTTAATAAAGGTTTCCTGCACCACATCTTCGGCCTCCGCCGGATCATGCACCAGCCGCGACACAAGACGCATCAAGCGGCGCTGATATTTCGATACCAGCACATCGAATGCCCGTTTGTCGCCAGCCTGCACCCGCTCGACCAGTAACTGATCATACTCGCGCTCTGTCCTCACGCCCAATGTCCCTGTAGTCATGCAGCGTGGGCGCCTGTATGGATATAGAGTTGGCCCGCTGCAAGAAGTTCAGTGTTCGCCCCACTTTTATTCTTCCCTGTTCCGCGCCGCGATAGCCCGGCAAGCCACGGCCAGCGGGCGGAAGGCGGCGCAACTGCCGCCGCGCTGTACCAGCACTTCCGTGCGACGCCCGGCGGCATCCGCCAGGCACAGCACCAGCAGCGACGGCCACAAGGTCGAGCCCGGCAACAGGCGCAGCCCCGGCGCCGCCTCAATCACCCCGGCAGCACCGCTTCCAGGCACCCCGCCATGCTCCAGATATACCGCCAGCCGCAACTGGCCAACCGGCGAAATATCAAGCGCCTGCGGCTTTCTGCGCCAGCGCAGCAAGGCCAGCAAAAACACGCCGCCAGCCGCACTCAGCAAGGCTGCAAACAAGCCCAGCGCATAGCCGCCCACCAGTTGGCCGGGCACGGGCAGGCTGCGCCAGACACCACTCAAGGGCCAGGCAGCCAGCAAGGCGCACAGCCCCAGCACCGCTTGCAACAGGCGCAAACAGACAGGCGTGCGAATGACAGCCGCTACCGCGATCGACATACTTCATGGGAAAAAAAAGGCGCGCCGGCAACATGCCGGGCAAATTCAGGCGCCAACGAACGTTGGCGCCGAATCAGCGCTCACTACGATTTGACCGTAGCGAGCGCTTGAAAGTTCCTGCTTATTTCGCTTTACCGAAAATCAGCGTGCCATTCGTTCCGCCGAAGCCGAACGAATTCTTCACTGCATAATCGATCTTCATATCACGCGCCGTGTTGGCACAGAAATCGAGATCGCACGCCGGATCCTGGTTGAAGATATTGATGGTCGGTGGCGACACCTGATGGTGCAATGCCAGGACCGTAAATACCGCTTCCAGACCGCCCGCGCCGCCCAGCAAATGGCCCGTCATCGACTTGGTCGAGTTGACGACAATATGCTTGGCGTGATCACCGAAGGTGCGCTTGATGCCCATCACTTCCGCCACGTCGCCTTGCGGGGTCGATGTGCCGTGCGCGTTCAGGTATTGAATCTGATCCGGGTTCAAGCCTGCGTTGTCGAGGGCCGCGATCACCGATTTGCTGCCGCCGCTACCATCTTCCAGCGGCGAGGTCATGTGATAAGCATCTGCGCTCATCCCGAAACCATGCACTTCGGCATAGATCTTGGCACCACGGGCCACCGCGTGCTCGTACTCTTCCAGCACCATGACGCCAGCACCCTCGCCCAGCACGAAGCCGTCGCGGTCGGCATCCCACGGACGCGATGCCGTTGCCGGATCGTCGTTGCGGGTCGACAAGGCACGCGCCGAAGCGAAACCGCCCAGGCCCAGTGGCGACACGGTCGATTCAGCACCGCCGGCGATCATGACGTCGGCATCGCCGTACTCGATCATGCGCGCTGCGGCACCGATGCTGTGCAAACCGGTGGTACACGCTGTAACGATCGCCAGGTTCGGGCCCTTCAGACCATATTTGATCGAAAGGTTGCCAGAGATCATGTTAATGATCGAGGCAGGCACGAAAAATGGCGAGATACGGCGCGGACCGCGCTTTTCGTACTCGGACTTGGTGTCTTCGATCAGCGGCAAGCCACCGATACCGGAACCGATGATCACGCCGATGCGCTCGGCGTTTTCTTCGGTGACTTCCAGACCGGAGTCCTGGATCGCCTGGATGCCCGCAGCCATGCCGTAATGGATAAAGGTATCCATATGGCGGGCTTCCTTACCGGAGATGTACTCTTCGATATTGAAACCTTTGACTTCACCGGCAAAATGCGTGGTGAATGGCTGTGCATCAAACTTGGTAATCGTGGCAATGCCGGATTTACCTTCAACGATTGCGCCCCACGCCTCGGCAATAGTATTGCCGACAGGTGAAACGCAGCCCAGGCCGGTGACAACAACACGACGGTTTTTAGAACGGCTCAAGCGATTCTCCTGAAGTCGGTCAGACAGGCTTAGGCCTTAACGTGTGCGGTGGCGTAGTCGATCGCCTGTTGCACGGTGGTGATTTTTTCAGCTTGTTCGTCAGGAATTTCCATTTCGAATTCGTCTTCCAGGGCCATGACCAGTTCCACGGTGTCCAGGGAATCGGCGCCGAGATCGTCGACGAAGGAGGATTCGATTTTGATGTCTGCTTCTGCAACGCCCAGTTGCTCAGCGACGATTTTCTTAACGCGTTGTTCGATATCCGACATGTTATGGCTCCAAAGTGTGTGTTACGGAAAGTGCGCGCATTTTATCAGGTTTGCGCGTCCGAATACTAATTTCGGTGTCTGCTGCTAATTCGACCGAAGCTGCTGCTAAAAGATGCGATTATAGACAAAAACGACCGTTGAATCATGCCACAAACGCCCGTCCCGTCTACCTTTCACATCAATTCATGTACATTCCACCGTTCACGTGCAGGGTCGTGCCCGTGATATATGCCGCTTGCGGCGAAGCCAAAAAGGCCACCGCCGCCGCCACGTCTTCCGGTTTGCCCAGGCGGGACAGGGGAATTTGCGTCAACAGGGCCGCGTGCTGCTCTTCGCTCAGCGCCTTGGTCATGTCGGTATCGATGAAGCCCGGCGCGATGCAGTTCACGGTAATGTTGCGGCTGCCGATTTCGCGCGCCAGGGCGCGGCTCATGCCTTCCACGCCAGCCTTGGCCGCCGCGTAATTCATTTGCCCCGGATTGCCCGACGACGCCACCACCGACGTGATATTAATGATACGCCCAGTTTTGGCTTTCATCATGCCGCGCAGTACCGCCCGCGACAAACGGCCGACGGCCGACAGGTTCGTGGAAATGACGCTATCCCACTCTTCATCCTTCATGCGCATGGCCAGCTGGTCTTGCGTGATGCCCGCATTGTTGACCAGGATCGACAGGCTGCCGTAGGTTTTCTGCACCTCGTCGACGACGGCCGCGCAGCGCGCCGCATCGGTCACGTTCAGGACCAGGCCCTTGCCCGCCACGCCTTCGGCGGCCAGGTAATCGGTGATGGCTTGCGCGCCGCTTTCCGAGGTGGCGGTGCCAACCACGGTGGCACCCTGCTTGCCCAGTTCGGTGGCGATGGCGCGGCCGATGCCGCGCGAGGCGCCCGTGACCAGCACGACTTGATTTGCTAAATTCATGAGTATCCTTAAAAGCAACCGCGGCAGGCAAGCTGCCGCGATCTGATGTTTATTTGAGCTGCGTCAAAATGCGTTCCAGCGATGCCTGATCGACGATGGCGTCGCCCACCAGCACCGGATCGATGCGCTTGGCCAGGCCCATCAGGACCTTGCCCGGGCCGCATTCGATCACTTGCGTGATGCCGTCGGCCGCCACTTTTTGCATGGTTTCCACCCAGCGCACGGGGCTGGCCGCCTGGCGCACGAGCGCATCCTTGATGCCGGCCACGTCGTTGACGATGGCCACGTCGACGTTGTTGATCAGGGCGATTTGCGGCGCCGAGAACGTCAAGCCGGCCATATACTCGCGCAAGCGGTCCGATGCCGGCTTCAGCAGCGACGAGTGGAATGGCGCGGAGACGGGCAGCTTCATGGCGCGCTTGGCGCCCTTGGCCTTGGCCAGTTCGCAGGCGCGCTCAACGGCCGCCGTATGGCCGGCGATGACGACTTGCGCTGGCGCATTGAAATTGACGGGCTCGACCACCAGGGCCGGGTTTTCCGCCGCCGCTTCCGCACAGGCGGCGCGCACGTCGTCGTCCGACAGGCCCAGCACGACAGCCATCGTGCCCTGCCCGACCGGCACGGCTTCCTGCATCGCTTGCGCGCGGAAACGCACGAGCGGCACGGCGTCCTTGAACGAGATGACGCCAGCGGCGACCAGCGCCGAATATTCACCGAGACTGTGACCGGCCACGACCGTCGGCACGGGGCCCCCAGCCGCCAGCCAGGCGCGATAAAAGGCCACGGCCGCCGTCAGCATCACCGGTTGCGTGTTGGTGGTCAGATCCAGCTCTTCCTTCGGACCTTCGGCGATCAGCTTGCCCAGGTCGAATTGCAGGGCGTCCGACGCTTCGGCGACGGTCTGCGCCACCACAGGGTTGCCGGCGAAACCGTCGAGCATCGCAATCGCTTGCGAGCCTTGGCCTGGGAAAACAAATGCAAATTGTGTCATGGTGACTCCGTTTTTAATATTGTTGCGGGATTACATGCGCGCCAGCACGGCGCCCCAGGTAAAGCCGCCGCCCACGCCTTCCATCATGACATTGTCACCCTTCTTGACTCTGCCATCGCGCACGGCGATGTCGAGCGCCAGCGGGATCGAGGCGGCCGAGGTGTTGCCATGCTGGTCGACGGTGACGACCATCTTTTCCAACGGCAAGCCGAGTTTCTTGGCCGTACTGTTCATGATGCGGATGTTCGCCTGGTGCGGGATCAGCCAGTCGATCTGGTCCGACGTCATGTTGGCGTGCTCCAGGGCTTCGTGCGCAACTTTCTCCAGCACGGACACGGCCAGCTTGAACACGGCCGGGCCATCCATGTAGAGGAAGGCGCTGCCGTCCAGCGCGCCGCCAGCCAGGCTGCCGGGAACGCTGAGGATGTTCGAGTGACGGCCATCCGCATGCAGCTTGGTGGCCAGGATGCCCGGCTCTTTTGACGCCGTCATGACGATGGCGCCGGCGCCGTCGCCGAACAGCACGCAGGTGCCGCGGTCGTCGAAATTGAGAATGCGCGAAAACACTTCGGCGCCGATCACCAGCACGTTTTTATGCATGCCCGACTGGATGAAGCTGTCGGCCGTGGCGACCGCATACACGAAACCGCTGCAGACGGCTTGCACGTCGACGGCGGCGCAGTTGTTCGTGATGCCCAGCTTGTTTTGCACGATGCAGGCGGTGCTGGGGAAGCTGCCGAAGAAATCGGGGGTCGAGCTGGCGACGATGATCAGGTCCAGGTCGTTGCCGCTCAGGCCAGCCATTTCCAGGGCCTTTTTGGCCGCTTCCACGCCCAAGTCCGAGGAATTTTGCGTTGGCGCCGCGTAATGGCGCGCCGAAATGCCGCTGCGCGACACAATCCATTCATCCGAGGTCTCGATGCCCTTGGCGGCGAGCTGTTCGGTCAAATCCTGGTTGGTGACGCGCTTCTCCGGCAAGTAGCTGCCGGTACCGATAATTTTGCTGTAAGTTTTGCTAAAAACAGTCATGCAAATACCCGTCCACTAAATGGTAGAGCTTGTTGATGTAGGTTCGTCCGGTACTGGCGTGCGCGGCATCAGCTCGGCGATCAGGCTGGCCAGGTGTGCTTGCACGTCATTTTTTGCCGCATCAAAGGCGCGGCGCAAGGCCCATTCAAACGAATAGGCATCGGCGCTGCCATGGCTCTTGAAGACGAGGCCACGCAAGCCCAGCAGGCTGGCGCCGTTGTAACGCGATGGATTCAGGCGGTTGCCGATGGCTTTCAGGGCCCCGCGGGCGATCAGCGCGCCCAGCATGGTAATCGGATTGCGCTTGAATTCGGAAGTGAGCACGTCTTTCATGAAGCGCGCCAGGCCTTCGATGGCTTTCAGGGTGACATTGCCGACAAAACCGTCGCAGACGACGATATCGGTCGTGCCCTTGAAGATATCGTTGCCTTCCACGTTGCCGTAGAAGTTCAGCGCGCCACGCTCGTGGTCGGCCTGCAGCAGCTTCGAGGTGAGTTTCACCACTTCATTGCCTTTGATATCTTCCGTGCCCACGTTCAGCAAGCCGATCGTCGGGCGTTCGATACCTTCCATGGCGGACACGAGCACGGAACCCATGATGGCGAACTGGTGCAAGTGATGCGGTTCGCAATCGACGTTCGCGCCCAGGTCCAGCATGTAGGTCGGGCCGTTCTTTTGATTCGGCAAGATGCTGCAGATGGCCGGACGGTCGACGCCGGACATGGTTTTCAGTACGTAGCGCGACACGGCCATCAGGGCTGCCGTATTGCCGGCGGAAACGGAGGCTTGCGCCACGCCGTTCTTGACCTGTTCGATGGCCACGCGCATGGAGGAATCCTTCTTGCGGCGCAGGGCCACTTCCAGGGGATCGTCCATGGTAACTTGTTCGGAGGCATGCAATACCGACAGGCGCGGATGCGTGTCGGCTTTATGTTTTTTCAGTTCGGCACGGATCACGTCTTCCAATCCAACAAGGATCAGTTCGGCTTCAGGCTCATGTTTTACGAAGGAAATTGCTGCGGGGATAGTGACTGAGGGACCGTGATCTCCGCCCATGCAGTCGATAGAAATTTTGATTGTCATTTGTGTTGATTCAATACCGCTGCGGGCGTGCGGCAAGATGTGAATCGGACTGGAGCATATGCAGGGCGCAGCATGTCATGCACCGCCTGAGCAAGCTTGATTCAAAATGACGGGTGCGCAAGATGAATTGCAGCCGATAAAAAAGAAGAAGCGGCGCCACGCCGAATAACCACGCAACACCGCTTTCATCTTACCCAACAAAAACGTCGATTACTCGTCGTTTTTGGTCTTCAACACTTTACGGCCACGATAGAAGCCGTTAGGGCTGATATGGTGACGCATGTGTGTTTCGCCGGTAACTGGCTCGACGCTCAATTGCGGCGCGACCAGGAAGTCGTGCGAACGGTGCATGCCGCGCTTGGAAGGGGTTTTCTTGTTCTGTTGAACTGCCATGATGACTCCTAATACATAAGTTCTAAAATTTTAGCACAATCGATTGGCAAATACATGCGAATCGAGTATCCCAGCGGCAAAGACTACCCGAAAATAGCCCGGACCGACATCGTTTATTACAATTACATTTCACTACACTTGCCATACTCGATTACAACACGCGTTTGACACGTTCCTTGATGGGGAAAACCCCTTTACTACTTTATTCTGGCTTCAAGTCTTTCAGTGCCGCAAACGGCGACTTCTTTTCAGTCTTGAGAGCATCGAGCTGCGCCGTATCGGGGCAGACGTCGTGTTTGGGTACCTGCGGCAGGGCCAGCAAGGCTTCATCTTCGATCAGGGCCGCGGCATCCATGCTGCGGCTGCCGACGATCACGTCGATCGATTCATCGTTGATGATTTCTTCGATCTCGTCCGCGTGCTCGTCATCCTTGCCCAGCATCAGAGTGGTCGTCGAATCAATTGCGTAAGCATACGGAGTCAGGCAGCGCTGGCAAACCAGCTGAACGGTGCCGTTGACCGACAAGGTCAGTTGTGGGTAGCCCAGCTTGCTGGTGCCGCCGACGATCTTCCAGGCGATCTCGCCGGAACTATCTGCACAATCCTTGGTCAACCGGGTCATTTCAGCGACAGGAGTTACACCCTCGCGGCTCCCGCTGATACGACAAAAATCAAAGGCGTCGATCACAAAAGCATTCATTGGTAGAAAATTTCCCCGGAAAACCTGCGATAATAACAGGGTTTTTAGCACGGAGTCAAAGGCTAAGCATCTTTTTTGACGCAATCATTGCCATCAACATGACAACTTCATCAACACCGTCATGCCGCATGGAGCCTCGTTGTGGGCTCTGCGCCTTGGAACCACGTGAAATTCCACTGACATCGACCAGCGCGGCCATGCCGGCCGCCATCCACTACCGAATGATACCAACTTCCGCCCCATTGCGCTTGATTCTTGCATCGAGTTCGACCTACCGCAAGGAATTGCTGGAACGCCTGCGCCTGCCTTTCGAGGTGGCCGTGCCCGATCTCGATGAAAGCCCCCTGCCCGGTGAAAGCCCCAGCGCCACGGCCCTGCGCCTGGCCCAGGCCAAGGCGCAAGCCGTGCTCGACCGCTACCCCGGCAGCCTCGTCATCGGCTCCGACCAGGTCGCCACCCTGGACGGCGCGCAGATCGGCAAGCCCGGCAACCATGCGTATGCCTTGCTGCAACTGCAAACCATGCGCGGACGCCAGACCGTGTTCCACACGGCACTTTGCCTGCTCGACGGCCGCCAGAATCCTCCCGTGGCGCAAGTGGAAGACGTCCAGACCCTCGTCACCGTGCGCGACTTGCACGACGCCGAGCTGGACGCCTACCTGCGCATCGAGCAACCATACGATTGCGCCGGCAGCGCCAAGAACGAAGGCCTGGGCATCGCCCTGCTTGAATGCATCGCCACCACCGACCCGACCGCCCTCACCGGTTTGCCGCTGATCGCCCTCACCGGCATGCTGCGCAAGGCGGGCGTCACGTTTTTCACCATTTAATTTACCGACAATAACAATATGACCGGCACCCTGTACCTGATTCCCAACCACCTCGGCCTCTCCGACAGCCCGGCCGACCCGCTGGCCCACATCATTCCAGAGCAAGTACGGCAGATCACGTCGCAGCTCGATTATTTCGTTGCGGAAAACGCCAAGACGGCGCGCGCCTTTCTGAAATTGATCGGCAACCAGCATCCGCTGGCCAAGCCCTTGCAAGAAATCACGATTTCCGAACTGAACGTGAATACCCCCGCGCAAGCGCTGGCGGGCTTGCTGGCCCCCTTGCTGGCGGGACGCGATGCGGGCCTCGTATCGGAAGCGGGCGTGCCCGCCGTGGCCGACCCCGGCGCCGACCTGGTTCGTCTGGCGCATCAGCACGGCATTAAAGTACGCCCGCTGGTGGGCCCGTCGTCGATCCTGCTGGCCGTGATGGCCAGCGGCTTGAACGGCCAGAGCTTTGCCTTCAACGGCTACCTGCCCACGGACGCCGCCCTGCGCGCCAAACGCATCAAGGAACTGGAAAGCCGCTCGCGCAATGAAAAGCAGACCCAGCTGTTCATCGAAACGCCGTACCGCAACGCCGCCATGCTGGAAGCCCTCGTGGCGCAATGCGCACCGTCCACCCTGATCTGCGTCGCCACCGACCTGAGCCTGGACACGGAAAGCGTGCAGACGTGGAATGGCGGCCAGTGGAAGAAACAATTAGCCGCCGGCAAGGCGCCCGACTTCCACAAGAAACCGACCGTGTTCCTGTTGCTGGGACAGTAAACGACAAACGCCACGGAAATATTTGCCGTGGCGTTTATTTACTTTGCTCAACTACGATAGTTACGACACCTGACAAAACCGTAGCGAGCGGAAGGGAGAGGTAGCTAAGAAGCGCAACCGTACTCTGTACGGGGGCGCCGAGCCGGTGAGCATCGCAGGCCGCCTATACCGACGCGCAGTAGGTTTGGTCAGGTGTCTTCAGACTCGACGGGTGCCCGTGTTCTTTTGTCCGCCCTTACCCGTTTCCAATACGAACTTCGCGCCATCGTCGCGGCCCAGTACCTTCACCAGGTACGGCATGACTTCGCGCAACATCGGCTCCAGCGTGTACGGCGGGTTCAAAATGAACATGCCGCTGCTGTGCAAGCCAAAACCGTCCGGCGACGGGGTGTTGACCGTCAGGGTCACATGCAGCCAGTCCGAGCTGGGCAATTGCTTGAGCTTGTCGGCGAACTGGCGCGATTCCATGCGCTGCAGCACCGGGTACCAGACGGCATACATGCCCGACGGGAAACGCACGAGGGCATCGGCCAGGGTGTCCTTGACCTTGCGGTAATCCATCTTGTCTTCATACGGCGGGTCAATCAGCACCAGCGCGCGGCGCGATGGCGGCGGCAGCAGGGCTTTCAGGCTCTGGAAGCCATCGGCCTTGGTGATGAGCACGCGCTTGCCGCGCACGGTCGGACGCTCGCCCTGGGCCAGCGCATGCGCCTCGACCTTGCGGAAGTTGTCGGCCAGAATCTTTGCATCGGCTGGATGCAGCTCGAACAGGCGCAGACGGTCTTGCTCGCGGCTGACCTTGTCGGCGCAGTACGGCGAACCCGGGTAGTAGCGCATCTTGCCGCTCGGATTCATTTCCTTGATCAGTTTCATGTACTCGGCCAGCGAGGCCGGCAGGTCCGTGCGGTCCCACAGGGGCGCGATGCCCGTTTCGTACTCGGCATTTTTCGAGGCATAACCACCGTCGAGCGCATATACGCCCGCGCCGGAGTGGGTATCGATATAACTATAGGCGGTATCTTTTTGATTCAGATATTGCAACAACTGAATCTGCACATAATGCTTCAACACATCGGCGTGATTACCCGCGTGAAAGGCGTGGCGGTAACTCAACATAAGCTGGCTAATTCCATAATAAAAATAAATAAAGGCGGGAGCGCTGACACCGGGCAGGGCATGAAAACAGACTGGAGGGGTCAGGCTGCGGGGCCAGGAAACAGCATGGACCAGCGTAATCAGCGCGCAATTACCAGCATTATCCACCAGAAAGGTCGATTGCATCAAAAAACACGGCTAAACAAGCTCATGCATTACCAGGACTGGCGTCGCCGGGCGCGGTAGAATACGCGCATCGGGCGCCCGGCGCCCATCCGCCCCACTATATAGATACGACCATGCACAGCCTGACCCTCACGACCGATAACCGCGCCGACGTCGCCACAGCCCTGGCCGGCCCGCGCTGGACGGTGGCCTGCCTGTGCGCGCTGTGGTGCGGCACGTGCGGCAGCTACCGCGCCACGTTCGAGGAACTGGCCGCGCGCCACCCGGACACCGTCTTCGTCTGGATCGACATCGAAGACCAGGCCGACGTGGTGGGAGACCTCGACATCGACAACTTCCCCACCCTGCTGATCCAGCGCGAGGACAACGTGGCCTTCTTCGGCACCGTGCTGCCCGACGGCGGCCTGGCGCACCGCATGGTGCAGGCACAGCAGGCGCTCAGCGCCGAGGAGCTGGTGGCGCTGGCCGGCAGCACGCAGGAACGGCGCGACTGGCAGCGCGACTGCAATCTGCGTCATTTACTGGCCGCCACCCTGGCAGAGTAAAAGTCACGCCAGCCGCAGCGGCAGGCTGCGCAGCCTTTTCCCCATCAAACTGAACACGGCGTTGGCCACGGCCGGCGCAATTGGCGGCGTACCCGGTTCGCCCACGCCTTCCGGGTGTTCCGCGCTGGCGATGATGATGGTTTCCACCTCGGGCGTTTGCCCCATGCGCAGCACAGGATAGTCGTGGAAATTGCTCTGCTCGACTTTGCCCTCCTTGAAGGTGATCTCGCCGCCCAGCGCCGCCGACAGGCCAAACAGCACGGCCGATTCCATCTGCTGGGCGATGATGTTCGGATTGACGGCGATGCCGCAATCGATGGCGCACACCACGCGCTGCACGCGAATTTCTCCGTTTTCCACCGACACCTGCGCCACTTGCGCAACGATGCTGCCGAACGACTGGTGCAAGGCCACGCCATGCGCATGGCCGGGCGGCGGAGTGCCTGCCTTTGCGACGGCCGCGTCGAGCACGGCCAGGTGGCGCGGATGCTTCACCAGCATGGCGCGGCGGAAGGCAATGCCGTCCTGTCCCGCCGCGTGCGCCAGTTCATCGATAAAGCTTTCCTTGAAGAACGCGTTGTGCGAGTGGCCCACCGAGCGCCAGTAACCGATCGGCACGGGGCTGTCGGCGATCACGTGGGCGATGCGCTGGTTGGCGATTTCATACGGCATGTCGAATTCGCCTTCGGCCGTGGTCTTGTCCGGGCCAGCGCCGGGCAAGCCGAAATTGCGCTGCAAAAACTGGTGCGTGATGGAGCCGCTGACGGATTTATTGTCCCAGGACGCGATGCGGCCATGCTCGTCGAGGCGGGCCGCAAAGCGGGCCAGCGCGGCGGGACGGTACATATCGTGCCTGGTATCCTGTTCGCGCGTCCACACCAGCTGCACCGGCGCGCCACCGCACTGCAGCGCGATGGCGACGGCTTGCGCGATCATGTCCACTTCCAGGCGCCGGCCGAAACCACCACCGAGCAGCAGCACCTCGATGCTGACGTCCTTCGCGTCGACGCCGGCCACTTTCGCCGCCACGTCGACGGCGATGCCGGGCGCCTGCGTCGAGACCCACAGCATCACCTTGCCATTTTTCACCTGCGCGGTGCAGTTGACGGGTTCCATGGCGGCGTGCGCGAGGAACGGCGCGCGGTACTCGGCGCTGACCTGGCGCATGCCCTGCACGGCTTTACCTTCCACTTCGCCGCTGGCGTGGTAGGCATAACCGGCTTCAGTGTCGAGCAGGCGGGCAAACTCCGCATACACGCCGGCGCTGGAAAAATTCGCCTGCGGGCCAGCCTTCCACTGCGTCGGCAAGGCGGCCGCCGCCTGCTTGGCGCGCCACCAGGTGTCGGCCACCACGGCGGCGCACGAGACGCTGCGCTGGGCCAGCTGCGGCGTCAGGTCCAGCACCTTTTTCACGCCGGGCATGGCCAGCACGGGCGCCGCGTCGAAGGCGGACAGGGTATCGCCCAGGCGCGGCGGCAGATGCAGGGCCGCGTACAGCATGCCGGGCGGACGCGCATCGATGCCGAAACGCGCGCTGCCATTGACTTTCGATGGCGTGTCGCGGCGCGGCGCCGGCTGGCCGATCAGTTTGAAATCCTTGGGCGACTTCAGCTGGGGCGTGCCCGGATCGATGGCGGCGGCGCGCTGCGCCAGGCTGGCGTAGCTGGCGCGCCGGCCGTCCGGGTGCAGCACTTCGCCATTTTCCGTGCGGCATTGCGCGGCCGGCACCTGCCACAGCGCGGCAGCGGCCCCCACCAGCATGGCGCGGGCCGACGCTCCCGCCTCGCGCATGGGGCCCCAGCCATCCTTCACGCTTGACGAACCGCCCGTGACGATCACGCCCAGTTCGCGCGCCGCCTTGGCGACCGTCCACTGGGCCAGCGCTTTGACGCGTCCGTGGTCGTCCGGGTGGAATGGCAAGCCATCCTGGAGCATGGCCACATTGCCGAAGATTTTATCCATGGGCGCCTGGATCAGCTTGACGCTGGCCAGCGGCACGTCGAGTTCCTCGGCCACCAGCATCGGCAAGGCCGTGTGCACGCCCTGCCCCATCTCGCTGCGCGGCATGGCCAGAATGACGCTGCCGTCGGTTTGAACGGCCAGCCAGCCATTGAGCGCCACGGCGCCATCGGCCACCGGCAGCGGCGCGCTGCCATGCAGGCGCTGGCGCGGCGGCAGCACGCCCCAGCCCAGCACCAGGGCGCCCACGCCGGCCACGCCGAGGCCCAGGCCGCCGAGCAGGAAACGGCGGCGCGAGGTGTTTTTTTCTGCGGCCATGGGATACCCTTTATTCGTTAGTGATCGATCCAGCGCTCCAGCATATCCTGTGCCAGCACCGGACGGCTATAAAAATAACCTTGCGCCAGCTTGCAGCCATGGCGCAGCAGGAAAGCGGCCTGCTCTTCCGTCTCCACGCCTTCGGCAATCACGGACAAATGCATGCTCTTGCCCAGCTGGATGATGGCAATCGCAATCGCCTCGTCATTGACGTCCGTCGAGATATCCTTGATGAAGGAACGGTCGATCTTCAGGGTTTGCACGGGCAGCTGTTTCAGATACGCGAGCGAGGAATAGCCGGTACCGAAATCGTCGATGGCCAGGCCCACGCCGATGGCGTGCAAGTCGTTGATGAAACCGAGCGCGTCGCCCGTGTTCATGATGACGGACTCCGTCACTTCCAGCTGCAGCCGCTGGGGTTCCAGCCCCGTTTCTTTCAGAATGTCGGCCACCATGCCGGCGATGCTGCCCCGCTCGAACTGTTTTACCGACAGATTCACGGCCATCTTCGGCACGTGCAAGCCCTGCGCCTGCCAGCGCATCATCTGGCGGCACGCCTCGTCGAGCACCCATTTGCCCAGCTGGTTGATGAAGCCGCTGTCCTCGGCCAGCGGAATGAAGCGCGCCGGCGGCACCAGGCCCAGCTCAGGATGGTTCCAGCGCACCAGCGCCTCGACGCCGACCAGCCGGCCCGTGTCGATTTCCACCTGCGGCTGGTAATTGAGGAACATCTCGTTCTTTTCCAGCGAGCGGCGCAAAAAGGTTTCCAGGCGCAGCCGCTCGACGCCTTCGCCCGTCATCGACGGCGCATAGAAGCGGTAGCCGTTGCGCCCGCGCGCCTTGGCCTGGTACATGGCCACGTCGGCATTGCGGATCAACATGTTCAAGTCCAGCGCATCATCCGGATACAGGCTGATGCCCACGCTGCAGGTGACGAACAGTTCGTGGTCGGCCACCGTGAACGGCTGGTCGAACATGGTCATCAGCTTTTCCGCCACCTGCGTCGCGCCATACTCGCCGTCGACGCGTTCGAGCAGGACGATGAACTCGTCGCCGCCCAGGCGCGCCAGCGTATCTCCTTCGCGCAGGCGGGCCGCCAGCTGGCCAGCCACCTTTTGCAGCAATTCGTCGCCCACATGGTGGCCCAGGGTGTCATTGACGTTCTTGAAGCGGTCCAGGTCGATGAACAGCACGGCCAGCTGCTCCTGGTCGCGCGCGGCGCGCAGCAGCGCGTGCTGCAGGCGGTCGTGGAACAGCAGCCGGTTCGGCAGCGCCGTCAGCGGATCGTGGTGGGCCATGTGGTCGAGCTTTTCCTGCGACTCCTTGATCAGCGTGATATCGCTGAACACGCCCACGTAATGCGTGGTGCCGGCGCGCGCGTCGCGCACGGCGCTGATGGTCAGCCATTCCAGGTACAGTTCGCCATTCTTGCGCTGGTGCCAGATTTCGCCGCGCCAGAAACCGCTGGTTTTCAGCTCGTTCCACATGGCCTCGTAGAATGCCGAGTCATGGCGCGCCGAGCGTGTCAGCGACGAGTGCTGGCCCACCGCTTCGGCCTCGGTATAGCCGGTGATTTGCGTGAAGGCGGGGTTGACGGTGACGATGATGCCGCCGGCATCGACCACCATCACGCCGTCGGCGATATGTTCGAGCACGGTGGCCGACAAACGCAGTTTTTCCTCGGCTTCCTTGCGCGCCGTGATGTCGGCATACACCCAGATGCTGCCTTCGTTGGGGCGCAGCGGATCGAGCGCGCAGCCGCTCACCAGCGCCCAGAACACACTGCCGTCGCGGCGCTGGTACTGGCGCTCCTCGCTGAAGTCGCCACCCATGGCCAGCACCGGATACTGACGCTCGCCCGCGTCCTCGAAGTCATACGAACTGGTAAACACGATGGCCGTCGAATTGCCCGTCATCTCGGCATGGTCATAGCCGAACAGTTCCTCGCAGCGGCGGTTGACGGAAATGATGCGGCGGTGGCGCACGAACATCACGCCGAACATCACGTTGTCGAGAATCGCGCTCTGCTCCGTCAGCAGCGCTTCGATGCGCATCTCGTGGTGCTTGCGCTGGCTGATGTCGGCAATGATGCCGTCGACCCAGGTGACGCCCTGCTCGCCCGCCTGCGGCTGGCCATTCTCGGCCACCCAGCGCTCGATGCCGAAGGCGTCGAAGATGCGGTATTCCAGCGCATACGGCCGTACCTCGGCCACCGCCTGGCCGACGGCACGGCGGTGCGCGCGGCGGTCTTCCGGGCAGATCAGGTCTTCCCAGGCATGCGTGGTGCCGCGCATGAACTGGCGTGCCGAATAGCCGGAAATGTCTTCGATGGCGTCGCTGACGAAATCGATGGGGCCATCGGGCCGGTAACGGAAGACGGCACCCGGCACCTGCGTGACGATGGTGCGGAAACGCTCTTCGCGCTGGCCCACGTCCTCGAACAGCTGGCCGATGGCCGCGCGCATTTGCTCAAGCTGGGCCGTCAGGCGGCCCAGTTCGTCATTGCTGTGCGAGGTCAGGGGCGTATCGAAATCGCCGTGCGACAGGCGGTCGGAAAAACGCGTCAGGCGGCGCAGGGGTTTGAGCAGGCGGCGGTTCAGGAACAGCACGATCAGCGCCATCGACACGGCCAGTTGCGCGCCCAGCACGAAAATATACGACATCTGCTTTTCGCGCAGCTCCTGCTGGCTACGCGCATCGTCCATCTCGACGACGACGTGGCCGATGCGTTCGCCGCGCACGAGGATGTCGCGCTCGGCGCGGTACAGATTGCCGACGGGCCGCTGCGGCGCCTGCAGGCTGATGAATTCCGTGTCGCCCTGCCCCAGCACCTTCACCAGCAGCACGGAGCGGTCGCGCATCACCGACTCGACCAGCGAGTGGGCCGATTCCGCATTCATGTTCCACAGCGACTCCTGCATGCCCAGCGCCAGGATGTCGGCATTGCGCTGCAAGGCTTCGTTCAGGCTGGTGCGCGCCGACTGGCGCTCATGCACGCCGACCAGCACATAGCTGCCGAAGATGGCGGGCACGACGAGGCCGCCAAATACCACCAGCAGCAAGGCGCCATAGATCGACGAGCCGTACAGCACGCGCAGGCTGGCGCGCAGGCGCTGGTAAGGTGAATTAAACATGCGGCAACAGGGCAACAGGGATCAGGCGGGCGATCATTGACTTTACAGGGGAATCGGGTGGTCAGGCGGGAAGAAACTTTATGAGGAGCAATTATGCATGCAAAAAGCGGGGAAAGTCACCAATAAACACACGCCAGCGGTGTCCTCGTGTCATATAAACAGGGTGGAAAAACCACACGCGGGCCGGCGCGCCCGGCCGGCGCCAGCAGAAAAACGCGCGGCTTGCTATCATCGCGCCACTTTACCTAGAGGAACCACCATGACCTTCTCCATCTACTCCGCTTCGATCCCCGTCTTCAAACAGATCCTGGGCAGCCTGGCCGCCATCCTGGACAAGGCGGAAACGCACGCGCAAGACAAGAAAATCGACCCGAACGCCCTGCTGCAATTCCGTTTATTCCCGGACATGCTGCCGTTCGTGCGCCAGATCCAGATCGCCACCGACTTCGCCAAGGGCTGCGGCGCGCGCCTGGCCGGCGTGGCCGTGCCACCGTATGAAGATAGCGAACAGAGCTTTGCGGAACTGAAAGCGCGCATCGTGAAAACCATCGCCTTCCTGGAAAGCCTGCCGCAAGCGGACATCGACGGCAGCGAAACGCGCGCCATCTCCACCGGCAGCGGCGAAAAGACCAAGCACTTCACGGGCCAGACCTATCTGTTCCACTACGCGCTGCCGCACTTCTTCTTCCACGCGACGACGGCGTACGACATCCTGCGCCACAACGGTATCGAAGTGGGCAAGAAAGATTTTATCGGTAGCTATTAATAGTTGACCCCAATAGTACCGGGGTCAGACCCTCAATGCCGTCCACACAAAAGTCATCGCTGACATGTGAGGGGGTCTGACCCCAGCAGTTGCAGTTGGGTTTGGCAACACAAACGTCAGGTATTCCGGCGCGGATACCCCTGCGCCAATATCCTCACCCACACCACTTCCTTCTCCTCATCCGTCATCGACACCCAGTGGGCCACTTCCACCACGCTGCGGCCACAGCCACGGCAGATTTCATCGAAAGTCGTCGAGCACACTGCCACGCAGGGCGTATCGGGACGCGGCGGCAATTCCTTGTCACCCATCAGGACACCTTCGGCAAGCCGAGCTTTTCCCAGCCTTCGTTGCCCAGCGCTTCCAGGGTGGCGATATTCTTGTCGAAAATCTCCGACGCTTCCGGGAAGGCCTCGACGGCGCGCTCGATGCTGTCTTCGCGCAGCAGGTGCAAGGTCGGGTACGGCGAGCGGTTGGTGTAGTTGCTGATGTCGTCCTCGAACGTCTCGGCAAACTGGTAATTCGGGTGGAAACTGGCCACTTGCAGCTCACCGGCCAGGTGCATGTCTTCCACGGCCGCGTCGGCCACGTCAAGAAACTCGTTGTAGTCGAGGAAATCGTTCAGGGTGTACGGATGGATCAGCAGCGTCGTGTCGATTTGCTCGGGATCCGTGTCGGCCAGGGTTTGCAGCTCGTCCATCAGCATCGCCAGCAAATCTTCGGGATTGCTCGATTCGCACACCACATAGCGGATCTGCTTCTTGACGTGCACGGCCTTGGCGAACGGGCACAGGTTCAGGCCGATCACGGCCTTTTCCAGCCAGGCAACGGTATTGGCGATGATGACGGCGTTGTCGTCGTCGTGGCGCGGCGGGGTGTTCATATACTTGACTCTCTATCAATATGGCGGCCGGCGGCTGAATGGCCGGCCAAAGCCAAATTGTACGCACTTTTGCGCAGCCTCATGCCGGGCGCCATCCAGGCTTGCGCCAGCCTTCTCGCCATGTATGCTATAACAGCGGCCGAATCACGCATTGGGCAAATTAAATTTGCAATAATGACAGCATTTGCGAATGGAAACTCAGCCGTTTCCGACTTATTGCCGCTTATTTCCTGTCATCATGCTGACATAATTCTTGACTCCGGCATGTGGATATACGTACACTCGCTGCTGAATCATGGGTCTGTCCGATGTTTCTCCGACGACAACAATGGAACACTATGCACGAAAACTCCTTTAAATCTACCGTCCTGGCGGCGTTGGCCCTGGCGCTTGCGCCCGCCCTCAGCCAGGCGTACGAAGCCGGTGTTGAGAGCGATAACGCGCCAGTCGCCGCCGCCGCACCCGCCCTGATCCCGATGACCGCCCAGGTCACGGCGAAACTCCCCACCCTCGACAACCGCCTGCAAAAGACCGACCGTCTGCTGAAAAACCTCAGCGACAATTCCGATCCGCTGCGCGAAGCCGACGTCTGGGGCCGCATCCGCAGCGGTTATGCGATTCCCGACATCAACAACCAGCTGGTAGCGAACCACGTCAACTGGTACGCCACCCGCCCCGACTACATCGCCCGCACCACGGCGCGCGCCTCGCGCTACATCTTCCACGTGGTGCAGGAACTGGAAAAGCGCGGCATGCCGACGGAACTGGCCCTGCTGCCGTTCATCGAGTCCGCCTTCAACCCGCAAGCATTCTCGAGCGCCAATGCAGCCGGCATGTGGCAATTCGTGCCCGCCACCGGGCGCGATTTCAACCTCAAGCAAAACATGTTCAAGGACGAGCGCCGCGGTGTGCTGGCCTCGACGGATGCGGCATTGACGTACCTGCAGCGCCTGTATGACATGTTTGGCGACTGGCAGCTGGCTCTGGCCGCCTACAACTGGGGCGAAGGCTCGGTGCAGCGCGCCATCAAGAAAAACCAGGCGCTGGGCAAGCCGACGGACTTCGAAAGCCTGGCCGACCTGATGCCGGCCGAAACGCGCAACTACGTGCCGAAACTGCAAGCGGTGAAAAACATCATCGCCAATCCAGCCCAGTTCGGCCTGACCCTGCCCGTGGTCGACAACCAGCCGTATTTCACGGCCATCGACAAGACCAGCGACATCGACATCACCGTTGCCGCCCAGCTGGCCGAACTGTCGATGGATGAATTCAAGGCCTTGAATCCGCAATTTAACCGCCCCGTCATCATCGGCGGCGAAAAGACCAAGATTCTGTTGCCACAGGAAAACGCCGCCAAGTTCACCACCAACCTGGCGCAATGGGGCCATGCCTTGTCGAGCTGGACGACGCACAAGATCACCAATGCGCGTGAACGCATCGAAACCCTGGCGTCGAAATTCGGCACCACGGCCGACGTGCTGCGCCAGGCCAATAACATTCCGCAGCGCACCAGCCTGCGCGCCGGCTCCACCATCCTCGTGCCGAAAACCTCGGCCACGATGAACAAGGACATCACCCAGGAAATCGCCGACAGCGCCACCATGCTGCTGGAAGCGGACCGTCCGGAACGGGCCGCCAAGGCACTGCGCCGCGCCGCCAAGGGTGGCAAGGTGCAAGCCGCGCCAATTTCCCTGGTGAAACCGCGCATCCAGCGTGGCGGCGGCAATAGCCGGGCCAAAGCGCGTCACTGATCGCCTGAGTTATTGACGCACCGCACCGGCCGCCACAGCTTTGCTGTCGCGGCCGGTTGCACATCCGCCTTACCCGTCCACCACCCAGACAGGAGTCGTCATGGCTTTCTTGCAAGGCAAAAAAATCCTCATCACGGGCTTGCTGTCGAACCGCTCCATCGCCTATGGCATCGCCAAGGCTTGCCACCGCGAAGGCGCCACCCTCGCCTTCACGTATGTGGGCGAGCGCTTCAAGGAGCGCATCACGGAATTCGCGGCCGAATTCGGCAGCGAACTGGTGTTTGACTGCGACGTGTCCAGCGATGAACAGATCAACGCCGTATTCAGCGACCTGGCGCGCCACTGGGATCAATTGGACGGGCTGGTGCACGCCATCGGTTTCGCGCCGCGCGAAGCGATCGCCGGCGACTTCCTCGACGGCCTGTCGCGCGACAGCTTCCGCATCGCGCACGACATTTCCGCCTACAGTTTTCCCGCCATGGCCAAGGCTGCCTTGCCGCTGCTGCATCCGGGCGCCTCGGTCCTGACCCTGACCTACCTGGGCGCCGTGCGCGCCGTGCCCTACTACAACACCATGGGCCTGGCCAAGGCATCGCTGGAAGCGTCCGTGCGCTACCTGGCCGAATCGCTGGGTCCACGCGGCATCCGCGCCAACGGCATTTCCGCCGGCCCCATCAAGACCCTGGCCGCTTCCGGCATCAAGGATTTCAGCAAACTCCTGGGCTTTGTGGCCGAACATGCCCCGCTGCGGCGCAACGTCACCATAGAAGAGGTGGGCAACACGGCCGCCTTCTTGCTGTCCGATCTGGCTTCCGGCATCACGGGCGAGATTACCTACGTCGATGGCGGCTTTTCGCAAGTGATGGCCGTCAATCCCGAAGTAGAGTGATGCGGTGATGGTCGATATTTTTCGGTTGTCACTTGACAACCTAAAGAAGTTGACATACATTGGAGGCATCACATGGCGCGCTCCTCGCACCCGAAGAAAGAAATCGAAGCGGCGCTGCGCCACGCGGAAAGCCAGGGATGGCGTGTGGAAGTCGGCGGCAGCCATGCCTGGGGCAAGGTCTATTGCCCCTACAATGACGACGGCTGCCGCTGCGGTGAATTTTGCATCGCCTGCATCTGGAGCACGCCAAAGAATCCCGGCAACCACGCGCGGGCGATCCGGCGAGTGGTCGACAATTGCGCTTTCAATAAACTGATCCACGACTGCATGCAACGCAAACCCAGGGGCTAACAATTATGGATTACATCTTTACTCTCAAGTACCGCCTGCCCGACCACGAAGCCGATCTCGACGCGCTGGCCGAGCGCCTGGGCAGCGGCGGTTGCGACGACGCCCTGGTCGGCATCGGGCAAGCGGGACGCCTGGCGCTGGAATTCACGCGCGAGGCCAGCAATGCCAGGGAAGCACTGCTCAGCGCCCTGGCCGACGTCAAGGCCATCGTGCCCGATGCCGTGCTGGTCGAGGCATCGCCCGACCTCGTGGGTTTGAGCGATGTGGCGCAGGTACTCGGCCTGTCCCGGCAAAACCTGCATAAACTGATGAGCAAATACCGCCACAGTTTTCCTGTGCCCGTGCATGAGGGCAGCGCCACCATCTGGCACCTGGCCGACGTGCTGGCGTGGCTGCATGCCAAGGGGACGTATCAGCTGGAACGCAGCCTGGTCGAACTGGCTCAGGTCACCCGGCAAATCAACCTGGCCAGAGAAACGCGACAGGCGCCGCCGCTGCCCGCCGACATCGTGGCCATGCTCAATTAAAAACGCGCAAAATCTACGTATTCCTACTGATTTCACATAGGAAACATCATCAAAACGTGGTAGGACTGTCGTTTCTTCCCATTTAGACCGTGCAAAACGGCATCAAATACGGTATAGTGTCGTTGTGCGCTGCAATATGTTTCCTTGAAGCGATGGCAACACCGCAGTCCAGCACTACAAACTTAGCAGCTTCGCAAGCCTTAGCGCATCCACAGGATGCCGCTTATAAAGCCCTCCCGCCTTGTGTGTCGCACCTGACACCGTCCCGGCGCAAAGCTTTTGTGCCGAAATTTCTTTTTAGTTGAGTCATTTCGTTTTGGTTGGCGTTGCTATTTTGCGTTCTGCTTTTTGCAAGAACGCTGATTTTTACGAAAGAAAAGAATGACATTTGAATCCTTAGGCCTGCATCCGTCCATCATCGCCGCTCTGACCGAATCGGGCTACACCGCGCCAACCGCGGTACAGTCGCAAGCGATTCCAGCCGCGATCGAAGGCCGTGACCTGCTGGTCTCGTCGCAGACCGGTTCGGGCAAGACGGCAGCTTTCATGCTGCCATCGCTGCACAAACTGGCCAGCGCCGAACAAAGCGCCGCCGGCAAGACGCCGAACCAGGAAATGCAAGCATCGCGCGCCCGCGGCGAGCGTCCACGTTTCAAGGCTGCCCAGCCAAAAATGCTGGTGCTGACGCCAACGCGCGAACTGGCCCTGCAAGTGACCACAAATACCGACAAGTACAGCACCGGCATCCGCCGCATCAAGGCTGTATCGATCCTGGGCGGCATGCCTTACCCTAAACAGATGCAATTGCTGGCCAAGAATCCTGAGATTCTGGTCGCGACCCCTGGCCGTCTGATCGACCACATGGATTCGGGCAAGATCGACTTCTCGCAACTGGAAATCCTGGTGCTGGACGAAGCCGACCGCATGCTGGACATGGGTTTCATCGACGACATCGAAAAAATCGTGGAAGCGACGCCAGAAGGCCGTCAAACCATGCTGTTCTCGGCAACCCTGGACGGCGTCGTTGGCAACATGGCCCGCCGCATCACGAAGAACCCGCTGGTCATCCAGGTGGCAAGCTCGAGCAACAAGCATGAAAACATCACCCAGCGCGTTCACTTCGTCGACGACCTGTCGCACAAGAATCGCCTGCTGGACCACCTGCTGCGCGACGAATCGCTGGACCAGGCTGTTGTGTTTACCGCCACCAAGCGTGACGCCGACACCATCGCCGACCGCCTGAACATCGCCGGTTTCTCGGCTGCCGCCTTGCACGGCGACATGCATCAGGGCGCGCGTAACCGCACCCTGGACGGCATGCGTCGCGGCCAGGTCAAAGTGCTGGTTGCCACCGACGTTGCCGCCCGCGGTATCGACGTGCCAACGATCACCCACGTGTTCAACTACGACCTGCCGAAGTTCCCGGAAGACTACGTCCACCGCATCGGCCGTACCGGCCGCGCTGGCCGCAATGGCCTGGCCATCTCGCTGGTGAACCACGCTGAAGGCATGAACGTCAAGCGCATCGAACGCTTCACTAAGCAATTGATCCCGGTCAATGTCATCGAAGGTTTCGAGCCTAAGAAAACGGCGTCGGCACCACGTTCGAGCGCCCGTCCAGGCGGCTGGAAACCAGGCGACAACCGTGGCGGCGCGAAGCCAGGCCAACGCACGTTCAGCAAGCCAGGCGCACCACGCAAAGACGGCGCACCGAGCACCGGCGGCGGCTACAAGGGTTCCAACCCGCGCAGCACCGACGGCGCACGCCGCAGCTACGGCGACCGTTAATCACGGCGCCATGCCGCCCACAGGCGGCAGGCAATAAAAAACGGCCGCCAGATCACTCTGGTGGCCGTTTTTTCATGTCCGCCGCATTTATTTTTTCGACACCTTCTGGCGCGACAGCTTGCGCAGCTTGGCCTGTTCGAAGCGCGCGTGCTGCTCCGGCGTCTCCAGCACCAGTGGCGGCACGGCCACGGGCTTGCGGTTGGCGTCCACGGCCACCATCGTGAAATAGCAGCTGTTGGCATGGCGCACCAGGCGCTGCTGGATGTTTTCCGTCACCACGCGGATACCCACTTCCATCGACGTCGTCCCCGTGTAATTGATCGACGCGAGGAACGTCACCAGCTCGCCCACGTGGATAGGCTGCAGGAACATCACCTGGTCCACCGACAGGGTCACCACATAGCTGCCCGAATAGCGGCTGGCGCAGGCATAGGCGACGCTGTCGAGGTATTTCAGGATGGTGCCGCCGTGCACGTTACCGGAAAAATTGGCCATATCAGGCGTCATCAGGACCGTCATCGTCAGTTCGTGGGCCGACCAGTTCATCGCGCTATCCAAAGTGCTCTCCAAAGGGGAAATTAAAAGTGAGGGAAGATGTGAAAACCGGCCACGAGGGCCGGTTGTGAGCCTTACAGACCCAGGGTGTCGATGTCGGCCAGCGATTCGCGGCCCTTGTCGGAAATGTCGTGGCCTTCGCCTTCGGCGCGCGCCACGATGTGGGCTTTCTTGCCCAGGAAATACGCCACGTCCGACTCCAGCTTGGTCAGCGGATCGGTGGCGACAGCGCGCAGCCCCATGATGCAGCGGCGCAGGAACAACAGTTGTTGTGCTTTCTCGGTGATGGACAGACGGCCATCGCGTGCATAGCTGAGCAGCTTCAGGCCGGACAGGCGCTTGGCATTGCGGGCCACGCAAGCACTGGGGCGCTCGGTCTTGATGCCGCGTGCAACTTGCTCCAGCGCGTCATATTCATCGGTTGTTAATTTCTCGTTCTTCATTACTTTTCCATAAAAGGCCAGGTGTTCGGCCCCCATGGTACGCGCCCCGCTGCGCATCGGCAACAGGCAACGTGAATCAGTCTCCGCCCGCGCGGCGAACGGATGGCTGAAAGACGGGCTGGACAGCCCTTATTTATAGCTGCGCAGCAGCAGCCAGGCCAGGCCGCAACCCGCCACGGCGCCCGCCAGCGCCAGCGCCAAAAGGTTTTTGCTGGTGATCACAGGCCGCCGGCCCAGGTAGATTTTGTTATGCAAGGAATTGCCCACGATGGTCTCCTGTACAAGAATTTTTATGATGTCTCATTATAAGAACAGAATCGTGACGGCCGCATGACACTCGACAGTTAGCGTTTGATTTGTATCCAGTCGGCAACATTTATTGACGTTTTTGTTGTTTAAATGGCGTGGCGCCGGCGGCCGCCCCGCAGTCCATTTCCGATAGGAAATAAACGCGGCGCGCGTCCCCCCTCCGCAGGCCATGGCGCGGTGCAACGGTCCGAAAACCACTCAATGCATTTTCACGGGCGGCGGCGGCGGCGTCGGCTCCTCGACCGGCACGGGATCAATGTGGGGCGGCTGTTCCGGCGGCGGCGTGAGCGGGTCGCCTTCCGGCGGTGGCGGCATATCGGGTTCGGGCGTGCTGTGCGCACGCAACGGGTCAAGATGGAATTGTGGCTGCATGGTGGCCTCCTTTGCCCCACTGTAGCCGATGCGGCCAAATCCTGGCGCCCGCCAGTGGCACGCTGCAGGGAACTAAACGGCGTGGCGCCACTCCAACTTGACAAGCATCCCCTCCAGCTACGAGTGCAAGCGATTTCCATGGCGCGCAAGAAAATCCTCTTTATGGCCGAGGCAGTGACCCTGGCCCACGTCGGCCGTCCCCTGAGCCTGGCCCAGGGCCTGGACGAGGACAAGTACGAGGTGCATTTTGCCTGTGCCGACGGCTATGACTTTTGCTTCAAGCAAGCGCCCTTCCGGCGCTGGCGCATCGACAGTATTTCATCGCTGCAATTTCTGCAGGCGCTGGCGCACGGCAAGCCCGTCTATACAGAAAGTACGCTGCACGCGTATGTGGAAGACGACTTGCGCCTGCTCAATGCCGTCCAGCCCGATCTGGTCATCGGCGACTTCCGCCTGTCGCTGTCGGTCAGCGCGCGCCTGCAGCGCATTCCCTACATTACCGTCAGCAATGCCTACTGGAGTCCCTGGGTGCGCCAGCACTACACGGTGCCCAGCCTGCCCCTGACGGGCATGCTGCCCATCTGGCTGGCCAATCCCCTGTTCCGCCTGATCCGCCCGCTGGCCTTCGCCTCGCACGCCGTGCCCCTGAACCGCGTGCGCCGCCGCCATGGCCTGCCATCCTTGGGCAGCGACTTGCGGCGCATCTATACGGATGCCGACCGCACCTTGTACGCGGATATTCCGCAACTGTTTCCGCCGCAAGCCATGCCGGCCACGCACGACTACCTGGGCGCCGTCATCTGGGCGCCGCCGCTTGATTTGCCCGACTGGTGGCAGCGCCCGGAACTGAGCAGCGGACGCCCCATCATCTATGTCACCCTGGGCAGCTCCGGCCAGGGGCAATTGCTGCCACGCGTGCTGCGCGCGCTGGCGCCCCTGCCCGTCACCGTACTGGCGGCCACGGCCGGCACCATCCGCGTCGACGCCGTGCCGCCGAATGCCTATGTCGCGCCCTTTCTGCCCGGCGACACGGCCGCCCGGCGCGCCAGCTTGGTGATCTGCAACGGCGGCAGCCCCACCAGCCAGCAGGCGCTGACGGCGGGCGTGCCCGTCATCGGCATCGCCGGCAACCTTGATCAATTCCTCAACATGCACGGCATCGCCGGGGCCGGCGCCGGACTGCTGCTGCGTGCCGACCGCTTCCAGGAAACCGCCCTGCGCCATGCCGCCACGCGCATGCTCGACGATGGCCGAGCCAGGCTGGCGGCGCGCCAGCTGGCCACGGCCATGCGCAACTATGTGCCAGGACAACGCTTGCTGCCCCATATGCACGCCCTGCTGGGCTCGTTGCCACCAGGCGGCCTGCCTTGACGGGCGGCGTCGGTTTTTCTTACAGAGCGTCCGACAACACCTGCAGCACGTCAACAAAAGCACGCCAAGTCCTTGATTTCAAAAGAACCTCATGCGTTGGCATGGAAGTCGCTTAGATCTGGCCATGAGCACCTGCCGACAGGACTCAAGCAAGACTCCCAGACTCACTCAACCACGAGGTGAATACAATGAAACTCTCGAAACTGAAACTGCTCCCGGCCGCAGCGGCACTGGCCATGCTGTGCGCCGCCGGTAGCGCACAGGCGGGCGCCTACGGCTATTCCTACAACAACATCTTCGGCCTGGTGATCGCCGTGCCAACGGGCCAGATCACGGTGGCCAACAGCACCACCATCTCGCGCAGCACGGCCACCCTGAATGGCGTAAGCGTCATCAATGGCGGCTCCGGCTCGCTCGATGCCCCGCGCGCCAACGTCGGCGCGGTCACCAAGGGCGAGAATGACTTCACGCAGCAAGGCCCCACCAACACCTATTCGCGCGGCGATGCGCAGATCGTCAGCACGCAGTTCCCTTCGTTCCCGCCCGGCTCCACCTCCACCCAGGTGGTGAACGTGGCCGAAGCCCACCTCGCAGGCCCCGCCGGCACGGCCGATGCTTCCGGGCGCAACGGCTCGACCACGGGCTTTTCCGTCGATTTCGTCGTCGGTTCACCCACGGCAACCTTGAGCTTTGACTTCCTGGCCTCGCCGTTCATGCAGGTCTTCCTGCAAAGCACGGTCGGCCAGCTGTCCACGGCGACGGCCAATATTGTCGTCACTTTCACCATCACGGACGCGGCTGGCCTGACCGTGTTCAACTGGGCTCCCGATGGCGTGCTCGGCTCCATCTTCGGCGGCACGGAAAATGCCGATGGCGCCAACCTGAACACCAGCCTGGCGACCAATTTCCTCACGCGCGGCAAGCTGTTTACCTACGACCCCTCCGGCTGCGGCACGCCCACGGGCACCGGTGTCGGCACGGTGTGCGGCAGCAACTTCAGTTCCGTCAGCAATGCTCTGATAGCTGGCAACTACACCCTGACCTTGAATGCGGTGGAAAGCGTGGATCTGGTGAAACAGCAAGCGACACCGGAACCAGGCACCCTGGCCTTGCTGGGCCTGGGTCTGGCTGGCCTGGGCTATGCCCGCCGCCGCAAGGTTGCCGCCTGAACCAGGCAACAGGGGGACTCACAGGCGAGGGGGCTCTCCTCGCCTTTTTTATGTGGCAAACCTGTCGGTTTTCCTTACAACGCGGCCGACCAGGAGATGAGGATTTTCATGACTATATTTTCTTGCACCCGGCTGCCAACAGTCCTGTTAGCTTTTCTGCTGCTGGCCAGCAGCGGCACTGCCAGTGCCGCCGCCTACGGCTATTCGTACACCAGTGTCTTTGGCCTGGTCATCAGCAATCCCACCGGTTCCACCAGCTTGCTCAGCAATATCGACCTGTCGCGCACCACCGCCACGCTCAACGGCAGCAGCATCATCAATGGCGGCAGCAACGAGATCGACGCGCTGCAAGCGAAGCGCGGCGCCGTTACCAAGGGAGAAAACGACTTTACCCGGCAAGGCATGGGCAACGCCTCGTATGCGCGCGGCGAGGCGCAGATCGTCACTTCGCAAATTCCCCCTTTCCCACCGGGCTCGACCAGCACGCATACGGTGAATGCGGCGGAAACCTTTCTGACGGGCGGCGGCAGCGCCGACGCCTCGGGACGCAATGGCTCCAGCACCGCGATGACGGTCAATTTCGTCGTCGGCCAGCCTGGCGCAACCCTGGCCTTCGACTTCCAGGCCCTGCCCTTCATGCAGCTGTACCTGGACGCGCTGGCCGGGACGGGCTCGGCGGCCACCACCAACATGGCGCTGACATTTACCATCATCGATGAAAATGGCCAGATCGTCTTCAACTGGGCGCCCGACGGCAACCTCGGCTCCGGCATCCTGGGCGGCACCGAACTGGCCGATGCCGCCAACCTCAATACGGGCTACGCGCAAACGCCGCTCACCAGCGGCAACATGTTTACCTACGACCCCAGCGGCTGCGGCGCGCCCACCGGCACGGGCGTCGGCACGACCTGCGGCGGGCAGTACGGCGCCGTCACGGATAATCTGGCGGCGGGCAACTACACCCTCGTGTTGAACATGCTGAACAGTTCCGAACTGGCCTACGTGCCAGGCGTCACGCCAGTGCCGCTGCCCGGCACCTTGCCGCTATTGGCGGCTGGCCTGGCAGCGCTGGCTTGCCTGGCGCCACGACGCCGACGCAGACGCTGATGCTGATGCTGATGCTGATGCTGGCGCGCGCCTCACTGCCCCGCCGTCGGCGCCACCAGCAAGTCCTGCAGCGGACGGCGCAGCGAGCGCGCACTGGCGGCAGGCCCCGCGCCTATGCGTCCAAGAAACACGGCCCGGTCAAATGCCGCCGCCCCCAGCACGGCCTGGCATTGCACGGCCAGCTCCTGCGCCATTTCCTGCATGCCATCGGTGCGTGAAAAGCTGCGCCGTTCGCGCACATAGCGGGCAAAGATCAGCGGCGTCAGTTCCGGCTGCAACTGCAGGCCCAGCTGCGTGGCCGTCAGCCAGAAACGCTGCATGGCGCGGCCGGCCGCCACGTAATCGTCGATATGGTTCGGTGACGCCTCGGCCAGCAACACGAAATGCGCGCCGCAATACAGGCCCGGCAGCAAATCCATCTGCAGGCGCGGCGCGACGGTGCCCGCCAGCCAGGTATTGAAAAAATCCACGCGGCGCCAGCTGTGCATGACCCAGCGCATCAGGCGCGCCGTCATCGGATCGACGCCGAGCGCCTGCTCCGGGATGCGGTCGCTGCTGTAGCGCGCCCCCCATTCGATCACGTCGCGGTGTACCTTGTGCGCCTCGGGCATGGTCAGGCGCAGCTTCGCGTTGTCGAACATCAGGCGGGCGCAGGCCAGGCGCGCGCGCCCGCCTTCGAACCATTGCACGCCATAGCCCGGCGGCAAGCTGGCCGCCAGCGCCGCCTTTTCGCTGGCGCGCAAGCGGCGCGTGCTGAGCCGGCGCCGCTGCACGCTGCGCTGCGGCAAGAAGGCCGCCAGCGGATCGGGCGGCATGCCCGGGCTGTCGAGCAGATGCACATCGAAGGTGGGCAAGGTGTCGGGCATCGACAGGCGCCGGCGCGCTTCCATGCGCAAGCCGTGACAGCTGGCCGCCAGCGCCATGCTTTCGAGCAAGGCACCGAGCGACAACTGGCTGGGATGGCCGTCGAGGTCGTACACGCAGTGGCTGCGCGTATCAAAGCCATGTACGACCACGTGCCGCGGGTCCGCGACTTCAAAGCGCCACGGCTGCGTGTTGTCGCCGCTGGGAGCCCAGCGCGCCTGGTCGAGGATATTTTCCAGCACAGAATCAATCTGCGCGATCTGCGGTGCTTGCGCCATTTATGCCCCCTGCGCCGCGCGGCGCCGCTTGATGATGGCCATCGTCAGGCGCTGCAGCGGATGACGGTTGCCGCCGGGACGCCAGGTATGCACGAGCTTGTTGCGATAGGCGTCGAAATGCATGCCGTGGGGCGCCGCCATCACCTTGCCCCGCTTTAACAATATCTTCAAGGCTTCCGTGGCGGCCGCGCCCGCGCACAACTGGCAGCCCATGATGGTCGACGGCCCGCGCCGCTCTTTCAGATTAATGGCGGACGGGTCGACCAGGTAGGGAGCGTGCAAGCCGGCCGGCGCCAGGCCGACGAGAAAGCGCAGGGCTTTTTCTTCCTCGGGCAAGTCGCCCCAGCCGAAATACTCTTCGAACGTCATGCCGCCCGGCATGAAGCTGAGCACGGCCGTGCCCATGCCCAGCGGCGCGGCCGTGATGGCGGGGATGCCCAGGCGGGCGCACGTGGCGAAGGTGGCCTGGCGCGCGGGGAAGGCGAAAAAATCCAGGCCGTCCACATACAGGTCGACACCGGCGAAGAACTCGGCCAGGTTGCTGTCGTGTATGCCGTCGGGAAATTGTTTAATCTCAAGTTCAGGATTGATGTCACGCGCCATCTGCGCCAGCACGGCCACCTTGGGCTGGCCCAGGGTGGACACCATGGCGCCGGCCTGGCGGTTGAAGTTGGCGATATCGAAGGTGTCGAAATCGGCGATGTGGAAGGCGCCGATACCGAGCCGCGCCAGGGTCAGCAAGTGCACGCCGCCCACGCCGCCCATGCCGGCGATGGCCACGCGCTTGCCGCGCAAGCTATTTTGCTCCGCCTGCGTGACCCAGCCCAGGTTGCGGGCGAACGCCGCGTGATACGAAAAACCGTCTGTCATGCTCACCTCTTCTGTGCATCCCTTGCGGACGAAAAAGTTTGGACAGGTGAGCCGGGGATAAGTTCCCCGTATGACAGAAAAAAGCGCTTAGCGCGTCAGGCGCCGCGCCGCAGGCACGCTGCGCTGTAGCGCTGCCGCTGCCGGCGCCACCGCACCCACCTTGAACACGCTGACGATCTGCGCCAGACCCGCGGCCTGCTCGTTCATCGCCTGCGCCGCCGCCGACGCCTGCTCGACCAGGGCCGAGTTTTGCTGCGTCATGTTGTCCATCTCGACGATGGCCTGGTTGATCTGCTCGATGCCGGCGCTCTGCTCGGCGCTGGCAGAGGAAATCTCGGCCACGATATCGGTCACGTGCTGCACGCTGGAGACGACTTTTTCCATCGTCTCGCCCGCCAGCGCCACCAGTTTTTCACCGGCGCCCACTTGCTCGGCAGAACTGTCGATCAATTGCTTGATTTCTTTGGCGGCCGCGGCCGAACGCTGCGCCAGATTGCGCACTTCGCTGGCGACAACGGCGAAACCACGGCCCTGCTCGCCCGCGCGCGCCGCTTCCACGGCCGCATTCAGGGCCAGGATATTCGTCTGGAAGGCGATGCCGTCGATGACGGCGATGATGTCGCCGATCTTCTTCGACGAGGCATTGATGGCGCCCATGGTGTCGACCACCTGGCTCACCACGCCGCCCGCCTGCGTCGCCACTTGCGATGCAGAAATGGCCAGCTGGTTGGCCTGGCGCGCATTGTCCGCATTCTGGCGCACGGTCGAGGTCATTTCTTCCATGGTCGAGGCCGTTTCTTCCAGCGATCCCGCCTGCTGCTCCGTGCGCGCCGACAGGTCGTGGTTGCCCGAAGCAATCTCGCCCGACGCCGTGGAAATGGATTCCGCATCGGTGCGCACCTGGCTTACCAGATGGGCCAGGTTGTCGCGCATGGCCTTGATCGCCATCAACAGACTGGAGGTATCGCCGGGACGCGTATCGATGTGCGTGGTCAGGTCGCCCTGGGCGATTTGCGCCACGATGGCTGCCGCATAGTCGGGTTCGCCGCCGAGCTGGCCCAGGATACGGCGCAGCATCAGGGCCGCCAGGGCGCCCACCACCACCATCAGCGCGCCGCCGATGGCCAGCAGCACGCCCGCCTGGGCCCAGAACTTGTGGTTGATGTCATCGATATACGTGCCCGTGCCGATGAGCCAGTCCCACGGCGCAAATTTCACCACGGCATACATCTTCGCCACTGGGTCCTTCACGCCGGGACGCGAGCCGTCCGCCTGCACCAGGCCGATGCGGCTGTTGGCCAGGGCCAAGCGGTAGCGGTCGCCCGACTGCTTCATGTTCTTTTGCGGCGTGCCGATGCGCGCGGGATTCGGGTGCACATACAGCAAGTCGGTGCTGAAATCGCGCACGAAATAATACATCTCGTCCTTGACGAAGCTGCCGATGGCCAGCTTGGCCTGCTGCTGGGCCTGCTCACGCGTGAGCTTGCCCGACTGTTCCAGCGCATATGCCTTTTCCACCGAGGCATTGGCCAGTTCCACCAGCACCGTCAATTGCTCGACCCTTTCCGCCATCATGGTCTGGCGCAGCGAATACAAGGAGAATGAAGCGATGAGGACGATGCCCAGCAAGGTGCTGAAACACAGGAGGAGAATGCGCGAACGAAGAGTCATGGGAGCCTGGGTAAAGAATAAAATGTGAAATTATAAACAATTTCCATGTGGAAATCTTTTCAGAAAAGCAAAGCGGGCGGCGCTACCAGGCTGATGCCCGGCAGGCACCGCCCGCATATGTCTTGCTGAAGTCTGGATGAAAGGTCAGGCCAAGGCTTCCTTGGCTGCCTCTTCCGGCGTCAAGCCGTCGTAGAACTGGTCGGTAAACCACTCGACCTGCTCTTCGATGTGGTCCTGCGCCTGCGCCACGGTGGCGCCGCCAGCCACGAGGAAGCCTTCGACCTCGATACACCAGTTGATCAACTCCAGGGTTTCCGGATCGAGCTCTTCTTTCTTAGCCATCGTATTTCCTTGCTTGTTAAATTGCGATATCACATCAATATGCGGCAGTTTAACAGCTTCGTCACCTTGCCGCCCATGCAGATGAAACACGAGGATTACTTGGCTGCAACGTTTTTACGTTCCGGATACAGCACCACCTGCACATAATTGTGCATGTCCAGGTAGCGCTGCGCCGCCAGTTTGACGGCTTGCGGCGTGATGGCGCGCACGCGCTGCTCGTAGCGCAGGATGTGCGCCGGGTCGCGCCCCTGCGTCACCGAACCCATCAACTGGCTCATCCAGTAGCGGTTTTCGCGCAGCGACTTTTGCTGGCGCGTAATCCAGTTCAGCTTGACCTTTTCCAGGTCGGCCGCCGATGGCCCGTCCGTCTTCATCTTGTTGATTTCGGCAAAGGCGGCGGCGATCACCTTGTCCACGTTTTCGGGTCCCGTCGGCAAGTTCAAGGCCACGGAATAATGACCGTACGGATGCTGGCCCATCGACGTTTCAAAGCCGCCGCCATAAATCATGCTCATCTTTTCGCGCAGCACTTCGATGACTTTCAGGTTCAGCACTTCGCCCAGCGCCTGCAGGGTCAGCTTTTGCTCGTCCGAATACGCCACGTCGCCATTGAAGGTGATGGAAATCGTGCTTTTCGGCTCGCTGCCCATGTAGATATCCTTCTTGACGACCCCGGTCACCGGACGCATGCCCACGTCGCGGTAGGCGTGCGGCACGTCGGCCACGGGCAAGGTGCCCAGGTAGCTGGCGATCAGCGGCTTGATCTTGTCGAGCTCGAAGCTGCCCGCGAAGATGAAGGTCATGCCGCGTGCGCTGGAAAAGCGCTGGCGGAAGATGTCCAGCGAGCGGTCCAGGCCCACCTTGTCGAAGTCGGCCACGCGCGGCACGCCGTCGACGCGCGGATTGTCGCCAAACATGGCGTGCTGGATGGCGTCGTAAAACACGGCTTCCGGCTGCGCCATGCTGTTTTTCGCCAAGTCCTGCTGCTTGCCGATGAAGGACTGGTACAGGCCCGCATCCTTGCGCACGTCGTTGAAATACAAATACACCAGTTGCAGCATGGCTTCCACGTCGGCGCTGCTGGCCGAGCCGCCAAAGCCTTCGCTCAGCTCGCCCAGCGACGCGCCCACGTTGACCGTCTTGCCGGCCAAGACTTTTTGCAAGTCCAGCGGCGCCAGGTCTTTCAGGCCCATGCTGCCGACCACGGCGCTCGCATAGCGGGCGTTATAGATATCGGCGTCGCCGAACAGCGACTGGCCGCCGAAGCGCGTCGAGCCCATCAGCACCTGGTCATTCTTGAAGTCCGTCGGTTTGAGCAGCACGCGCACGCCATTGCCCAGGGTCAGTTCCGTCACGCCGATGGCGCTGTTCAACTTTTCCGAGACGATGCTGCCACCGGCCGGCGGGCCATCCATCAGCTTGCTGGCCAGCACTTTTTCCGTGCGCGGCTCGATGGTTTGCTGCTCGGCTTTCGCCACGGCGTCGAGCAATTGCTGCTGCGTCGGGACGCTGGCGCCTGCTTTCGGCTCGGCGCCCATGAAGACGACCAGTTTCTTTTGCTGGTCGGGAATTACCTTGGCCACCGTCTCGTTGATTTCCTGCAAGGTTACCTGCGGCAAGAGTTCCTGCGCGTACAGCAATTCATTGGCGATGCCGGGGATGGCTTCCTGCTCCAGGAAGTTGCGCGAATATTCGGCCACGAAACCGGCCGAATCGGACTTGTCGCGCTCGCTGTATGCGCGCTCGTAATTGCGCAGCATGTTCTTGCGCGCGCGGTCCAGCTCGTCCTGGCTGAAACCGAAGCGGCGCGCCCGCTCGTCTTCCTGCACCAGCGCATCGACGGCCGGCTGCACGCCGCCCTTGCCCAGCAAGGCGTACGCGCTGAACGATTCATAGCCGCGCACCAGCTTGCCCATGCTGCTGCCGCCCTGGATGAACGGCGGGTTCGCCTGCTGCGTCAATTCCTGCATGCGCGCGCTGAGCATTTGCCCGTACAGGTTTTCGATCATCTGGCGGCGGTAGTCGGCGATGGTGACGGGTTCCTGCGCGGCGCGGATCGGGTAGCGGATAAAGACGGTGTCGTCCGGCGCTTCCTTGTCCGTGATCACCAACGCTTCCGTTTGCGAGCGCTGCGGCACTTCCGCATACAGGCGCGGACGCGGTTTCGCGGGGTTTTTCAGCTTGCCGAAATGCTGGCGGATCATCGCTTCAGCCTGTTTCGGCTCCACGTCACCGACCACCACCACGGCCATCAGGTCGGGACGGTACCAATCCTTGTAGAAACGCTTGATGGCTTCCGGCTTGAAGGTTTTCAGCACGGTTTCCTTGCCGATCGGCATGCGTTCCGCATAGCGCGAACCGTTCAGCAGCTTCGGATACAGCACCTTGTTCATGCGGTCGCTGGCACCCTTGCCCAGGCGCGCCTCTTCCAGCACGATGCCGCGCTCGCTGTTGATGTCGGCCGAATTGAATTTCAAGCCATGCGCCCAGTCTTCCAGCACGAGAAAACCCTTTTCCAGGTTTTCCTTCTTGTTCGTCGGAATCGGCAGCACGTACACGGTTTCATCAAAGCTCGTGTAGGCGTTCAAGTCGGCGCCGAACTTCACGCCGATCGATTGCAGGTATGAAATCAGTTCATTGCGCTTGAAATGCGTGGAGCCATTGAAGGCCATGTGTTCCGTGAAATGCGCCAGGCCTTGCTGGTCGTCATCTTCCAGGATGGAACCGGCTTTCACCACCAGGCGCAATTCCACTTTCTGCGCGGGACGGGCATTTTTCTTGATGTAATAGGTCAAGCCGTTCGGCAGTTTTCCGACGGTAACTTCTGGTGCCAGCGGCAAGGGATCGCTCAAACGGATTTCTGCCTGGGCCATGCAGGCGCACGCCAGCAAGACGGCGCCCGAGATCAGGCGTAATTTACTCAGCTTCATGTATTCTCAACGGTAAGATTCAGTAAGCGTACCTTACACTGAAATCGTCTTTCCGCCATTAAAAACAGCTTAGGAAAAACTGCTTTCCCCAGGCAATTTTGCCGAATAACAAACTCAACAGTGCCCTGCCAGCTTTTGTCAATTGTGCTAAAGTATTGCCGCCGGTCATGTGGACCGGCACAACAATACGTCTTCGGGGCGGGGTGCGATTCCCCACCGGCGGTAAGACCGGCAACGGTCAAGCCCGCGAGCGCTTGTCAGGTTTCGCCTGATAAGGTCAGCAGATCCGGTGTGATTCCGGGGCCGACGGTATAGTCCGGATGAAAGAAGATGTGCAGTAAACGCGATGTCCGCTCGACCTGTCGATGCGGCCGGCTGCGTCTATTCGCTTGCCCTGCAGCGTTTTTCGCCTATGCGAGGAGCGTTTCACCATGTTAGTCAACAGCTATACCCTGCTTTCCAACGATCTGGAAGGTCGCATCCAATCCGCCCTGGCCGCCATGCGCGCCGGCATTCCCGTCATCCTGCTCGACGATTTCGACCGTGAAAACGAAGCCGACCTGATCCTGTCTGCCGAGAAACTCACGAATGAAACCATGGCCCTCTTGATCCGCGAATGCAGCGGCATCGTCTGCCTGTGCCTGCCGACGGACGTCGTCAGCGCGCTGGAATTGCCGCCCATGTCGTCCGACAACGGCAGCCGCTACGGCACGCCGTTCACGGTGTCCATCGAGGCGCGCGACGGCGTCACGACAGGCGTGTCGGCCGCCGACCGGGTCACCACCATCCGCGCCGCCATCGCGCCAAATGCGAAGCCAGCCGACCTGGTGCGCCCCGGCCACGTATTTCCCCTGCGCGCCGCGCCCGGTGGCGTGCTCGAGCGCCGTGGCCACACGGAAGGCTCCGTCGATCTGTCGCGCATGGCGGGCCTGAACCCGGCCGCCGTGCTGTGCGAGCTGATTAACCCGGACGGCACCATGATGCGCGGCGACGCTATCGAACGTTTCGCCGAACTGCACGGCATGCCGATCCTGACCATCGAGGAACTGGTGGAATGGCGCAGCACGCGCGAGCAATAACGCTTCAGGCGGCCACGGCCTTCGGCAGATGCACGTGCCGGTAGACGAGGCCCGCCGCCAGGCCATACGCAACGGCAATCGTCGCGTAGGCCAGCGGCAAACGCAGCGACCAGTCCTGCACCATGTGCAGGATGCTGCCGATCAGGGCCACGCCCACCAGCGCGCCGATTTGCCGGTTGGCATTCAGGGCCGCCGCCGCACTGTTCGCATGCTGCTTGCCGGCCACCCGCATCACGGTGGCCGTCATGGCGGGAATGGCGATGCCGATGGCCACGTTCATGATGGCCGTGCCCAGCGCCAGCAGCGCAAACGGCGTACCCGGACGCAAGCCCATCAGCAACAGCGCCATCATCGCCCCCACCAGCAAGCCGGCCAGCATGGGCAAGCGCGTGCCGTGACGGGCCGCAATACTTCCCGCCATGAAATTGCCCACCGTGTAAGCCGCCATCATGGGCAGCAGGCGCAAGCCCGACTGCAAGGCGTCGGCGCCGCCCGATTGCTGCAGGAACAGGCTCAATAAGAACAGCTGGCCAAACACGCAGAAATTGATCAAAAAACCCACGCCATTGGCCGCGCCAAAGCTGCTGCTATGAAACAGTGCACGCGGCAACAGCGGATGGCTGCCGCTGCGCTCGCGCCGCAGCAATTGCCCGGCCGACAGCACCGTCAAGGCCCCCGCCGCCAGCACACCGGGCGACAGCCAGCCCAGCACGGGCCCTTCGATCAGCACGAAACTGAGGCCCGCCAGCGCCGCCACGCCCAGCGCATGGCTGAACAGCGATAAATCGCGCGGCTGGCGCGCCGGCGCGGCCAAGAGCACTTGCGCCATGACGATGGCCAGCACGCCCAGCGGCACATTCACCCAGAACACGCTGCGCCAGCCGAACTGGTGCACGAGGATGCCGCCGATCAGGGGGCCGGACGCACCGGCCACGCCCACCAGCGCCGACCAGGCGCCCAGCATGCGCGTGCGCTCGCGCTCGTCGTCAAAGCTGTGCGTCAGCAGGCTCAGGGAACTGGGCATGAACAGGGCCGCGCCCGCGCCCTGCAACAGGCGCGCCGCCGTCAAAAAATGCCCGTCGGGCGCGGCACCGCACAGCACCGAACCAATAATGAAGACGCCGAGGCCGCCCTGGTACACGGCTTTCGGCCCGTAGCGGTCGGCCAGCGCGCCGCCGGCCAGCAGCAGCGCGGCAAACGTCAAGGTGTAGCCGTCGACCACCCAGACCAGGCCCGTCAGCGGGATACGCAAATCCAGCGCGATATCGGACAAGGCCACGTTGACGGCAGTGACGTCGAGCATGGCCATGACGAAGCCGAAGGCCAGGGTCAGCAGGATCAAGCCGCTGGCGCGGCGCGGTGTGGGGGCAGACATGGAATTCCTTGCAGGGACAGCGGGGCAGCCATTATGCGAGCATTGCAGGATGCAGTAAACAGGCATAAAATCGGCAGCTTGATGCAAAAATGCATCACAAACATCGAACGGAAAGCACTCATGGACTGGGATAACGCGCGCATCTTTCTCGCCATCGGCCGGGCCGGCACCCTGCGCGGTGCGGCCGCCCTGCTGCGCATCGACCAGGCCACCTGCGGGCGCCGCCTGGCCGCGCTGGAAAGCTCGCTGGGCGCCACCCTGTTTCTGCGCACGCCATCGGGCTACGTGCCCACGCCGGCCGGCGAACTGGCGCTGACGGCGGCCGAAGCGATGGAGCGGGCGGCCGACAAGCTGCAGCGCGAGATGCAGGGCGTCGACAACCGTTTAAGCGGCCTGGTGCGCGTGGCCACCACCGACACCATGGCCAGCCATTTCGTCATCCGCGCCATGCAGCAGCTGCATGCGGCGCATCCTGACATCCGCATCGTGCTCAACGTGGCGCCGGCATTGGCCAGCCTGACGCGGCGCGAAGCGGACCTGGCCGTGCGCGGCGTGCGCCCCACCGACCCGGACCTCATTTCGCGCCACCTCGTCAAGCGCAGCCTGGGCCTGTACGCGTCAAAAAGCTACCTGGCCGAGCGGGGCGATCCCGTGCGCGGCACGGCGCTGGCAGGGCACGACATCGTCATCTACCACCATTCCGTGACGCCCCGCCATGGCGACAAAATCGCCGGCGAGTCCGTCGCCAACGCCCACGTCGCCATGGAAGTCAATTCGGCGGCGATGCTGCAGGACGCCACGCGCGCGGGCCTGGGCGTGGCCGAGCTGGCCACCCACCTGGGCGACATCGACCCGCTACTGGTGCGCATCTGGCCCGAGCGGGCGGAAAGCTACGACGTGTGGCTGGTCATGCATGCCGACCTGAACCGTTCTGCCCGCGTGCGCGCGGCGGCCGACGCGATCATTGCGAGCGTGGCCGGCGAATAGCGGGCTTGCCGTGCACGGCCGCACGGCTGGACAATCGCTTGTATCGAACGCATCCAATGTTAAGATGCCATGATGACCCTATCCGTCTCCCTCATCATCAGCCTGCGCCGCCTGCACCGGGCCACCATGGCCTGGCTGGTCAGCTGGTGGCGCATGCTGCATTTCGCCATCCTCGTGTTTTCGCTGGCCCTGTCGCCGTCGAGCTATAACCGCGACAACCGCCCCATCCTCGCCCACCGCCTGGTGACGAACACGGCGCCGAACCTGGTCTGGTTCAGCGTGGCCTGCGCGCTCGTTAGCCTGGTACTCATCCGCATCGTCGTCGTCAGCGCGCAAAGCTACGGCCTGTCGCGCTATGCGCTGGAAATGGTGGTGCGCGTGCTGGTGCTGGAACTGATACCGCTGACGGCCGCCCTGTTCGTCGCGCTGCGCCTGACCTTGCCAGACGGCATTGCGTTCGCGCAAATGCGCTCGTCCGGCATGCTCGATACCATGCAGCGCCAGGGCGTCGACCTGCTGCGCCGCGAATACTTTCCGCGCGTCATGTCCGGCATCTTCGCCGTGTGGATGCTGGCCATCGTCAGCTGCGTCACTTCGCTGGTGCTCGCCTACCTCACCATCTACGGTTTTACGCCGTGGGCGCTGCAAGGCTACACGCGCGTCGTGGGGCAGATCTTCAATCCGGCCGTGGCCCTGATCCTGATGCTCAAAGTCATCTTCTTCAGCTTTGCTGTGGCCCTGATCCCGCTCGCCTCGTCCTACTACCCGGAAGAGCCGCATGGCCGGCGCAACCGTTTGTGGGCCGCGCACGGCCTGTCCGAAATGCTGCGCCTGTTTTCCGTCATCCTGCTGGTCGAAGTGGCTTCGCTGATGGGCAATTACTACTGATGCCCCGCCACCGCCAGCCAATCTTGAATCACCCATACCAGAGCCAGAAGCCATGAGCCAACCTCAAAATCCCGACCAGACCGACGTCACGGCGCCCGACGCTGTGCTGCCCGCCCCGCCGCCCGTGCGCCACGCCGAACTGAAGGCGGCCATCCTGCTCGTCTTCATGTTCGTGCTGGTGGTCGGCTCCGTCGTCTACCTGATGTATGCGCGCGGCGCCTTCGAAGCCACGCAAACGCTGGTGCTGACGGCCGACGATTCCGACGGCGTGGGCGTGGGCGCCGACCTGACCTTTTCCGGCTTTCCCATCGGCCGCGTGCAGCGCATCGAGCTGGCGCCGGACGGCCGCGCGCGCGTCATCATCGACGTGCCGCGAAAAGATGCGCACTGGCTTCGCACCAGCTCCATCTTCACCCTGGAACGGGGCATCGTCGGCGGCGCCAAGCTGCGCGCCTACAGCGGCATCCTGACGGACCCGCCGCTGCCCGACGACGCCACGCGCGACTTGCTGGTAGGCGACATGGCGGCGGAAATCCCCCGCCTGCTGGCCGCCGCCAAGGATTTGCTGAACAACCTGGGCAACCTGACGGGCACCGATTCCGCACTCGACGGCACCATGCGCAACGTGCAGGCCGTCACCGGCAAGCTCAGCGGTCCGGGCGGCGCCATGGGCTTGCTGACGGGCGACGACAAGCAATCGCGCCTGCTGATTGAACGGGCCAACGCCCTGCTGATCACGGCGGACCAGTTGGCGCGCCGCACGGATGGCCTGGTGGCCAATGCCGATACGCGCGTCTTCGGCGACAAGGGCGTGATGACGGATGCGCAGGCGACCATCGTGCAGCTGAACGCCCTGCTGGCCGACACGCGCAACAGCCTGAAAAAAGTCGACGCCGTGCTGGTCGAGGCGCAAGCCGTGGGCGCCAACGCCAAGGCGGCCACCGCCGACCTGGGCCCGCTGCGCGCCGACGTGGAAAGCAATCTGCGCAAGGTCGAGCAACTGGTCAATGACATCAACCGCAAATGGCCGTTCAAGCGCAATCCGGAGATCAAACTGCCATGAGAAAACTCAACGCCTCCTTGTCCGCACTGGCCGCATTGTTGTGCACCGCGCTGGCAGCCTGCTCCAGCGGCCCGCCCGTGCCGGACTGGAAAATGAATGCGCAAAGTTCCGTCGAACGCTTTCAAGCGGCCTACTTGAATGGCAATGCCCTGGTCGAGCAGACGGAATTCCGGCGCGCCCGCAGCCAGGTCGCCGGCACGGGCAAGCTTGACCTCGTGGCGCGCATCGAACTGCTGCGCTGCGCCGCGCGCCTGGCCAGCCTGGCCTTCGAGGACTGCGCCGGCTTTGACGCACTGCAAGCCGACGCGACAGCCGCCGACCGCGCGTATGCGGCCTGGCTGGCCGGCAAGGCGCAGGCGGCCGACGTCGCCCTGCTGCCGGAAACGCAGCGTGCCGTGGCGGGCGCCGCTTCCGACACGGCTGCCGCCAGCGCCGTGGCCGCCATCAAGGACCCGCTGTCGCAACTGGTGGCGGCCGGCGTGCTGCTGCGCTCTGGCCGCGCCACGCCGAAGCTGCTCGATACGGCCGTCGCCACGGCATCGGACCAGGGCTGGCGCCGTCCGCTGCTGGCCTGGCTCGGTGTGCAGCGCCTGCGCGCCGAACAGGCGGGCGACACGCAGGCGGCGCAGCGCATCGCGCGGCGCATGGCGATCGTCGAGCAGCCGCTGGCGCCTTGAGCGCGCCGATGGCGGCCCAAGGCAGGCAGAATCAGGCATAATCGAGCGAGGATGACATCAAGGCCGTGCAGGCAGCGAGGTGTGACGATGCAGTTCGAGGATTTCGACCTTTCCACTCCCGATACCGGCCGGCATGCCGGGACGGCGCCTGGCGATGACGCATCGGCCGCGACGGCCGTGCGCCTGCAATACCTGCTCGACAATACACCTTCCATCATCTATTGCACCGTGCCCAGCGGCGACTTCAAGATGACATTTGTCAGCAACAATGCCCTCAACGTGCTGGGCTACCAGCCCGAGGAGATGGTCGCCGATCCGAATTTCTGGTTCGACCACATCCACCCCGACGATGCACCCGGCATCTTTTCCAGCCTGGCGCAGATCTTCGTCGAAGGCGCGCGCGCCTACGAATACCGCTTCCGCGTGCGCGACGGCAGCTACCTGTGGATGCACGACAGCCTGCGCCTCGTGCGCGACGATCACGGCGTGCCGTTCGAGGTGATCGGCTCGCTGACGGACATCACGGAACGCAAGGGCATGGAAGCGATGCTGCAGGCGCGCGGCGAAGAGCAGCAACTACTGATCAGCAAGTTGCAGGAAGCGCACGACCAGCTGCTGCAATCGGAAAAGATGGCCTCCATCGGCCAGCTGGCGGCCGGCATCGCGCATGAAATCAATAACCCGATCGGCTTCGTCAATTCGAACATGAGTTCGCTGCAAGGCTATGTCGGCACCCTGTTCGACGTCATCGCCCAGTATGAAGCGGCGATGGGCGAGCCGCTCGACGGCCCGGCCCGGGCCGAAAAAGTGGCGCAGGTGCGCGCGCAGGCCGACCTGGCTTTCCTGCAGGACGACATCGGCGACCTGGTGCGCGAATCGATGGATGGCTTGAAACGCGTGCGCGACATCGTGCAGGCGCTGAAGGATTTTTCCCACGTGGGCGAGACGGACTGGCAAGTGGCCAGCCTGCATGCGGGCCTGGACAGCACCCTCAATATCGTCGCCAACGAATTGAAATACAAGGCGCGCATCGAAAAACACTATGGCGAGCTGCCGCAGATACTGTGCCTGGCGTCGCAGCTGAACCAGGTCTTCATGAACCTGCTCGTCAACGCGGGCCAGGCCATCAACAGCGACGGCGTGATCAGCATCCGCACGGGCCACGCGGGCGACTGGGTGTGGGTGGAGATCGGCGACACGGGCGCCGGCATCGCGCCCGAGCACCTGAACCGCATCTTCGAACCATTCTTCACCACCAAGGCCGTGGGCAGCGGCACCGGCCTGGGCCTGTCGCTGTCGTACGGCATCGTCAACAAGCACGGCGGACGCATCGAAGTGGCCTCAGAAGTGGGCCGCGGCACGCGCTTTACCGTGCACCTGCCGCTGCAGCCGCCTGGCGCCGCGAAGGCCTAGGCGTCTTTCGGCGGCGCGTACACGCGGATGCTGAGGCGCCCGCCATTCTTGCCTTCGAAGTCGAGCAGCTGGGCAATCACGCGGGCCGTCAACACGTGTTCGGCCGCCAGCAGCATCAGGCCATCGCGGCTGATCAGGTCGCGCGACAGCACCATGCCCGGCTCCAGCTGGCCCGACAGCACCGTCAGGTCGCGCGCCGGCGGTTCCGTCTCTTCCATGATGCCGCGGAAAGCGGCCACCACGGCCGGGTCGTAGCGCTTGCCGACGCTGTCGTAGATCAGGGTGCGGGCCTCGTCGGCGCGCAGGCTGCGCTGCACCATGGCGCCGATCTGCAAGCCGTCGTAGTCGGACGCCAGCGCCAGGATGCGCGCGCCCATGGGAATGGCCAGGCCCACCAGGCCATCGGGAAAGCCGCCGCCGTCGAAGCGCTCGAGCTGCGAGCGCAGGATCACGGAGACGGCGCGCAACTCGTCGAGCGCCATCAATAACTGTTCGGCGCGCAGCGGATGCTTGCGGAAGGCGGCCAGCTGCTCGCCATTCCAGGCGCTGGCCGGCAGTTCCAGCACGTCGTCGCTCAAGCTGAGCTTGCCAATATCCTTGAGCAGGGCCGCGATGAACACGTCGCGCGCCTCCTGCCCTTCCAGGCCCAGCGCCTGCGCCAGCTTGCGCGACAGCTCGGCCACCCGCCGCGCATGGCCGGCCAGCTTGCCGCCACGCATTTCGATCAGGTTGGAAAACACCTTGATGGTCGTCACGAACGTGGCTTTCAGGCGCTCATTGGCCGCCTGCACTTCGTCGTGCGACTGCTTCAGCTGCTGCGTGCGCGTGGCCACCTTCGCTTCCAGGCTGGCATTGAGCGCCTGCAGCTCCACGTTCTGGCTGGCCGTCAGCGCTTCGAGGCGCAGTTTTTCCTGCTCCAGCGCGCGCCGTTCCAGCGCGTGGCGCACCACCAGCACGATATCGTTCTCGTCCCACGGCTTGGTCACGTAGCGGTATATCTCGCCCTGGTTGATGGCGTCGAGGATGGACTGGATGTCGGCATAGCCGGTCAGCAGCAAGCGGATGGTGCCGGGCCAGCGCTGGCGCACCTGGGCCAGGAACTGCGCGCCATCCATGTGCGGCATGCGCATGTCGGAGATGACCAGGTCCACCGTCTCGCTCTCGAGCAGGGCCAGGCCGGCCGCGCCGCCATCGGCCGTCAGCACGCGGTAGCCGTGCGGGCGGAACAGCCGCCGCAGCGACGACAGGATATTCGGCTCGTCATCGACGCACAGGATGGTGGGCGGCGCGGTGCTGGTGCTCGTATGCATGCTGTCCTGTTCGGTCATGGTGCGACGGCCTGCGCCTGGCGCACGGGCAAGGTGATGCGGAAGGTGGTGCCGCTGCCGATGACGCTGCGCACGTCGATGCGGCCATGGTGTTTCTGCACCGTGGTGTAGGCCAGCGACAGGCCCAGCCCCGTGCCCTTGCCGACGGCCTTGGTGGTAAAGAAGGGGTCGAAGATGCGCGACAGGTGCTCGGGCGCGATGCCGCCGCCCGTATCCTCGACCTCGATCCACACTTCCGTCGCATTGTCGCTGCCCGTGCGCAGGGTGATGCGTCCATGCGCCTCGCCCATGGCGTGGGCCGCGTTGACGACCAGGTTCATGATCACCTGGTTCAGCTCGGAAGGCTGGCATTCGATATCGGGAATGTCGCCATATTCGCGCACCACGTCGGCCTTGTACTTGACCTCGTTATTCACGATATTGAGCGTGGTATTGATGCCCTGGCGCAGGTCGGCCCAGACCCACTCCTGGTGCGCATCCGTGCGCGAAAAATCCTTCAGGTCCTGCACGATGCGGCGCACGCGCGAAATGCCTTCCTTCGACTCGCCCATCAGCATGGGGATGTCGGTGCGCAGGAAGTCCAGGTCGATCTGTTCGCGCAGCGCCCGCAGGCGCGCCGCCACCACGGGGTCGGCGACGGCCGGCTCGGCTTCCTCGTAGGCGTCGAGCATGCTGAACAGGTCGTCCAGGTAGCCTTCAAGGGTACCGACATTGGAAAACACATAGCCGATGGGATTGTTGATCTCGTGCGCCACGCCGGCGGCCAGCTGGCCGATCGAGGCCAGTTTTTCCGACTGCAGCAGCTTTTGCTGGGCCAGCGACAGCTTGCTGTTCAATTCCGTCAGGGCCAGGTTACGCTCGCGCAATTCCAGATCGGCGATCTGGCGCTGGCGGATATCGTCGGCCAGGCGCTCGTTCATGTCGGCCAGCTGGGCCGTGCGCTCGGCCACCAGGTGTTCCAGGTTGTCGTGCGCCTTGCGCAGCGCCAGTTCCGCCAGGCGCCGCTCGCTCACGTCGCGCAGGGTTTCGATGGCGCCCACCAGGCGTCCCTGGCGATCGCGCAGGGGCGCCGCCGTGAAATGCAGCCAGTGGCCGTCGGGGCCGATATCGGCAAAAAAATCCTCGGCCTCGTAAGCGCCGGGGATCACGGAAGAGCGCTTGAGCTTGCCAAGGTAGCGGTCATTTTCGCCCAGCGCGATGTCGTCGGCCACCAGCAGGTCGGCCAGGCAGGCGCGCGGCTGCGGATAAAACGCCTTCCAGTGGTCGCGCGTGCCGACCATCTCGGCGGCCGCAAAGCCCAGCAACTGCTCGCAGGCGCTGTTCCAGTGCGTCACCACGTGGTTCGTGTCGATGGCGAAAGTGGCCACGGGATGGCCGTCGAAAAATGCCGACAGCGCGATGGTGTCGCCCTGACGGCGTTCCGGCTTGGCCGGCAGCGCCTGCCCTGCATCTGTTTCCATGGCCTCTATCCTGTTCATGCCAGCATGATCCGCGACATTTCATCGAAGGTGTGTTCCGTTTGCCCCAGCAGCGCCAGCCAGGCCTGCTCGTCCAGCGCGACGCTGCGCCAGCCCGTCGGCGACAGGGGCGGCACCAGCGCATCGTCGACGCCAGCCAGGTCGAGCGCCAGGGCAACGGCATTGGCCAGGTGCACGGCCAGCGGCAGGCCGCCCGCTTCCAGGCGGTCGATGGCATGGTGGTCGGCCACCGCCTGCTGTATCGCCTCGGGAAACTTCCAGTAGGCGGCAAGGGCGCTGCCCACCTGCGCGTGATCGATGCCGATGACGGCCAGTTCCGCCTCGGCCATCTGGCAATCGTGCGCCTGGCGGTGGCTGCGCACGAGCGCGTATTCGGCCGGGAAGCGCGTCACCAGCACCAGGGTGCCCAGGTCGTGCAGCAGGCCGGCCGTGAACGCCGTTTCGGGATTGACGCGCAAGTGCGGCGCCAGCAGGCGCGCGGCAATGGCCGTGGCCAGCGAGTGGCGCCAGAAGGCCTGGAAATCGAAGCCGCCGGCCACCGGCGCGAAACTGCCCGTCAGGGCGCACGCCGTGACGACGGTGCGGATGCTGTGAAAGCCCAGCACGGACACGGCTTGCGGAATACTGGTGACCTTCGATTGCATGCCGTAGAACGAGGAATTGGCGATACGCAGGGTCTTCGCCGCCAGGGCCTGGTCCAGCTCGATCTTTTGCGCCAGCACGTGCACGTCCGTGTCGTCCTGGTCCATGCTCGACAGCAGTTCCAGCACCACCACCGGCAGCGAAGGCAGTTCCTGGATCTGGCGGATGATATGTTCAAAACTGAGGCGTGTCATGCCGCGCCCCCTTGCCGGTAGCGCTGCAGCAGCGCCAGCAGTTCGGCCCCGGCGGAATCGGCCGGCGTGGCGCGGAACAGCACGGCCAGCCGTTCCAGGCGGCGCACCCGTTCCTGCTCGGCATGCACCTGCGCGGCGGGGTCGATCGCCTCGTCCATGACGACGCGGCAGCGCTCCACATTGCGCCGGCGCAGAGCCGTCAGGTTCGCCGCCGTCAGAGTGGCGCCCTGGGCCAGCAGCACGGCGCCGCTGGCGTCGTTCAAGGCCTGCGCCAGCACCATGCCTTCCTGCGCCTGCTCCATGGAAATCTCGCGTCCGCTTTCACTCATGTATCTGCTCCATGACGACTCAGGGTGACGAGGCTGCCGCGCGAGCGCGAATGCAGGCCCATCGGATGGACGGCCACGGCGTACGGCTGGCCATCGATGGCGGCCAGACGGGGAGCGCCCTGCCCGTCGAACAATTGCGGCAAGACGATCGCCGCCTCGTTGCCCAGCAGGGCCGCGCCCCGTTCGAACAGGTTGGCCGCCGCTGCGTTGATAAAGGCGATCATGCCGTCTTCATCAAGCCCGATCACGGGCAGCGGCAGAAATTGCAGCAATTCACGCGCGATGCCCAGGCTGACTTCATCGCGGCTGATCTGGTGCTGCTGCTGGCGCACCAGCGCCTGCATGGCGGCATTGGCGGCCGCCAGCGCCTGGTTGGCGTCGCGCAGCTGCGCATTGAGGCGCACATTGTCGTCGTCGATGCCTTTCAGGCGAAACGCTTCGGCGATATGCTCGCGCAGCTGGTGGTCTTCCCAGGGCTTGGTGAGAAATTTGAAAATGGCGCCCTCGTTGACGGCGTCCGTGACGGCCTGCAATTCGGTATAGCCCGACAGCATGATGCGGATGGTTTGCGGGCGCAGCAGCTTGGCCTTGCGCAGGAAGTCGGCGCCCAGCATGCCCGGCATGCGCTGGTCCGAGACGATCACGTCGACGGCGTGGCTGGCCAGCACGTCCAGCCCTTCCTGGCCGCCGTTGGCCGTCAGGATATGGTAGCCGTCGCGCCGCAGCAGGCGCTTGAGGGAAGCGAGGATATTCGGTTCGTCATCGACCAGCAGCAAGGTGCGCGGCGCCGCCGCAGGCACCGCCGTCCCTGGCATGTCATGCTCGTCGTGCACATCCATCGGACCATCCTCTCATCGCCGCAGCGATATCGGAGCTTGCCTGGAGGGAGAATTTGCCGCGCGAGACCATCTTGCGCGGCAGCCAGCTTGCGCTGAAATTATACGACTAAATATTCCCGTATAACACTAATCCGGCACTTATCCGCCACTTATCCGCGCTGTACAGGACAAGGCGTGTCGCGGTAAAACACAAAGCCGCCCAGGCCGATGGCTTGCGTGTCGGCCTTCACGGCGTAGACCAGCGTATTCTTGGCGGCCTCGACCCTCAGCAGGTTCTTGTGCAGCACCGTTTGCGCGTGCGACAGTTCCAGCGACGGCGTCGGCGCCAATTGCAAACGCAGCTCGGACGTGGCCGCATCGTAGGCCCAGCGGCCCGGATTGAAAAAAGCGAAGCCGCCGTCGAAACGCAGGCTGCCGTCCTTGAACTGGGTCAGGCAAATGCCGGGAAATTCGCTGGGCGGGTTGTACCAGGTGGCGGCCACGGCGGCGTCGGCCGGCGTCTTGCCCGGCATCTGCATGCCGGTGCTGGCATTTTTTCCGCCCATGCCGGCGCAACCGGCCAGCGCCAGCGCGCAAGCCAGAGCGCCCGCGCGCGTGATGAAGGTCATGTGCATTCCCGTCCCCTTGCTTTATAGAAACATCATCTTAAAGCGGGACGGCCAGCCGTTCAAGCGGCTAGCGCACATAAGGGGGATTTAATTGCCTTCGGCCGCCTTCGCAGCCGCTTCGCGCAATTTGTCCTTCTTGCTCTTGCGCGCGCCCTTCACGCCGCCATTCACCGTGTCCGTGACGGGGTTCACGGGCGCGGGCAATTCCGTCGGCTCGAAACCGGCCACCACTTCGCGCACGATGCGCAAGTCGTTGCGGTTCTCGATCAGGCGGAAATGCGCTTCCGTGTCGGCCGTCACGAAACTGATGGCCGTGCCGCTTTCGCCGGCGCGGCCCGTGCGGCCGATGCGGTGCGTGTAGTCGACGGCCGAGCGGGGCAAGTCATAGTTGACGACGGCCGGCAAGCCGGCGATGTCGATGCCGCGCGCGGCCACGTCGGTGGCCACCAGCACCTGCAAGCGGCACGCCTTGAAGTCGGCCAGCAGCTGGCTGCGCGTACCCTGGCTGAATTCGCCATGGAAGGCGCCCACGTGCAAGCCGGCGCGCTGCAGCTTGTCGGCCACGTGTTCGGCCGCGTACTTGGTGGCGACGAACACCAGCACGCGCTCCCACTGCTGCTGCAAAATCAAATAGCGCAGCAGCTGCGTGCGGCGCGGCACGTCGACCGTGATGGCGCGCTGCACGATGTCGGGTTTGTCCTGCGGTTCGGACGCCACTTCGATGCGCACGGGGTCCTTGAGCAGGCTGTCGGCCAGCGCCTGCACGCTGTCGGGGAAGGTGGCGGAGAAGAACAGGTTTTGCCGCTTGCCCGGCAGTAGCGCCAGGATGGCGTTGATTTCCTCGCTAAAACCCATGTCGAGCAAACGGTCGGCCTCGTCGAGCACGCACAGCGACACGCCGCCCAGTTTCAAGGCGTTCTGGCGCACCAGGTCCAGCAAACGGCCCGGCGTGGCGACGACGATGTCGGCGCCGCCGCGCAAGTCCATCATCTGCGGATTGATCGAGACGCCGCCGAAC
>NZ_JABXFH010000024.1:0-89263 GCF_013372745.1 Janthinobacterium sp. BJB401 | reverse complement strand
CATTCTATGCTGGTTCTTTGAGGCAGTTGACCATCCAGGCGACGCCGAACTGGTCTTTCAGCATGCCGAAGCGCTTGGCCCAGAACGTTTCCTCCAGGGGCATCTGGATGTTGCCGTCACGCGCCAGCGCGTCGAAGACCCGTTCCGCCTCTTCCGGCGTATCGACGGTCAGGCAGATCGAGCTGCCGTGCATGCCCTTGGCGCCATCTTCGCTGCAGCCGCCGTCCGAGCCCATCAGCATGGTCGGTCCCAGCTGCACCGAGCCGTGCATGATCTTGTCATACCAGTCTTCCTTGACTTGCTCCTGCATCGGCGTGCCGCGATACGGCATCAGGCACAGGTCGGTGCCATGCAGGTGCTGGCGGTAGTATTCCAGCGCTTGCGCGCAGTTTCCATCGAATTGCAAATACGGTTCGATACGCATGTTGGTCTCCTCTGGTCGTCCCGCAGGCACGATTGCCTGGCGGGGACGTCCCAGTATAGGCGCTCGCCGGCCGATTTCAATCAGTCCGGCGCCATCTCTTGCAGCCGCTCACGCACCTTGCCCAGGGTACCCAGGATGCGTTCGGGGTTGCCGGCAAGCACGGCGCTGCCCAAGTGCAACAAGCTCGTCGCCAGGCTGATCCAGTGCCGCACGTCGTCGTTGCGGGCGATGCGCAGGCGCACCGTGTCGAGCAGGCCGCTGAGCTGGCGCTGCGCCGTGTCCAGGCCGGCCACCGTGTGCCCGGCGGCATCGGCGTACAGCTGGTTGGCTTGCTGGCGCAAGGCCACTTCCAGGGCGAAGACGGCTTGCGCCTGGCTGTGGCTGATGCCATTTTCTCCCTGGCTGGCGCGCCTGCGGATGGCGCGCATGACGGCGCCGTGCAGGGTGACGGCCGCCTGCGACAGGCTGTCGGCCAGTTGCTCGACGCGCATGGCGCTGCTGAGAGCCGCTTCGCGCCGTTCGCTGCGGCTTGTGCCTACCGATCCGTCCATCTTGCCTCCGTGGTGGTGAGGGCGGCGGCCAGCTGCGCGTGTTCGCGCCCCAGTGCCGCCAGTTGCCGGCGCGCCAGGGTATGGCGCAAGCCAAGCAGGCGGTATTCCTCGGTTTTGTTTTGCTGCATGTTTTTCGCCAGCACGGCCAGCAGGCGCTGCGGCGGCGTGTCCGCATACGCGATTTCCACATCGAGCAAGCCGAGCACCATGTCGCGCTCGTTATCGCCGCTTTTGTCATACAGCGCCAGCAAGCTGTCGAGCGCGGCCAGCAGGGCTTGCAGCGGCGCATCGCCGTCGTGCAGCACTTGCGCCAGCTGCGCCCGCTGGCTGGCCGCGCCGCCCAGGCGCGACAATTGCTGCAGCAGCAAGGTGTAGGCGCTCACATGGCGGTCGTCGATGCCGCTGCCGGGCCAGGCGCGGATGGCGGCGCCGGCGGCGGCCAGTTCCGGCCGCACGTCATATGCATCGGCATCGGCCAGCCGGCCCAGCGCCTGCAGGTACAGGCGCACGGCCTGCGCCAGGCGTGCCACGTCCGCCTGCGCGGTACGGCGCTGCGCATCGAGCAGGCGTTCGCGCGCGTCTTCGGCCGGCGACAGATAGGGGCGGGCGCGCTGGTAGCTGTCGACGTGGCGCTGCGACAGTTCGCCGAAGGCGGTCAAGGCATCGGTGCCGGCGGCCAGCGCGCGCACCTGCGCCAGCTCGGGGCGCGCGGTGGCGCAGCCGCACAGCAGAATCGCCAGGCAAAGGTGCTGGCAGAGGTTCAGGCCAAGGGCGCGGCAATGGCGGGCGGGCAGGGCGGGCACGTGACCTCTCGACAGGAAATACTGTATGGAAAGGTATTGTCGTGCCGGCTTGCGCCGCCCGCCTTGTGCCGGCGCAAGCGCGCTGCGATCAGGCGCCGATTGTGCCCGCTGTGCCTGTCAATTGTTCGCGCCAGCCCAGTCCGGCCACGGTGTCGCTGGCGGGACGGTATTCGCAGCCGACCCAGCCTGCGTAGCCGACCTGGTCGAGCAGTTTGAACAGATGGCGGTAGTTGATCTCGCCCGTGCCCGGTTCATGGCGACCCGGCGTATCGGCGATCTGGATGTGGCGGATCAGCGGCAGCAGGGCGCGGATGGTGTTGCTCAGTTCGCCCTCCATGCGCTGCATGTGATAAATGTCGTATTGCAGGAAGATATTGTTGCGCTGGCAGTCGGCGATGATGTCGGCCGCCTGCTGGCTATGGTTCAGAAAGTAACCGGGCATGTCGTAGCGGTTGATCGGCTCGATCAGCACGTTGATGCCATGCGGACGGCAGGCGTCGGCCGCAAATTGCAGGTTGCCGATCAGGCTTTGCCGCGCCCGCTCCAGGCTCATGCCGGGCGGCACGATGCCGGACATGCAGTGCAGCTGTTTCGCCCCGAGCGCCAGCGCGTAATTGAGCGCCAGTTGCACGTTGTTGCGGAATTCCTCGCCGCGGCGCGGATCGCAGGAAATGCCCCGCTCGCCGTGTTCCCAGTCGCCGGGCGGGAAGTTGAAGACGGCCAGCTGCAGATGGTGGCGTTCCAGCCGCATGGCGATCTGCCGCGCCTCGACGGCATAGGGAAACAGAAATTCGACGGCATCGAAACCCGCTTCCCTGGCGGCGGCAAAGCGGTCGAGGAAGGGCAGTTCGGTAAACATCATGCTGAGATTGGCAGCGAAGTTCGGCATGGCGGCACGCAGGTCAATAGGATGGACACTATCCTAGCCCAATTCGGCAATCGGTGGCGTGCATAAAAAAACCGTTCCAGAAACAAGTCCTGGAACGGTTTTTATTGCTGCGATACGCTTACCCGTGGGTATTAGCGGCCGCGGCCGCCGGAGCGATGGTTTGCCGCCGAACGCGGCGCATTACCCGAACGGTTGCCGCCGCCACCGCCGCCCGCTGGGCCGGCGCTGCGTGGCTTGGCGCCGCTGCCGCCGGTTTTCACGCGCACCACGGCGCCAGCTGGCGCGCGGCTGTTGTTGCGGTGACCGCCGGTGCCGCTGCGCAATTGCACAGGCTGGGCGCGGGCGTTCAGGTCGGGCTCGAAGCCTTCGATGACTTCGCGCGGCAGGGTTTGCTTGATCAGCTTTTCGATGTCTTTCAACATTTCGTGCTCATCCACGCAGACCAGCGACACGGCTTCGCCCTTGGCGCCGGCACGGCCCGTGCGGCCGATACGGTGCACATAGTCTTCCGGAATGTTCGGCAAGTCGTAGTTGACGACGTGTGGCAACTGGTCGATATCGATACCGCGCGCGGCGATGTCGGTGGCGACCAGCACTTGCAAGGTGCCATCCTTGAACTCGGACAGCGCGCGCGTGCGTGCCGACTGGCTCTTGTTGCCGTGGATGGCCAGGGCGCCGATGCCGTCCGCGCCCAGCTGCTCGACCAGTTTATTCGCGCCATGCTTGGTGCGTGTAAACACCAGCACTTGCGTCCAGTTGTTCGACTTGATCAGGTAGGACAGCATCGGGTGCTTCTTGTCGCGGTCGACCGGATGGATCTTTTGCTTGATCACTTCCACGGTCGAATTGCGGCGCGCCACTTCGATCATGGCTGGCTTGTTCAGCAAGCCGTCGGCCAGGGCCTTGATCTCTTCCGAGAACGTGGCCGAAAACAGCAGGTTCTGGCGTTTTGGCGGCAGCACGGCCAGCACTTTCTTGATGTCGCGGATGAAGCCCATGTCGAGCATGCGGTCGGCTTCGTCGAGAATCAGGATTTCCACTTTCGACAGGTCGACCGTGCCCTGGCCCATGTGGTCCAGCAAGCGGCCCGGCGTGGCGACGAGGATGTCGACGCCATGCTTCAATTGCTTGATTTGCGGGTTGATGCCGACGCCGCCGAAGATCACGGTCGAGTTCAATTTGGTGTATTTGCTGTAGGCGCGCACGCTTTCCTCGACCTGCGCGGCGAGTTCGCGCGTCGGGGCCAGGATCAGGGCGCGGATCGGGCGCGTCGAGGTGTTGCTGGTGATGGATGCGCCATTGGCGTCCGTCGACAGGCGGTGCAGCACGGGCAGGGTGAAGCCGGCCGTCTTGCCGGTACCGGTTTGTGCACCGGCCAGCAAGTCGCCGCCAGCCAGCACGGCGGGAATCGCCTGCGACTGAATCGGGGTCGGCACGGTGTAGCCGTGTTCGGTAACGGCACGTACGATAGCGTCGGACAATCCGAGGGAGGAAAAGGACATGGTAACTTTATTGTGAGATCGGCCTGTCGCCATCGTGAGGCGCCAGTCGCAGGCAATCAGATTAGGGGTCGAAAGACAGCGGCAAGGGGACTGGTCATATGTGCCGCACACGCGAAGTATAACAGCATGGCAAAAACGCGCCTGTTTTGTTTCAGCTTTGCAATGCCGCAAGTAAAGAAAAGTCAGGCCAAGGCGCGCTGCCGTCCTGGAAAGCCTGAGCCATACGATAGGTAAACGGGGCAGTGGCGATGTGATCACGGGCAAGGCGGCCTTTCGCCGCCGCCTGGACATGGCGTGCCCGAGCGCAAGACGCGCGGGAGGCGTTTTAGCGCATGCGACAGTTGTCGCACATAGCGCTTGCGTGCGTGTGACTCTTGTCGCATAATTGCGTCAATAGTCACTAAAAGGATGCACCATGAGCACGCCCTCCGTCACCGAACTGTCGTTATTGAAAGCCTTGTGGAAAGACCACCCGCTATCCGCGCGCGAATTGCACGCCAGGGTGGAAGACGAGCTGGGATGGTCGTTTTCATCCACGCGCAAGACGCTCGAACGCATGCTGGACAAGGGCATGCTGCTGCAGCGCAGCGTGCATGGCGTGCTCGTGTATGAAGCGAACGTGGACAAGGTGGCCACGCTGGCCGCGTTCGCCCACGACTTTGGCCGGCGCGTGATGGAAATCGACAGTCCCTTGCCGGTCAGTATGTTTACGGGCAGCAAACTCGTGGACCAGCAGGAGCTGGCGGCGCTGGAGCAATTGCTGCAGGACTGGCCGCTCGAGGGAAAGGACTAAGCGATGCTGCTGTTTTCCCTCACACTGTTGCAGGCCAGCGTCGCCTGTCTCGTGACCGGTCCGCTGCTGTGGGCATTGCTGAGCCTGGCGCAACGGCGCTGGCCCGCGCTGGCGGCGCAGCGCAGCGTGTGGCTAGTCGCGCAACTGGTGCTGGCCGCCGTGTTCGTGCTGCCGCTGCTGCCTGACACGCGGCAACTGAGCGTGGTGCCCGAACTGAGCGTGCCCGTTTCGCTGGCCGGCGCCGCGCCCGACGTGCAGCTGGCCATGGCTGGGCCAGCTGCCGGGCTGCCACCCACTGCTTCCTGGCTGGCCCTGGTGCCATCCGCCTGGGGTCTGATCTACCTGCTGGGCGTCGCTTGCGCAGCCTGGCGCTGGCAGCGTGGCCACGCCATGTTGCGCAGCTTGCTGCAACTGGCGCAGCGCCGCCGCCTGCACGGCATGGACGTGCTGGAAGTGGCGGCGCCGATCTCGCCGATGCTGGTGGGCGTGTGGCGGCCGCGTCTGCTGTTGCCGGCGCACCTGGCGCAATTTACGCCGGAACAGCAGCAACTGGTGATCGCCCATGAGCTGACCCATGCACGCCGGCGCGACCCCGTGCTCCTGCTGCTGGCCAATATGCTGCAGGCGCTGCTGTGGTTCAATCCGGCCGCGCGCTGGCTGGCCGGCCAGCTGGCTTGGGCGCAAGAGCTCGGTTGCGACCGCCAGGTACTGGCTGGCCGGCCCCCGCGCCAGCGCCAGCAATATGCGGCGGCCCTGGTCAGGCAACTGGGCCTGCAGGCCCAGCCGCTGCCGGGGCTGGCCTTTGGCGGCGGCGGCATGGCCGAGCGCCTGCTGCGCATGCGTGACGGGCAGGCGCGCCCATCCACGGCCCTGCGGGTGCTGACGGCGCTGCTGCTGTGCGCGATCGGCGCGGCCAGCCTGGCGCTGCAGCCGGCACTGGCGTGGGCCGTGGCAGCCGCGCCGGCAAGCATGCTCGCTGCGCCGGCGACGGCGCCAGCTCTCTTGCGCAATCCCCTGGACAGCATGCGCGTGACCGGCTTCTTTGGCGTCGTGCGCGAGTTGACACCGCAAGGCCATCGCGGCATCGATCTGGGCGCCAGGCGCGGCACGCCCGTGCATGCGGCGGCCGACGGCATCGCCAGCGTCAGCGAAGATGCGCGCCTCGGCAAGGCCGTGCGCATCGACCATGGCGCTGGCGTCGCGTCGCTGTATGCCCATCTCGACCGGGTCACGCTGACGACCGGCATGGCCGTCACGGCAGGGCAGGCCATCGGCACCGTGGGCGCCACCGGTCTGGCGACGGGGCCGCATTTGCATTTCGAGGTCACCCGCGACGGGCGCTTGCAGGATCCGCGACAGTGGCTGGCCGGCCTCGATGCCAACGCCACCGCGCGCGCCCTGCGCATGCGCAAGGAACAATTCGGCCATTAGCGTGAGCTGGCCACGGGGCGGCTGAGCGCGGGAACGCGCCAGCCGACACCACCACAGACCTTTCAGGATTTCCCATGCGATTGAGTATTGTATTGTGCAGCCTTGCGCTGCCCTTGACGGCGCACGTGCGTGCCGAAGACGTCCTGCCTTCCGTGACGGTCACTGCGGGCAAGGTGGAGCAGCGCCGCAACGACACCGTCGCCGCCATCGTCGTCGGCCACGAGGAATTGATACGCCAGGGCGACCGTGCCCTGTCCGACGCCCTGAAACGCCTGCCCGGCATTACCATCGGCGGCACGGCTTCGGGCACGGCTGGCGGGCAAATCCAGCTGCGCGGACTGGGCCAGGGTTACACCTTGATCATGCTCGACGGCGTGCCCGTGCCGCCCGGTTTTTCGCTCGACTCGCTGGACCCGGAACTGGTCGAGCGCGTGGAAATCATGCGTGCCGCCACGGCGCAATTTTCCGCCCAGGCGATCGCCGGTTCCATCAATATCGTGCTGAAAAAATCGGGCAAGCGGCGCGAACGCACCTTCAAGCTGGGGGCGTCCGGCAGCCACGGCATGCCCGCCGGCAGCGCCACCGTGCAGTGGGCGGACAAGGACGGCCGCCTGTCGTATGCGCTGGCCGGCACGCTCGCGCACACGGGGCGCCGGGGCTTGCTCGACGAATGGAACCGCGCATTTGATGGCGAAGGCAGGCCCACGGTGGTGCGCCATATGCCGCTGACCGAGCGCGTGACCAGCGATACGTTCGAGCTGGCGCCCCGTTTGCAATGGGCGCTGGCGGGCGAAGACAGCCTGGCCTGGCAAAGCCTGGTCAGCTTGCGCCGCCTGGCCAGCCGCCGCCAGGTCGTGGAAACGGCTTACCTGGGCAGCCATACCGACTATCCGGACAACGACGCCGCGTTCACTCAGGACAGCGGCACCGTGCGCAGCGATCTGCACTGGCTGCGCAAGTTCGGAACAGGGGATAGCCTCGACATGAAACTGGGCCTCGATGCCAATCACCGTGGCAGCGACTATCTGTTCCAGGGCGTCAGCGCCACACCCGGGCCGGCGAATGTGCGCCGGGTCGATGCGGGCCTCGATGATGTGGGCGTGCAGACCAGCGGCACCTATCGCCGGGCTCTGGGCCAGGGACATGCGCTGGCGGCGGGCTGGGATGCGGGCAGCCGGCGGCGCACGGAGTTCCGCCGCGAACGCCAGCTGTCGCCGGGCGGGCCACCCGTGCTGCCGGACGAAGACTATGCGGCCACGGTGCGGCGCCTGGCCCTGTTCGCGCAGGATGAATGGGATATCTCCGCGCGCTGGTCGCTGTATCTGGGGCTGCGCTGGGAAACCTTGCGCACGGCCAGCGCCAATGGTGGCGCGCAGCGCCGCGTCGACGTGCGCGCGCAGGTATGGAGTCCCGTGCTGCAAAGCCTGTGGAAGCTGGCCGGCAAGGATCAGGTGCGCCTGGCCGTCACCCGCACCTACAAGGCGCCGCAGATTTTCCAGCTGATCCCGCGCCCTTATCTCAACGACAACGGCAATAGTCCCGTGAACCCCGACAACCAGGGCAACCCGGCGCTGCGCCCGGAGCTGGCGTGGGGTCTGGATGCGGCCTATGAATACTATCTTGGGCAAGGCGCCATGCTGGGCGCCAGCGCCTCGCTGCGGCGCATCAGCGATGTGATGCTGGACCGGCTGTATCAGGACCAGGGGCGCTGGGTGGCCACGCCCGTCAATCAGGGCAGGGCGCAGGTGCGCAGCATCGAACTGGAAGCGAAGCTGCCGCTGTCGGCGCTGTGGGCAGGCGCCCCCGCGCTGGACCTGCGGGCGAACGTGGCGCGCAACTGGTCGACGCTGGACGCCGTCGCCGGCCCGGACAACCGCCTCGATGGCCAACTGCCGTGGAGCGCCAACCTGGGCGCCGATTACCGGCTGGCCGGCAAGCCCTTGACCCTGGGCGGCAATCTGCATTACCAGGGCGGCGGACGGACGCGCGAGTCAAGCCAGCTGCTGGCCTGGCAGGGCGCCCGGCGCGAACTGGATCTGTACGCGTTGTGGACCTTCAGCGACCAGCTGCGCCTGCGCGTCTCGGGCGCCAATCTGCTGCGCCAGCGTGAGCGCACGCGCAGCCTGTATGCGGATGGCGGCGGCAGCCTGCTGCGCACGGTCGATACGGGCAGCTACCGCACCCTGCGCGTCATGCTCGAAGGCGCCTTGTAGGTTTTATTCAGTCGTCGATCTCGTCGACGGCATAACGTACGCCCTGCGCATCGAGCCAGGCGCGCACGGTCTCCATGCCGTGCCACGGGTCCGGGCGCAGGTGCTGGCACACATACAGGCCGGCATCCGTCAGCCTGGCCTCGGTGTCAGGCATGGCGCCGCCGGGCGGGCGCGGCGCCGGAGCCACCAACTCTGGCAGCTGTGCAAGGTGCTGGCGCTGTTCCTGCGTCAGGCTGGCCGTGATCCTGAATTCAAATCCCATGTGTTCTCCTTGATGTGTCGCTTGCTGTTGCGGTCATTTTTCATTATCGAAAAAATTGCACATAGCTTGGCATTCTTTCCGTTTTTGTTTTCAAACCATCTCGTCCATACTGCATAGCACTGGCCCGGCACACACAGGGTGACGCAAGGGCAGGAGCGGAAGCACCGTATAACGACCTCTCTTTTTTATATTCAATTATTTTCACTAAGGAAAACATCATGCCTATCGCCACCGCCCAAGCCGCACAAAAACTGCTGACCCCGAACGATCATACCCTGATCATGATCGACCACCAGTCGCAAATGGCCTTCGCAACCCGTTCCATTGACCTGGCCCTGCTGCGTAACAACGCGGCCCTGGTGGCCAAGGCGGCAGCGGAATTCAAGGTGCCGACGATTTTGACGACGGTGGCGGCGAAATCATTCTCCGGCCCGATCTTCGACGAGATCCAGTCCGTCTTCCCGGATCAGGCGCCGATCGACCGCACCAGCATGAACACCTGGGAAGATGCGCGCATCGCCGACAAGGTGAATGGCTACGGCAAGGGCAAGATCGTGCTGGCCGGCCTGTGGACGTCCGTGTGCATCGTCGGCCCTGCGCTGTCGGCGCTGGAGCAAGGTTTTGACGTCTACGTGATCGCCGACGCCAGCGGCGACGTCTCCGACGAAGCGCATGCGATGGCCATGCAGCGCATGATACAGGCGGGCGCGCAGCCGCTGACGTCCGTGCAATACTTGCTGGAACTGCAGCGCGACTGGGCCCGCGGCGAGACCTACAATGAAACGGTGGCGACGGCCGTGGCGCATGGCGGCGGCTATGGCCTGGGCTTGATCTACGCCAAATCCATGTTCAACGCCAGCGAAGGCCATTGATTTTTCGCTGATTTTGGCTCCGCCGCCCGCCGGCGGGGCCGTGTTTTCATTTGATTGGGGAGTTCCCATGCACGCACACACGATCATGCTCAACGGCCGTTTCCATACGGTCGACAGGACGCAGCCGCTGGCGTCCGCCGTCGCCATCGCCGATGGCAAATTCCTCGCCGTCGGCGACGTGGAAGACGCGATGCGCCACCGCGGCCCCGCCACGCAGGTGATTGACCTCGATGGCCGTACGGTGATTCCCGGCCTGAACGATTCGCACCTGCACCTGATCCGCGGCGGCTTGAACTACAACCTGGAATTGCGCTGGGAAGGCGTGCCTTCGCTGGCCGACGCCTTGCGCATGCTCAAGGAGCAAGCCTTGCGCACGCCGAATCCGCAATGGGTGCGCGTGGTGGGCGGCTGGACGGAATTCCAGTTCGCGGAAAAGCGCATGCCGACCCTCGATGAAATCAATGCGGCCGCGCCCGACACGCCCGTCTTCATCCTGCACCTGTACGACCGCGCCCTGCTCAACCGCGCCGCCCTACGCGCCGTCGGCTACGACAAGAACACGCCGAATCCGCCCGGCGGCGAAATCGTGCGCGATGCGGCCGGCAATCCGACCGGCCTGCTGATCGCCCGCCCGAACGCCATGATCCTGTATGCGACCCTGGCGAAAGGCCCGAGCCTGCCGCGCGAGCTGCAAGTGAACTCCACGCGCCAGTTCATGCGCGAATTGAACCGCCTCGGCATCACCAGCGCCATCGATGCGGGCGGCGGCTTCCAGAATTATCCCGAGGATTACGCCGTCGTCGACGAACTGGCGCAAAAAGAGCAACTGACCATCCGCATCGCCTACAACCTGTTCACGCAAAACAAGGGCGCGGAATTGCAGGACTTCCAGAAGTGGACCGGCATGGTGAAACCCGGCGACGGCACGGATTTTTACCGCCACAATGGCGCCGGCGAAATGCTGGTCTTTTCCGCCGCCGACTTCGAGGATTTCCTCGAGCCGCGCCCCGAGCTGGCGGCCGGCATGGAAGATGAGCTGGAAAAGGTCGTGCGCCACCTGGTCGAGCAACGCTGGCCGTTCCGCCTGCACGCCACCTATGACGAATCGATCAGCCGCATGCTCGACGTGTTTGAAAAGGTCAACCGCGACACCCCGTTCGCCGGCCTGCACTGGCTGTTCGACCACGCGGAAACCATCAGCCCGAAAAACATCGACCGCGTCAGGGCGCTCGGTGGTGGCCTGGCCATCCAGCACCGCATGGCCTTCCAGGGCGAGTATTTCGTCGAGCGTTATGGCGCGGATGCCGCCAAGGCCACGCCACCCGTGCAGCGCATGCTCGACGCGGGCGTGCCCGTCGGCGGCGGCACCGACGCCACGCGGGTCGCCAGCTACAACCCGTGGACGGCGCTGTACTGGCTGGTGTCGGGGCGCACCGTGGGCGGCCTGGCCCTGACGGATGCGGCGGGCAGACTGTCGCGCGACACGGCGCTGGAACTGTGGACGGCGGGCAGCGCCTGGTTCTCGAGTGAACAAGGCAAGAAGGGGCGCATCCGGGAGGGCATGCTGGCCGACCTGTCCGTGTTGTCGGCCGATTATTTCACGGTGCCGGAAGAAGCGATCAAGTCGATCGAATCCGTGCTGACCATCGTCGGCGGCAAGGTCGTCTACGGCCAGGGGCCATTTTCGGCACTGGCGCCGCCTTTGATTCCCGTGCTGCCCGAGTGGTCGCCCGTGCGCGCGGTGCCCGGCCATTACCGGCCCGTGGCGAAGCAGGCGCAAGCCGCCATGCCGCACCAGTGCGCGGGCGCCTGCGGCGTGCATGCGCACGCCCACGACCGGGCGCGCAAATCGGCCGTGCCGATCAGTGACTTTTCCGGCTTCTGGGGCACGCTCGGCTGCAGCTGTTTCGCCTTCTAGCCGGTGGCGCGCCTTATTTGGAAATGCGCAGGATGGCCGAGGCGAGCCGCGTGAAACAGGGACTCAGCTCGCTCTCGGTGGCCGCATAGCAGTACAGGCCCACGGGTTCGGTCGGCTTGCGGCAACGGTTTGGTGCATCCGCCGTATTGGCCATGCAGCGCAGCAAGTCCTCGCCGATTTCATTGTCCGGCCCGGCCTTGGCCTTCAGCGCGGCACCCATGCCCAGAGTAAATATGTAGGTATTTTCCAGGCGTGCCTTGCTGGCCATCGCCTCTGCCAGGTTGCGCGATGCACGGTGCATATTGATCCACTGGAGTTTTCTGGTGGACATATCTTTGCTCACCGCACGCGGCGTAGTGGTCACGATGGGGAATTCGCGTGCCGTCGGATCGTCGGCCTGGGCGGGGAGATTGTGCGCGTTATACCAGGTCGGCAATTCACTGATCAGGTTTCTGGTGCAATAGGTCTCGGGCGCGAGCTTGGCGCTGCTTGCATTGATACGGTACAGTCCATCTGTCGCAAAACCGCTCGATGGTAAATCGTCGTACACGGCCAGCGCTCCCGCTTTCGTGCAATTGCCCGTGGTAGCGGGGAAAAAGTAAGAGGAAAAGGCGGACGGAGATCCATCGGAAAAGAACACGATGACGCGCAGGCTGGAGCGATTGTTCTGGCTGATGCTATTGAGCTGATCCTGAGCATTCCACATGCCTTCCGAGTAATTCGTGCCGCCTCCGAACTTGTAGCCATTGATGGCATTGCCAGCCTGCGTGCGATCGAAGCCGCGATCGCTTGTCTTGATCGGCAGATCGAGCTGCGCGCCGCTGGCAAAATGCAGCAAGCCGACGCGGTCCACGGTGGAATTGAATTTATTCAGGAAGGACTTGCCCGCCGCCCGCACGGCGTCGGCATTGCTAGCCAGCGAGCCCGAGGTATCCATCACCAGCACCATGTCCAGATCCTTGCGGATGGTTTGCGCGGTGGCGGCCACGTTCAAGGTCTTGAAGCCGAGTACGCCCATCAGCGAGACGGGCAGCGAGGCGGTGGCAGAGACGTCGATGGTGACGATGCCCTTGTCGAACGTGACGCCGACGGGGTTGAGGGTCGGCGTCGACAGCAGGAACTGGTCCGGATAATTGATGTCAAAAAATTCCTTGGCCGACTGGCGCGCATTGGTCCGCTGTTCCTCTTCCGAGCTGCCCGCCGTGACGCCGCGCGCCGCCGCCAGGCTGGCCGAATCGACGGCCGCGTTGAGCTTGGCCTTGACGAAGTAGCCGAGGGCCGAATCGACGGCCAGGCCCACCGAGGCGATCAAGACGACGGCCGATAGCGCCACCATGATCAGCACTTGCCCGCCTTGCCGCTTGTGTGGAATGCGCATCAGAATACCGTCATCGAAGTGAGGTTGGGGCCCAGAACGGGCGTCGTGCTGTTGCCAATTTTCAAGCTGCCGAACAGCATGTCGAAATTGTAGAAAGTTTCCACGGCGTAGATCAGTTCGCCGTCGGACAGCTGGTCCCGCATCAACGCCACCGTGGGGGCGGACTCGTCCTTGGCGATGCCCGTGCACGCGCCATTGCTCCAGCTGCCGCATTGCCACACCTGGCTGGCGGGCAGGTAGCCGCTGGCCTTCGCGCCCGCATCCCAGCGGTACTGTTCCAGCACGATGTTGCGCATGCCGCTCTTGGCCGTGTAGCCCATGATCTTGGTGATATAGATCATGCCGCGCTGGTTCATGTCCAGCGGCGGCGTGCTGGCCGCCAGCGCATTCATGATGGCCTGGCTAGATCCGCTCAGGTCGGAGGTGGAGCGCGAGGCCAGGTTGGCGCCTTCGCGGCTGATGTTGAGCAGGATGGTCTTGGCCTGGATGGCGCGCGACAGATCGACCACCATGAACAGCAGCAGCGCCAGCAGCGGCAGCACGATGGCAAATTCCACGGCGGCGATGCCGCGCGCGGCGCGCGCAGGAAAGTAGCCGCGCATCACAGGCCGCCAAAGCTTTCATTGCGCATGGTGGCCGCCACGACGAAATGCGCCTGGCCATCGCGGAACAGGGCACGGATCAAAGGCGTGGCAAACGCCCAGCGGCAATCGACGGTAATGACGACGATATCGCCGGCCTGGCCGAACATGGCGGCGCCGACCGCATCGCTGCCGTTGACGGAGATCACGGGGCTGACCTTGTCATACATGCCCATGGAGCTGTCGCGTATTTTTTGCATCACGGCCTGGTAACGCTGCTGGTTGGCGCTGTCGGGGTCGAGGTCCTTGGCCCCCGTGACGGCATAGCGCGCGCCTTCGCGCACCGCGTGCTGCATGGTCATATTGGCAAAATAGGCCATGCTCAATTCGATGATGCCGATTATCAGCATAAGAAAGACCGGTGTGATCAGGGCCAATTCAAGCAGCGTGGTGCCGCCTTGTCCGTCGTGCTTGCGGAATATGCGGGAATCGGCCTGTTTTAAACGCATGGGAATAATCCGGTTAAGTTCCGCGATGACGAATGTCGGGCGGATGGCATTGCGCCATTTGACTGGCGATTATTTTATATCGATTTTCAATGGCGTGTCCGCCATTTAAATTATTACAGGTCAAGATAATCGTAATTAACTGCCTTATTTCAATTGTGCCGGCCCCGTCCCCACAGGGCCGGGAGTAATATGCGCGGGTAGGAAAACAGGCCTGGTGTCAGGATTGTCCTGCGTGCAGGCAAGGACTTGTTTTGCAAGGTGATGCAACAAAATGCTGCAATGTAAGCAACAGCAGCGGTGGCAGCTGCGATGGCGCACTCGCGGTGCGTCCGCCCTGGCCACGCTGCTCCTCCATCGGCACACGCCCGCCATGCGGCGTCCGCTGGCCTGGGTCACGCACCGCGTGTGCGCATGCCGGACCAAGGCCTCTTCCTTCGTGCCCCCATGACTTTTTCCCCCTGCGCGCGGCAGCAGAAGGCGCGCGCGGACGAGGCAGGCAACCCGATTCGGATCAACAACATTCCCCGAGGGGAGTGGGCTTCAAGTAAAGAGGTAAAGCATGTCAACAAACAATGTCATCCGCGTCATGCTGGTGTCGGACCACAAGACCTGGCTGTGGGGCCTGGAGCAGTTGTTCGCCAGCGCCCAGCCGGCGATGCAGGTGGTGGCCAGTTCCACCGAGATCGACAGCGCGCTGCTGCTGGCGCGGACCCTGTGCCCCGACGTCATCGTGCTGGACGCCGACCTGGGCTGCGGCGGCGCCTGCGCCATCGATTACCTGCCGCAGCTGCTCGGCAATGGCGTGTCGCGCGCAATGCTGTTCAGCGGCACGCAGGACCAGGCCGCCTGCGGGCGCGCCGTGCGCAGCGGCGCGCGCGCGGTGGTGGGCAAGGAAACGCCCGTCAAGCAAATGGTCGACGCCATCGCCCGCCTGCATCAGGGCGAGTTGTGCCTGGATCCGGCGCTGCTCGACAGCATGCTGGGCGTGCTGAACAAGCCGGAAGCGGCGCCCGATCCGGAAGAGCAGCGGATCGCCAGGCTGACGCTGAAGGAGCGCAAGATCGTTGCCATGATGGTGGAAGGAAATGGCGCGCTGAACCGCGCGATCGCCCAGCGCGCTTTTATCTCGGAGCAAACCTTGCGTAATCATTTGACATCGATCTACAGCAAGCTCGACGTCACTAACCGCCTGGAATTATATGTGTACGCCACCCGCAACCGGCTGGCCGAGCCCATCCATGCGGAATGACAGTACATATGTCCTGATTATAGACAAAAAATTAAGATGTTTTGTACTGCGCACAAAATGACTTTTCTCTGATTCGATTTTATGTTTGTTTATATAAAATACACGCATCAGAAATTGGCAAATAAAAACAAGGATAATGTTTTTATTTTCAGACTGTATTTTCAGTTTTTATCATGTTTAAAACTTGACCTGAAAGGGAATAATATGAATTTCATTAAAAACTTTATCGCCGAAGAAGATGGCGTGACTGCCATCGAATATGCGCTGATCGCGGCATTGGTGGCTGCGGCGCTGGTCACGGCCGTCGGCTATTTCACCACCGGCCTCGATGGCGCCTTCAAGGCGATCGGCACCAAGCTGACGGGCGCGGCGATTTAAAACGCCTGCCCACCGCGCTGCACCCGACAGGCCGGCTGCCCATGCGCACCGGCCTGCCGACTTCCCGCCCAACGATGCGCATGCTGTCATGCGCTCGGCTTGCATCAGGTACACGATGGACCCTCATTCTTTCTGGACGTTCAGCCCCGCCATAGCCCTGTGGGGGCTGCTTGCCGCGGCTGTCTGGCATGACGTGCGCCGCCGGCGCATTCCCAACCGGCTGGTGTTTGCCGGCGCCGTGCTGGGCGTGCTGCTCAACAGCCTGGCCTTGCCCGGGGTAACGCCGGCCGGACCGTGGCTGGCGCTGGGCGGCCTGGCCGTCGGCCTGGGCTTGCTGTTGCCCATGCATGCGCTGAAGGCGCTGGGCGCGGGCGACGTCAAGCTGATGGCGATGGTGGGAGCGTTTCTAGGTCCCCGCGCCACCGTGTTTGCCGTGCTGTGCAGCCTGCTCGCCGGCGGCGTGCTGGCGCTGGCCGTGGCCTTGTACCAGGGCACGCTGCGCCAGTCGCTGGGCAATGCCCGTCAATTGCTGCTGCAAGGCTGGCTGCGCGCCGCGGCGGGCGAGGCGCCGCAGCTTGACGCGCCCGCCGCGCCGGGCGGCAACTTGCCGTATGCGATCGCCATTGCCGCCGGCACCGCCATCTGGCTGGCCCTGGCGGCCGGCGGCCAGGCATGACGCGTCCGTCCGGAAACCCCAGTTTTACCAAGAGGAAAAACAATGAGAAATAGCCGCGTTGCGATCGTGCTGCTGCTGGCGTTGCTGATGGCGGGGGGCGCCGTGCTGGCGGCCGCGCGCTGGATGTCAGGGCAGGGCGCGCCAGCCAGCCAGACGGTGATGGTCGCGCTGGTCGATATCGGCGTGGGTGCGAAGGTGACGCCGGCCATGCTGCGCGGCATGGACTGGCCGACCGGCGCCATGCCGCCCGGAGCGTTCGGCGAGGCCGGCCCGCTCGACGGGCGCATCACGCGCAGCGCCGTCAGCAAGGGCGAGCCTGTGCTGGAAAGCAAACTCGCGCCGCCCGGCGCCACGGGCGGCCTGTCGGCCATCGTGGCGGCCGGCAAGCGCGCCATGACCGTGCGCGTCAATGACGTGGTGGGCGTGGCCGGCTTCGCCCTGCCGGGCAATTTCGTCGACATTCTCGTGCATACGCAGGATGACCGCGCCAGGCAGGCGGGCGGCGAGCCGTTGGCCATTTCCAAGATCGTGCTTGAACGCATACTCGTGCTGGCCGTGGCGCAGGAGTCGGGCCGCGACGACAACAAACCCAAGGTGGTCAACGCCGTGACCCTGGAGCTGACGCCGGAGCAGGTGGAAAAGCTGGATCTGGCGCGCAGCGTGGGCAGCCTGTCGCTGGTGCTGCGCAACCAGGTCGATCCCGAACCCGTCAACACGGGCGGCGCCACCAAGGAGTCGCTGCTGGAACTGAAGGCGCCGGCACCGGCGGCCGCGCCGGTGCGCGCGGCGCGGCGCCAACCGGCCCCGGCACGCGCCGCCGCGCGCGACAGCATCACCGTCATCAAGGGCATGGATACGAGCGTCCAGCAATTTTAAAAATCAGCAGGCAAGCGAGCAAGGATGATCGATGAACACATTTCGTAAGCACGCCACGAGTGCGGGCATGCGCCTGGCCCTGGCGGCAGCACTGGCCTGGCCAGCCATCGCCATCGCGGCGGCGCCGGCCAGGCAAGCCGTCATGTCGCCGGTGGCGGCGCCGGCCATGTCGCTGGGCGCCGATATCGCCCGCCTGGGCGAGCCCGTGCGCATCGCCGTGGGCAAGTCCACCTTGCGCAAGCTGAGCTTGCCGGTGTCGCAGATCGCCGTCAACGATGCGAGGGTGGCCGGCGCCAGGATGCTGGGCTCGTCCAGCCAGCTGTTCGTCTGGGGCCTGGCCCCGGGCAGCACCAACCTGATCCTGTGGGACCGGCAGCAGCGCCCCGTGATCGTCGATATTGAAGTCGAGATCGACGTCGAAGGCTTGCAGGCACAGCTGGCCTATGTCTTTCCTGGCGAGCGCGCCGTGAAAGTTGGCGCGGCCGGCGGCAGCATCGTGCTGTCGGGGCAGGTGAGCGACGGCGTCAAGGCCAGCCAGATCCTCGAGATGGCGCAAGCCTATGCGCAGCGCGGCGTGGGCGAGGCGGCTGCACCTTCCGCGCCGGCCGACGCCGCCGCCAGCGCGGGCGGCGGCGTCAAGGTCATCAATATGCTGACGATCGCGGCGCCGCAACAGGTGATGCTGGAAGTGAAGATCGCCGAAGTGTCGAAGACGCTCGTCGACCAGCTCGGCGCCAGCGTGGGCCTCAGCGGCACGCGCGGCAACTGGAGCTACGGCCTGCTGTCGAACCTGCTCAGCGGCAACCCCAGCCAGCTGGGCGCCGTCAACGGCAAGAATGGCAACGGGCTGACGCTTGATGCGCAAAAGCGCGACGGCCTGGTGAAGGTGCTGGCCGAGCCGAACATCATGGCCATCAGTGGCCAGGAAGCCAGTTTCCTGGCGGGCGGCAAGATTTTCATACCGGTCGCGCAAGACAGCACGACCAACAAGATCACGCTGGAAGAAAAGGAATTCGGCATCGCCGTCAAGTTCACGCCCACCGTGCTGGAAGGCGGACGCATCAACCTGAAGGTGGCGCCGGAAGTGTCGGAGCTGAACCGCGAAGGCATCGGCATCACCACGGGCGGGGGCGCCGCCGCCAATGCGGTGCTGCCGGCCTTTACCACGCGGCGCACCACCACCACGGTGCAGCTGTTCGATGGCCAGAGTTTTGCCGTTGGCGGCTTGATCAAGAACAATGTGACGACCAACATCAAGGCCTTGCCCTTCCTGGGCGAGATTCCCGTGCTGGGCGCGCTGTTCCGCAGCAGCGATTTCCAGACCGACCGTACCGAGCTGGTATTCATCATCACGCCGCACCTGGTCAAGCCGCTCGATACCGCCGATGGCGCCGATATCGTGTTGCCGACCGACGCCTACGTGGCGCCGAGCCGCGGCGAGTTCTTCTTGCAGGGAAAAATGGAAGGCGCCGCCGCGCCACGGCCACGCCAGGAAGCGGCCGCGCAGACACCGGCGCCCGGTCCGGACACTCAATAGGAGCACATCATGCAGCATTCTTTTTACTTTCCCGTGCTGCTGGCCGCGCTGGCCGCCAGCGGCTGCGCCGCCACGCCGAACCTGGATCGCCAGTTCGGCCACAGCGTCGCGCAGCTGCGCGCGCGGCAAGTGCTGCCGCCGCAGGCGGGCGCGAACCGCGACCCCGTGGCCGGCATCGACGGCAAGGCCGCTCAGGCCGCCTACGCGGCGTACCAGAAAAGCTTTGCCGCGCCCGCGCCGCAGGGGGCCGCCTTTACCATCGGTGTCGGGACGCGTCCGTGAACCTGGCACCGTCACCACAGAATCAGCAAGGCATATCGTGAAAATCGCCATCCATTCCAGGGATGAAAAAACCCTGTCCGAACTGGGACGGTTGCTGCGCAGCCGCAACCGGCTCGACGAGATCAGCGCCGGCGGCGACTCGCTCGAACCGCTGCTGGCGGCGCAGTCGCTGCCCGACGTGCTGATCTTCGACCGCCCATCGAACGACGGCGCCGACCTGGCCGCCATCGAGCGCCTCAGCAACCTGCATCCGCGCATGGCCTTCATCGTGCTGTGCCACCAGCAGGCGCCCGAATTCCTGCTGCAGGCCATGCGCGCGGGCGTGCGCGACGTGCTGCCGTTTCCCGCCGCGCCGGCCAGCCTGCATGCTGCGCTCGAACGCATCGAGGAAAAGCTGGAGCGGCGCGAGCATGGCAACGGCAAGGTGCTCGCCTTCATTTCCTGCAAGGGCGGCAGCGGCGCCACCTTCATTGCCAGCAACCTCGGTTATGCGCTGGCCGCCGGCGGCCAGCAGCGCGTTGCGCTGATCGACATGAACCTGCATTTTGGCGACGCCTCGCTCTTCGTTTCCGAGAACAAGCCGCTGGCCACCCTGTCCGACGTCACGCGCGACATCCACCGGCTCGACTCCTCGTTCCTCGGGTCGAGCATGCTGCACATCCTGCCCAACTACAGCGTGCTGGCCGCGCCCGAGGATCCGGCCCACGCCAGCGAAGTGGCGCCCGAGCACATCGACGCCATCATCCGGCAAGCCAGGCGCCAGTACGATTTCATCGTGCTCGACGTGGGCCGCAACCTCGACGCCGTCAGCGTGCGCGCGCTCGACCATGCCGACATGATCTTTCCCGTGCTGCAGGCGACCTTGCCGTACATCCGCGACGGCAAGCGCCTGCTGGGCATGTTCCGCTCGCTCGAATACGCGAAGGAAAAGGTGCACATCATCGTCAACCGCCACGACAAGGGCGGCGAAATCCGCCTGCGCGACCTGGAAGCGGCGTATGGCACGGCCGTCTACCGCACGGTGCCGAATCACTACGCTTCGGCGGCCGCCTCGGTCAACCAGGGCATGCCGATTTTGCAGCTCGACAAGGCCAGCCCGATCACCCGCTCGCTGCAGGAGTTCGCCGCCAGCCTGGCCGGTGGCGCGGCCAGCACGGCGCGCCAGGGCTGGCTGGGCCGTGTTCTGCGGCGCGCCTGATTCACCTTTTAAACAGGAGCATTTCATGGCTAGTTCCCCCACCGCCGCCTTGTCCATCCGCGAACGGCTCGGCAGCGCCAAGATCGCCGCGCTCGCGCCGCAACGCGCGGCCGCCATCGACAACCACGGCTACCGCGACCTCAAGCTGCGCATCCATGGACTGCTGCTCGAAAGAGTCGACCTGGAAAGCATGCAGCGCCTGTCGCAGGAGCGCATCCGCGAAGAATTGCGCGGCCTGGTCGAGCGCCTGCTGGACGAAGAGGCGGTGGTCATCAACGACGCCGAGCGCCGGAGCCTCACGCGCGACATCCAGCACGAGATGCTGGGCTTCGGGCCGCTCGAAACCCTGCTCTCGGACGCCAGCGTGTCGGACATCCTCGTCAACGGCCACAAGCAGGTGTATGTGGAACGTGGCGGCCGGCTGGAGCTGACCGACATCTGCTTCGACGATGACGCCCACCTGATGAAAATCATCGACAAGATCGTCTCGCGCGTGGGCCGCCGCATCGACGAATCGAGTCCCATGGTCGATGCGCGCCTGCCCGACGGTTCGCGCGTCAACGCCATCATCCCGCCGCTGGCCATCGACGGCCCCGTGATGTCGATCCGGCGTTTCTCCGTCGATCCGCTGCGCCTGGCCGACCTGGTCGCCTACCGCAGCATGACGGCCGAGATGGCCGAGGTGCTGCAGGGCCTGGGCAAGGCGAAGATGAACATCCTCATTTCCGGCGGTACGGGCAGCGGCAAGACGACCATGCTCAACGTGATTTCCGGCTTCATCGGCCATACGGAACGCATCGTCACGGTGGAAGACGCGGCCGAGCTGCAATTGCAGCAGCCGCACGTGGTGCGCCTGGAAACGCGGCCCGCGAATATAGAAGGCAAGGGGGAAGTATCGCAGCGCGCGCTGGTGCGCAATGCCCTGCGCATGCGTCCGGACCGCATCATCCTGGGCGAGGTGCGCGGCGCCGAGGCGCTCGACATGCTGGGTGCGATGAACACGGGCCACGAAGGCTCGATGGCCACCATCCACGCCAATACGCCACGCGACGCCATCACGCGGCTGGAAAACATGATCAGCATGGCGGCGGCGAATTTGCCCAGCAAGGCCATCCGGCAACAGATCAGCTCGGCCGTGTCGGTGGTGGTGCAAGTGTCGCGCCTGATCGACGGCAAGCGCAAGGTCACGTCGATCCAGGAAATCACGGGCATGGAAGGAGAGGTCATCACGATGCAGGAAATCTTCAGCTTCAGGCAGACGGGCGTGGCAGAGGGCGGCGCGGTGGTCGGGCATTTCTCGGCCAGCGGCATCCGCCCGCGTTTCCTCGAACGCCTGAACAGCTTTGGCATCGGCGTCTCGGCCGCCCTGTTCGAGCCCACGGCGGCGGGGCGCTGACCGCCATGCTTTCCTACCTTGTCTATGTGTTCCTCTTCCTTGCCGTCCTGCTGCTGGTGGCGGGCGCCTGGCTGGCGTGGCAAGCGGCGCGGGGGCCGGGCGCGGCGCGGGTGGCGCGGCGCTTGCAGTCCATGTATACGGCCAGCGATGGCGAACAGGCGCTGTCGATCACCAAGCAGCGCCCGCTGAGCGTCTATCCCTTCCTGCAAGGCGTGCTGGAAGGCTTGCCCGGCGCGCGGCGCGTCGAGCAACTGCTGCTGCAGGCGGGCATGCGCTGGCTGGTGGCCGGCTTTCTCGGCTATTGCGCACTGGGCGCGACGGTTGGCCTGCTGCTGGCCAGCGCGCTGCCGCTGCCATGGTATGTGCGTCTGGGCCTGGGCGCGGGCGGCGCCGCGCTGCCGTATCTGCTGGCGCGCCGGGCCAGGAGCCGGCGGCTGGTGCGCATCGAGCAGCAGTTGCCGGACGCGCTCGACCTGATGGGCCGCGCCATGCGCGCCGGCCATGCCTTTCCCACCGCGCTGAAAATGGTCGGCGAGGAGATGACGGGGCCGCTGGCCGACGAGTTTCGCGCCGTGTTCGACGAAGTCAGTTTTGGCGTGGCGATGGCCGATGCGCTGGGCAACCTGGCCGCGCGCGTGCCCAGCACGGACTTGCGCTATTTCGTCATCGCCGTGCTGATCCAGCGCGAGACGGGCGGCAACCTGACTGAATTGCTGGGCAGCATCAGCGCGATCATCCGCGACCGATTGAAACTGCTGGGCCAGGTGCGCGTGCTGTCGGCCGAAGGGCGCATGTCGGCCTGGGTGCTGGGCTTGCTGCCGTTTGGCGCGGCGCTGATGATGCACGTGATGAATCCGCAGTTCATTGCCGTGCTGTACACGGATGCGGGCGGGCGCAAGATGGTCGGCGTGGCGCTGGGCTTGCTGATGGTTGGCGTGCTCGGCATCCGAAAAATTATCCATATCCGGGTGTGACATGAAAGAAAAGACACGATGAGCGGCATGAGTGCGGCGCAGTTGGCTTTGCTGGGCCTGCTGTTCCTGATTGTTTTCGCGCTGGCCGTGCTGGTGCTGCGCCTGTTCGCCGGCAGCGCCGTGCAGGAGCGGCTGCAGGCGCTCGGCGATGCGGCCGCCGGCGACCGCGAGCGCCATGCCAGGCGGCGCTGGGTGGCGCACGCCGTCAGCCTGACGCGCCCGCTGGCCAGGCTGTCGCTGCCGGACGAGGGCTGGGAACGTTCGCCCATCCGCAGCCGCTTCGTGCATGCCGGCTGGCGCAGCCAGGCCGCGCCGGCCCTGTTTTATGCGGCCAAGACGGGCCTGTTCGTGGGCTTGCCGCTGCTGTTGTATTTTCTGCTGCGCCAGGGCGGGCACAATATGCCGTTGTGGCTGGTCGCGGCGGCCGCCCTCGGCTATTACCTGCCCAATGTCTGGCTGTCGCACTGCCTGAAACAGCGTCAGCGCGAAGTGTTCGAAACCTTTCCCGATGTGCTGGACCTGATGACGGTGTGCGTCGAGGCGGGGCTGGCGATGGATGCGGCGCTGGCGCGCGTGGCGCAGGAAATCGGCCTGAAAAGCGCCGTCCTGGCCGAAGAGCTGCAACTGGTGACGCTGGAGCTGCGCGCCGGCAGCGCCAAGGACAAGGCCTTGCGCAACCTGGCCCTGCGCACGGGCGTGGAGGACGTGGACGCGCTGGTGACCTTGCTGATCCAGGCCGAGCGCTTCGGCACGAGCATCGCCGCGTCGCTGCGCGTGCAATCCGACCAGCTGCGCACCAAGCGGCGTCAGCGCGCCGAAGAAACGGCGGCCAGGATCGCCCTCAAGCTGCTGTTTCCGCTGATCTTTTTCATCTTTCCGTCGCTGATGGTCGTGCTGATGGGGCCGGCGTTCCTGCAGATTTACCGCGTGCTGCTGCCGGCCATGCGCGGCAATTGAAAGATCGCTGAGAGGCGAAAAAAAAGCTGCCGGAGTTTCCTCCGGTAGCTTCTTTACATCAGAGTGCTTCTGGCAATCAGGCGAATGGCGTCAGCAGGGTGATCATCTGGCCAAAGATCTTCGGGCTGGCGGCGATGACGTCGCCCTTGTACAGGTAGTCCGATTCGCCGCTGAACTCACCGACGATGCCGCCCGATTCCGTGATCATCAGGGCGCCGGCGGCGATATCCCAAGGCTTCAAGCCTTTTTCGTAGAAGCCATCCAGGCGGCCGCAAGCGACGTAGGCCAGGTCCAGCGCGGCCGAACCGGCGCGGCGCACGCCCTGGCTGCGTTCGCCCATGATCGCGTACATCTTCAGGTATTCGTCCAGCGCGCGGGCGCTGCCGGCCACGTAGCCGGTGCCCAGCAGGGCGTTCGAGATGCGGTCCAGCTTGGTGACGCGGATGCGTTTTTCGTTCAGGTAGGCGCCGGCGCCTTTAGTGGCCGTGAACAGGTCGTTGCGGACCGGATCGTAGATGACGGCTTGCGTGACGACGCCGCGATGCGCGAGAGCGATCGAGATGCAGTATTGCGGGAAGCCGTGGATAAAGTTGGTGGTGCCATCGATCGGGTCGATGATCCACTGATATTCATTCTCGTCGTGCGAGTTGGCGGAAGCTCCCGATTCCTCAGCCAGGAACGCGTGGTCCGGGTAGGCTTTGGACAGCACCTCGATGATGGCTTGTTCGGCCGCCTGATCGACGTCGGTGACGAAATCGTTATGTTGTTTTTCCGTGACGACGACGCGGTCGAGGTCAAAAGAGGCGCGATTGATGACGGCGGCGCCGCGGCGGGCGGCTTTGATCGCCGTGTTGAGCATTGGGTGCATGTGAGCTTCCGTTAAAAGCACGCGACCGCCCAGCGTCGCCTTTCGGCGCCGGTACGATAGAGTGCAAGAATGAATTAAAGAGCGGAGCGGTGCCGAAGTGGTTAAAATCCCGGCCTGGCGTCAGCGTTTTGTGACTCCGTTTCCCGAAATTTCCTGTATCGATACCGCGCAATAGCGCTATTTTAAATGAATCTGCCCGAAATCAACACGTCTCTTTTCAAACGCCTGCGATTTATTCTTGTCGAAACTAGTCGTCCTGGCAACATTGGCGGCGTCGCGCGCGCCATGAAAACGATGGGTTTTTCCGATCTGGTGCTGGTCAACCCCCGTTTTCCCGATGCCTTGACGGATGCGGAAGCGGTGGCCTTCGCCAGCGGCGCGCAGGATATTTTGTCGGGCGCTCGCATCGTCGGTTCGATCGCCGAAGCGCTCGAAGGCTGCAATTACGCGGCGGCTGTCTCGGCCAGATTGCGCGAATTTTCGCCGCCCGTCACGGCCCCGCGCGCCATCGCGGCCCAGCTGGCGGCCAGCGAAGAGCTGCACGCGGCCGTCATCTTCGGCAACGAGCGCTTCGGCTTGCCCAACGAGATCGTCGAGCAGTGCAATGTGCTGATCAACATTCCCGCCAATCCCGAGTATTCCTCGCTGAACCTGTCGCAGGCGGCGCAAGTGGTGGCCTATGAATGCCGCGTGGCGGCCCTCGGCGATGGTCAAGCCGCCAGTCCCGTCGGTTTCCATGGCGACGCGGCCAGCCTGGCGCAGGTCGACGGCATGTATGCGCATCTGGAGCAGGCCTTGGTCGCCATCGATTTCCTCGACGCCGACAATCCGAAAAAACTGATGCCGCGCCTGAAACGCCTGTTTTCGCGCACGGGGCTGGAAACGGAAGAAGTCAACATCCTGCGCGGCATCGCGCGGCATATCCTGGCGGTAGCCAAAAAAGGCCCATGATAGAGACCCGGCTGCTGCGCCAGTTCATCGCCGTCGCCGAGGAACTGAACTTTCGCCGCGCGGCCGAACGGCTGCACATGGCGCAGCCGCCGCTGTCGCAGGCGATACTGCGGCTGGAAGACTTGCTCGGCTACCCTGTATTCGAGCGCACGAACCGCAAGGTTGCCTTGACGCCCGCCGGCAGCACGTTTCTGGCCACGGCGCGCCAGGTGCTGGCCAGCCTGGAAGAGGGCGTGGCCGCTGCGCGCCGCGTGGCGCAGGGCGTCGAGGGGCACTTGCGCCTGAGTTTCATCCACATCACACCGTATGCCCACGTGCTCGATGCCTTGCGCGCTTTCCGCGCCGCCTCGCCCGCCGTGCAATTCACCTTGCGCGAAGCGTCGACGCAGCAGCAGGTCGAGTGGCTGGAAAAGAACGAGGTCGATATCGCCCTGCTGCGCGCACCGGGCCGCAGCACGCCGCTCTTGCGCTTCGAGCGCCTGTCCGGCGAAGACATCGTGATCGCGCTGCCCTTGAACCACCGCTGCGCGGGGCTGACGCGGGTGGACCTGGCGGAGCTGGCCGGTGACGATTTCGTCGCCTCGCCGCGCGAGCTGGGCCAGGGTTTCCACGACCAGCTGGCCAGCCTGTGCCTGCACGCGGGTTTTGTGCCGCACGTGGCGCAGCAGGCGCGCCGCTTGCAAACGGTGCTGGGACTGGTGGCGGCCGGCTTCGGCGTGGCCCTGCTGCCGGCCAGCCTGGCGGCATCCAGGCCTGCCGGCGTCGTCATGCTGCCGCTGGCAAGCAGCGCGCCCGAAGCGCTGCGCCAGCTTGACCTGTACATGGCGTGGGACCCGCAGCGCCCATCGCCCGTGCGCGAGCGGCTGCTGGCGCAATTGCGGCTCTTTTCCGCCCATTGAGACTTGAATTGAGACGTTAAGCGTCTCGTTTCAATATAAATAAGATATTTTACAGATGATGGCCCAGGGGCCAGCATGGCGTTTTTGATTGTCAGGAACTGCCATGTCCACCATGTCCTCGCGCACAGTGCTGCCGTCCGCCACGCTGCCATTCTCCATTTATCTGCTCTCCCTGTGCAGCTTCGCCTTTGGTTTATCTGAATTCATCGCCGCCGGCCTGCTGTCTCCCATGGCGCGCGACTTGCACGCCAGCGTGGCGGCGGCCGGCGGCGCCATCGCCGCGTATGCGCTGGGGGCGGCCATCGGTGCGCCGATCCTGACGGCCATGCTGGCGCGCCGGCCCACGCGCCAGGTGCTGGTGGCCACCATGCTCGTGCTGGCCGTTGGCAGCGTGGCCATGGCGGCCGCGCCGGCACTGGGCGCGCTGCTCGGTGTGCGCTTTGCCGTCGGCCTCGCGCATGGCGTGTTCATGGCCGTCGCCTCGCATGCGGCCACCAGCCTGGTCGACCCGTCGCGCGCAGGCAGGGCGCTCTCCATCGTCTGGCTGGGCCTGACCCTGGCGCTGGCCGGCGGCGTGCCGCTGGGGACGTGGCTGGGCGCCGTCTCGTCGTGGCGCTGGGTATTTGCCGCCATCGGCGTGCTGGCCCTATGCGGCGGCGCCGGCCTGCGCTGCGCCATGCCGGCCGCGCGCCAGCAGCTTGGCGCCGTATCGGCGCTGGCCAGCCTGCGCGCCATCTTGCAGCCACCCCTGCTGATGGCGGCCGGCGTGGCGGCGCTGGTCAGCGTGGCGACCTTCAGTTTTTTCACGTATGTGTCGCCCTTCCTGCTGCAACTGGGCGGACTCGATGCGGCCTGGCTGGGCGCCGCCATGCTGTCCTTTGGCGCGTGCGCCATCGGCGGCAACCTGCTGGGCGGCTGGTGCGCCGATCGTCCCCATGCGCTGCGTTCCACCGTGCTGGCCCTGGCCGCGCTGGCGCTCAATTTGCTGGGCTTTTATATGTTGCGCGCCCAGCCTCTGGCCATGCTGGCCCTGTGCGGCACTTTGGGCTTGCTCTTCTTTGCCCTCGTGACCCTGTCGACCATGCGGCTGCTACGCCTGGCGCAGCGGCATTGCCCGGGCAGCGACGCCGTGGCGGCGGGCTTGAATATCGCCGCCTTCAATGCGGGTACGGCCGTTGGAGGAGCGCTCGGCGGTGCGCTGATCGTCGCCTTTGGCTTGCCCAGCATCGCCATCGGCGGCGCGCTGGCGGCGCTGCTGGCCATGCTGCTGCTGTGGTTTCAGTCGCGCAAACTAGACTCTGTGCTCTAGTTTTTGCGTTCAAGCGCCTACTGCCTTTGGCGTACACTGGCCTGCAAAAGGCCGTACAAAACAAGGGGAGACATGGGGATGCAACGCAGATCGTTTCTGAAACTGGGCTTGCTCGGCGCCGGGGTGCTGGCCGCCGGCGGCGCCGCCTACCGTCTCGTGCGCGGACCGGCGCCGCCTGGCCGCTTCATGCTTGATGGCGGGGCGCGCGCGGCGCTGGCGGCCATCGTGCCGGCCATGCTGGGCAGCGCGCTGCCGCAGGAAGCATCTGCACGTACCACTGCGCTCGATGGCGCCATCACCGGCGTGGACACGGCCATCCGTGGCTTGCCGCTGGCGGCGCAGCAGGAGGTGCAGGACCTGTTTGGCTTGCTGGCGCTGGCACCCGCGCGGCGCTTCGTCGCCGGTGTGCATGGCGGCTGGCTTGACGCGGATCCCGCCCAGGTGGCCGCCTTTCTGCAGTCGTGGCGCACGCACCGCCTGGCGACACTGCAGACGGCCTACCTGGCCCTGCACGACCTGATCCTCGGCGCCTGGTATGCCGATGCCGCCCACTGGGCCGCCATCGGCTATCCGGGACCGCTGCCCGAACTGAGCGCATAAGGCATCCATGAGCACATCTCCCATTCCTGACCCCATCGCCATCGGCGTGGCCGCCGGCTGGAACGTCACCGACGCCAGCACCCTGGGTACCGACCGCAGCTTCGAGGCCGACGTCGTCGTCATCGGCAGCGGCGCCGGCGGCGGCGTGACGGCGGAAATCCTCGCGCTGGCCGGCTTGAAAGTGCTGATCGTCGAGGAGGGCGGCCTGAAGTCGTCGCAAGACTTCAAGATGCGCGAAGCGCAGGCTTATCCCGCGCTGTACCAGGAATCGGCCGCCCGCAAGACGCGCGACAAGGCGATCAATATCCTGCAGGGGCGCACGGTCGGTGGTTCGACCACCGTCAACTGGACCTCGAGCTTTCGCACGCCGCCCGGCACGCTGGAATACTGGCGCAAGCATTTTGGCTTGGCCGGCTATGGCGTGGACGCCATGGCGCCGTGGTTCGCCATGATGGAAAAACGCCTGCACGTGAGCGACTGGGCCGTGCCGCCGAATGAAAACAACGATTTATTGCGCCGTGGCGCCACGGCGCTGGGCATCCCCACGGCCGCCATCCGGCGCAATGTGAACGGCTGCTGGAACCTCGGCTACTGCGGCATGGGCTGCCCGACGAACGCCAAGCAGTCGATGCTGGTGACGACGATTCCCTCGGCGCTGGCGCTGGGCGCGGGCCTGCTCGTGCATGCACGCGCCGAGCGTTTCAGCTTCAAGGGCGAGCGCGTCGACAGCCTGCAGGTGACGGCGCTCGACGCGGCCGGGCAAGTGCCGACGGGCGTGCGCCTGACGCTGCGCGCCAAGCACTTTGTGCTGGCCGGCGGCGCCATCAATTCGCCGGCGCTGCTGCTGCGCTCGCAGGCGCCCGACCCGCACGGCTTGCTGGGCCGGCGTACCTTTTTGCATCCGACGGTGATTTCGGCCGGCCTGTTCCCCCAGCGCGTCGATGCTTACGCGGGCGCGCCGCAGACGATTTATTCCGACCATTTCCTGCACACGGCGCCCATCGATGGCCCCATCGGCTACAAGCTTGAAGCGCCGCCTTTGCACCCGCTGCTGATGGCCACCACCATGGGCGGCTTCGGCGATGAACATGCGCGCACGATGCGCGAATTTCCCCATGCGCACGGCTTGCTGGCCCTGCTGCGCGACGGCTTTCACCACGATGCGGCGGGTGGCAGCGTGTCCATCGACAGTTTCGGCGCGCCCGTGCTCGACTATCCGCTCACGCCCTTCATCTGGGATGGCGCGCGGCGCGCGCTGCTGTCGATGGCGGAAATCCAGTTCGCCGCCGGCGCGAACAGCGTGTATCCCGTACACGAGCTGGCCCGCCACTACACCAGCTGGGCGCAGGCGAAACAGGCCATCGGCGCATTGCCGATGCAGGCGCTGCTGGCGCGCGTGGTGTCGGCCCACGTGATGGGCGGCTGCACCATGTCGGACGATGCACGGCTGGGCGTGACGGGGTCCGACGGGCGCTACCATGGCGTGCGCAACCTGTCCGTGCACGACGGTTCGCTGTTTCCCACCTCGATAGGCGCCAATCCGCAGCTGACGATTTACGCGCTGGCCGCGCGCCTGGCCAGCGGCCTGGCGCAAGCGCTGACGGGCAAGCCGGCCCCCGTGCCCGTGCCAACTGCCGCATGATCGCGCGTATCCTCAAGTGGCTGATGCTGCTGCAAGTACTGGCCGTGCTGTGCGTGGCTTACCTGGCCATGCATGCGTGGGGCGTCGCGTCGCCGCTGCTGGCCGTGCTGCTGGCGGGCGCCATGCTGCTGGCCGTGCGCGCGCTGGTCGTCGCGCGCAACTTTTGGGAAAGCCGGCGCCTGGGCAGCCCCGTGCCGCCTGAATACCAGCTGGGCGCCATGGGCGCCGCGCGCCTGTTTTTCGGCGAACTGCGCGCCACCCTGTGGACGTCGTCGTGGGGCATGCTGCGTCCGCGCCTGCATGCGGCCGGCAGCATCCCCGGCCAGGGCATGCCGGTGCTGCTGGTGCACGGCTATGTGTGCAACCGCGGCTACTGGACAAAGCTGAGCGGGCAACTGGCACGGGCCGGTATCGTGTACAAGGCGATCGATCTGGAACCGATTAACGGCGACATCGAGGCGTTCGTGCCGCAGGTCGAGCAAGCCATCACCGAGCTGTGCGCCCGTACGGGCAGCGACCGCGTGATTCTTGTCGCCCACAGCATGGGTGGCCTGGTGGCGCGCGCCTGGCTGCGCCGGCATGGCGCGGCCCGCGTGGCCCGCATCATCACCATCGGCACGCCGCACCACGGCACGGCGCTGGCCAACCTGGCGGCGGGGACGAATGCGCGGCAGATGAGCCGTATCGATGGCGCGCCGAGCGGCTGGCTGGCGCAACTGGCCGCCAGCGAGACGGCAGAGACGCGCGCGCTGATCACGTCGATGTATTCGCATCACGACAATATCGTCGCGCCGCAAGCGTCCGCACAGCTGCCCGGTGCGCGCAATCTCGCCTTCGGCGGCATCGGCCACGTGGCGCTGGCCAGCGATGCGCGCGTGCTGCGCCAGCTGCTGGAAGAAATCACTATCAAGAACGAAGTCGCCTAACCCCCATCTACTCCCCATTTTGCCTGAGTCCTGTTGTGTTTTGTCTGCATGGCAAGACTGTCTGTTTTGACTCTGCTGTTGCCCCTGTTTAACAACGCACGGGGCAGAAAATGCTGTTTTCCACTGGCGTACTGTATTAAGCTAACGTCAGAAGACAGCCGGCGAAATTTTTTTGCTGGGGCCGCTTGCGCCGTTCCGCCGGCATCCTGCGGACAGATATTTTTCTGGATGTATGGCAAGATGTTGTAGGATTGTTATGTAGATCGCGCAAACGGAAAGTTGAACGCAGGCAGAAAATGAGTCCATGCAGTTTTTATTGGGGGCGCTAATTGTCCGCACGTATCCTGATTATCGAAGATAACGCCACCAATATGGAATTGATGGTGTATTTGCTGCGTGCCTTCGGGTACACGCCGCTGGCCGCCTATGACGGCGAAGAGGGCGTGCGCATGGCGCGCAGCGAACTGCCGGACTTGATCATTTGCGACGTGCATTTGCCCAAGCTCGATGGCTATGGCGTGGTGGCGGAGCTGAAGAAAGACCCGCAGCTGCGCACCATCCCGGCCCTGGCCGTGACGGCGCTGGCCATGGTGGGCGACCGCGAACGCCTGCTCGAAGCGGGCTTCAATGGCTACATCGGCAAGCCGATCGAGCCCGACCTGTTCGTCGCGGAGCTGGAGTCTTTTTTACCGGGGGCGCCGTCGACGCCAGTTAAAAACGACATAGCCACCATCCTGATCGTTGATGATCATGTGCTGAACCGCGAGTTTCTGACCGCCCTGCTGGGCTACGGCGGCCACCGCCTGCTGGAGGCGGCGAATGGCGCCGATGCGCTGGAAATATTGCGTACCGAGCGGCCGGACCTGATCATTTCCGACATCCTCATGCCGAACATGGACGGCTACGAATTCGTCACGCGCGTGCATGCCGATCCCGCGCTGACCGACGTGCCCATCATCTTTTATACGGCCACCTACCGCGAGCAGGAAGCGATCCTGCTGGCGCAGGCTTGCGGCGTGCGCTGGGTGCTGCCCAAGCCGTCCGACCCCGAGGTCATCGTGCGCACCGTCAACGAGGCGCTGGGGCTGATGCCGGCGGCGGCCCAGGTGCCGGCGGCGCCGCAGGCCAGCGGCGGTGCGGCCCCTCCCGCCACAGGCAAGCTGGCCGGCATCGAGCACCAGGTCAGCGGCTACCTCGACGAACTGGAATCGAGCAGCCAGCAGATCTCGCAGCTGGCCACCCAGCGCGAAGGCCAGGCCGCCATCCCCGAAGACCTGGGTGTCATGACGGAGCGCCTGTCGCGCTCGCTGTCGAGCCTGCAGGCGGTGAGCCTGCGCCTGACGGCCCTGATCGAGCTGGGCATCGAACTGGGCGCCGAACGCGATCCGCGCGCCCTGATCGAGGCGGGTTGCAAGGTGGCGCAGAATATCTGCGTCTCCAGGTACGCCTGCATCGGCGTGCTGGAAGAGGGCGCCGAAAAACTCAGCTATTTTTCCTCGTGCGGCGCCGAGAAAAACCTCGAGCGCATCGCCAGCGCGCCGCGCACGGGCATTTTGAACCGCTTGCTGGAACAGCGCCAGCCCTACCGGGTCAATGGCTTGAAGGGTGATCCCGGCGCGCTGGGCCTGCCCGACACGCACCCGCCCGTGCATTCCTTCCTGGGCGTGGCCATCGCTTCGCGCGAGCGCAGCCACGGCTGGCTGTACCTGGTCGACAAGCTGGGGGCGAATGAATTTTCCGAAGTCGACGAGCGGGTCGCCGCCACGGTGGCGGCGCAGATCGCCGTCGCCTATGACAACCTGCTGCTGTACGACGAAATCAAGCGCCACCACGAGCAGCTGACCCTGGACATGGCGGCGCGCATCCGCCTCGATGAAGACTTGCGCCGCTTCCGTCTGGCGATGGATGCCACGGCCGACGCGATTTTCCTCGTCGACCGCGCCGGCATGTGCTTCGTCGACGTCAACCAGACGGCTTGCCGCATGCTCGGTTTCGAGCGCGAGGATTTCCTGCGCGTGGGGCCGGGCCGCGCGCACGAGGGAGAATCCCAGCTGGAAGAGCTGTACAACAAGCTGCTGGCCGGCGACCAGGGCGGGCCGATGGCGGAATTGCAGCTGCAGCGCAAGGACGGCTCGCCCCTGTCGGTGGAAGTGCAGCGGCGCACCCTGCGCTCGGGCCAGAGCTGGATCCTGGTGGCCGTGGCGCGCGACATCACCGAGCGCAAGGATGCCGAGCAGCGCCTGATGAAGCTGGCCCATTTCGACACCTTGACGGGTTTGCCGAACCGCAGCCAGTTCTACGCCTCGCTGACCCATTCGCTGTCGCAGGCGGCCGAGCACCAATGGGCCGTGGCCGTGCTGTTCATGGATATCGACCGCTTCAAGAATATCAACGATACGCTGGGCCACACCATCGGCGACGACCTGCTGCGTCAGTTTTCCAGCCGCCTCGTCGATTGCCTGCGCGTGCGCGACACCATTGGCCGCTTCGGCGGCGATGAATTTGCCACCATCCTGGTGCTGCCCGACGGCGCCCAGCATGCGGTGGGCGTGGTCGACAAGATCCGCGAAGCGATGCGCAAGCCCTTCGATTTGCAGGGCCACGAAGTGACGGTGACCGTCAGCATCGGCATTTCCGTGTACCCGGACGACGGCGTCGATGCGGACACCCTGATCCAATATGCCGACACGGCCATGTACCGCGCCAAGGAAGCGGGCCGCGACGCCTTCCGCTTCTTCACGGCGGAAATGAATGCGCAGTCGATGGCGCGGCTGGACATGGAAAATGCCCTGCGGCGCGCCATCGACAACGAGGAATTCGTGCTGTTCTTCCAGCCCAAGGTGAACATCATCTCGGGGCGCATCAGCGGCGCCGAGGCGCTGATACGCTGGCGCCGCCCCGGCCACGGCATGGTCTCGCCGGCCCTGTTCATCCCCCTGCTGGAAGAAACGGGTCTCATCGTGCGCGTCGGTAACTGGGTGCTCGACGAAGCGTGCCGCAAGATCAGCGAGTGGGGCGCCAGCAGCATCGGGCCCGTGCACCTGTCGGTCAACGTGTCGGGCATCCAGTTTTTCGTCGGCGGCCTGGAAGAGGAGGTGCTCAAGGCGATCCGCAAATACGATATCGCGCCCGAACTGCTGGAGCTGGAGCTGACGGAAAGCTCGCTCATGTCGAACGCCGAGGAAACCATCGCCGTGCTGCGCAACCTGAAGGCGCTGGGCATCCAGATTTCCATCGACGATTTCGGCACCGGCTATTCCAGCCTGGCTTACCTGAAGCGCTTCCCCATCGACAAGCTGAAGATCGACATCGCCTTCGTGCGCGAAGTGACGAGCAACCCGGACGACGCGGCCATCGTGCTGGCCATCATCAGCATGGCGCACAGCATGAAGCTGGAAGTGATCGCCGAAGGCGTGGAAAACGATGCCCAGCTGGCCTATCTGCGGCGCCACGGCTGCGACGAGATGCAGGGCTATTATTTCAGCCGCCCCGTGCCGCACGAGGAATTCGAGCAGATGCTGATGAAAGGCCAGCTGCTGCAGGCGCCCGAGGATGCGGGCAGCGAAGAACAGCAAACCTTGCTGATCGTCGACGACGACGTCTTCATGCTCGACGTGCTCAGCGACTTCCTGGCGCAGGACGGCTACCGCATCCTGACGGCGCAGACGGCCGCCGAGGGCTTCGACATCCTGGCGCGCCACAAGGTGCAGGTGATCCTGTGCGACCAGTGCATGCCGCTCATGAGCGGCACCGAATTCATGGAGCGGGTCAAGCACCTGTGCCCCGACACCTTCCGCATCATGCTGTCCGCCTTTGCCGACCTGACGCCCATCATGGCGGCCATCAACCGCGGCGCCGTCGACCGCTTCTACACGAAACCGTGGAAAGGCGCCGTGCTGCGCGAGAATATCCGCGAAGGCTTCCGCCTGCACAAGCTGCTACACGGCCAGGTGAAAGCGGCGGCGTAGGTGCTTGCGGTACTGGCAAGTGGCCGCCGCGTGCGCTGGCGCACCTTGCGCAGCCGTTTTCCATCGAATTAGACTCCCGTCTCTAGTTTTGCTCTCTAGAATAAAACGCATCCATGCGTGGCATGGCCTTTCACATGACGGGAGCTGGCGATGGTGAAGAAATTGAAGGAACTGGCGGAAGACGCGGAATTGGCGAACGCCGTGCGCTCGTCCGCGCAGCAGATCTGGCAAGCGGGCCTCGGCGCTTTCGCCAAGGCGCAGGAAGAAGGGGGGCGCGTGTTTTCCCGGCTGGTGAAAGAAGGCACGGAATTCCAGAAGCGCGCCGAAGACAAGGTGGCCGACGTCAGCGACAGCGTCGGCAAGCTGGCCGATGGCGTGGGCAAGCAGGCCAGCGGCTCCTGGGACAAGCTGGAACAGGTGTTTGAAGAGCGCGTCGCGCGCGCCCTGGCCGCCATCGGCGTGCCCACGCAACAGGATCTTGCCGCGCTGCACGCGCAGATCGATGCCTTGAGCCAGCAAGTGGCGGCGCTGTCGGCCAAGGCCGCGTCGGCGCCCAGGCCGAAGGCTGCGGCCAGGCCCGCCGTGAAGGCGGCGCCGAAAGCCGCATCAAAAACCGTGCCGAAAACCGCGCCCAAAGCGGCCGTCGCCAAGGCCCCGGCCAAGCCGGCGGCCAGGACCGCGCTGCGCGCCGCAGCCAGGCCAACGAGCAAGCCGGTGAGCAAACCGGCGGCGAAGAAAAAAGCGCCGGCCGCCTGAGCCGGCGCCGCATCCCTCCAGCCTGCGCGAGCAGGCTTTTTCTTGCCCGTGCTTTTCGCCGGCGCCTGGGGGCGGAGTGTTTCATTACAGCTATCTTAGGTGGTATGCTTGAGGCAGAACACAGAGAGATTGCCCGCCATGCTACAAAAAGCACCACGCCGTACCCGCGAACGCATCCTGGAGTTGTCGCTGCGCCTGTTCAATGAGTTTGGTGAGCCGAATATCACGACGACCGTGATTGCGGAAGAGATGAACATTTCGCCCGGCAACCTGTATTACCACTTCCGTAACAAGGACGACATCGTCAACTCGATTTTCGTTCAGTTCGAGGCGGAAATCGAACGCATCCTGACCGTGCCCGACGGGCGCCGTTCGAATATCGAGGATGTCTGGCTGTATTTGCACCTGATGTTCGAACTGATCTGGCGCTACCGCTTTTTCTATCGCGACCTCAACGATTTGTTGTCGCGCAACCGCAAGCTGGAATTGCACTTCAAACTGATCCTGGCGCACAAGATCAAGGTGGCCACGCAGCTGTGCGAAGACTTGCGCAGCGAACAGTCGCTGGAAGCGTCGGATATGGAAGTGGCCGCGATGGCGACGAATATGGTGGTCGTTGCCACCTACTGGCTGTCGTACGAGTATGTGCGCAATCCGCGCAAGTACAGCGAGCAGCAATCGATGTCCGATGCGCTGGCGCGCGGCTGCTACCAGGTACTGTCCCTGATCGGGCCGTATTTGCGCAATGAAACGCATTTGCTGTTTCGCAAACTGTCGGAAGAGTATGTGACCAAACTCAAGAACGACTGACGCGGCTGCTGGCGCCCCGTCGTCCATTACAGGAGAGATATATGGCTTGGAAACAATTTCCTTATCCGGACGAAGCATATGTCTACACGCCGCAAACCCTGGAAGCGGCCTGGGCGCGCCTGCATGCGGGCGACGTGGAACCGTTTCCCACCCACCCTGCGCTGGTGCAAGCCTGGCTGGCCTTCCATGCGGGCGACTTCGAGCGCGCCGTGAAGCTGGGCCTGGCCGTCGGCGTGCCCGGCTATGCGGTGGCGCACAAGGCGACCTGCATCTACGCCACGCACCTGGAAGTGGACGACAGCCGCAAACTCGACATGTACGAGGAGGTCGCCGAGCGCTGCGAGCGCCAGCAGAGCGAGCAGCCGGGCAATCCGGCCGGCTATTACTGGCATGCCTACAGCCTGGGCCGCTATGCGCTGGGCACGTCCGTCGTCAGGGCCCTGGCACAGGGCATGGGGGCGCGCGTGCGCAACAGCCTGGACCGCACGATGACTGTAGCGCCCATGCATGCGGAAGCGCATATCGCGTTTGGGATTTATCATACGGAAATTATCGACAAGGTCGGCGCCATGATCGGCGGCCTGACTTACGGCGCCAACAAGGAAGACGGCTATCAGCACTTCAAGACGGCGCTGGCCCTGACGCCATATTCGGCGCTGGCGCACAGCGAATACGCGCGCGCCTTGAACATGCTCGACGGAAAGAAAAAGCTGGCGGAAGCGCTGGCACTGTATGAAAAGGCGGCCGAGTGCGAGGCACTGGACGCCAAGGAACGCCTCGAGGTCGAGGCGGCGATCGATGAATTGAAAGGGTAGGGATTACTGTGATCAAGGCTTTATGTGTGTACTGCGGCGCCAATGCGGGCGTCTCGCCGGACTATGCCGTGGCGGCGCGCGAACTGGCGCGCGTGCTGGTGGCGGAAAATATCTCGCTCGTGTATGGCGGCGGCAAGGTGGGTTTGATGGGCGTGATCGCCGATGAAGTGCTGCGCCTGGGCGGCGAGGTGACGGGCGTGATCCCCACCCAGCTGGTCGAGCGCGAAGTGGGCCATACGGGCTTGACGCGCCAGTTCATCGTGAAGGACATGCATGAGCGCAAGGCGATGATGGCCAGCCTGTCCGACGCCTTCATCGCCATGCCAGGCGGCTATGGCACCCTGGAAGAACTGTTCGAGATGCTCACATGGGCCCAGCTGGGCTTGCACGCCAAGCCCATCGGCTTGCTCAATGTCGACCGTTTTTATGACGGCTTGATCGCTTTCGTGCAAAACGGCAAGGAGCAGGGTTTTATTCGCCCGCAGCACGCGGCCTTCCTGAATGCCGATGCCGACCCTGCGACCTTGGTGCAGCGCCTGAAAGATTGTGCGCCGTAAAGATTCCTTACGGAACCTTACCCGCAGCCATGCACTGTGAAGTGCATGGCTTTTTTATTTCTGTACGGGAAAATTGATCAAGCTCAACAACTTAATTAATATAAATATAGCCATAATATTTCTATGCAGGCATGTTTTTTTGAAAATGAAGATGCTTTTTGTATATGAATGTGTTCTACTGCACTTGTTCAAAAGACAGGCATGTCGGACACCCGGCGAGGCACCTCCCGTTTCCCGCGACGACGCCTAAGTATTGCAAGTTGCCACAACCTCGCTACTTCATCATCTTGAAAGGATGCTATTTTGAAATCCATGACCTTCCTGCGCGCGACCGCTGTTGCCGCCATTCTCGCCGCTGGCGGCGCCCACGCACAAACCACGACCATCGGCTTCGATGCGCTGGAACATCCCGGCATTTTCGGTTCCGTCTTCAACTCCTACTCCGAAGGCGGTTATGATTTCGACAGCAGCTTCCTGGGCCTGTTGAGTTCTGCGCACCAGAGCAACTTCGCCTACGCTGGCTCGGCCGGCCTGGGCGCCACGCTCCTGTCGACGACCACCTTGAGCCGTACCGATGGCGCAGCCTTCTCGCTAAGCTCGATCAGTCTGGCTGACTTCGTGAGCTTGCCTGGCGCCTACGACGTGACCTTCGTCGGCCATCAGGTGGGCGGCGGCACGGTGAGCCAGACCTTCAGCCTCGATGGCAGCCATACCTTCAGCGATTACACGTTTACGGGTTTTAACAACCTGCTGTCGGCATCGTGGAAGGAAGGCGCCTTGCACACCTTCCAGGTCGACAATATCGCCGCCAGCGTGAGCGCCGTGCCGGAACCTGCCACCTACGGCATGATGCTGGGCGGACTGGGCCTGCTGGCCTTCCTGCGCCGCCGCAAGAACGCCGCCTGAGTCTGAACTTGCTGCCGGCCTCGCCGGCGCATACCGAACAATGCCGCCCAGTGGATACCCTGGGCGGCATTGTTTCGTGGACTTCAGGAACGGCCCGTTATGGCCAGGACTTCAGGACCACAGGCGCTGGCCTGACAGGTCGAGCTGGGTCAGGTACAGGCGCACGTCGAATTCGTACTGGTGGTATTGCGGTTCCATATACGTGCACAGCTTGTAGAACGCCTTGTCGTGCTGCTTTTCCTTCACGTGCGCCAGTTCGTGCACGGCGATCATGCGCAGGAATTCCAGCGGCACTTCCTTGAACATGGTGGCCACGCGGATTTCATGCTTGGCCTTGAGCTTGCCACCCTGCACGCGCGAGATCGAGGTATGCAAGCCCAGCGCGTGCTGGATCACATGGATCTTGCTGTCGAACGCCACCTTGTTGATGGGCTCGGCATTGCGCAGGAATTCATTCTTCAAGTCTTGCACATACTGGTATAAAGCCTTGTCGTTGCGTACATCGTGCGCGCTCGGATAGCGTTTCAACAGGACGTCGCCCAGCTTGTCTTGCGCGATCAGTTGCTGCACTTGCGCTTGCGTTTGTTCGGAATAGGCGCTCAGGTATTTCAGGGATGGCTGCATGCGGGGAAGGGCGGGGCGTGGCGCGGAGGTGTCGGTAAGGCGAGAATGTACCATACCGCCGCGCCACGCGCTGCCCCAGCCCTTGCATGGGGCCGCCAGAGCAGCCCCGGATCAGCCCTTGTCGTCCTCGTCCTTGTTGCCCTGCCGGCCCGTACTGCCGCTGCGTGCCGCCGTGCTGCGGCTTTCATTGGCGCGCTGGGCCGATTGCCGGCTTTCGCCGCCCTTGCGGCCGATTTCCGCCATGTGTTCGCGGTTGCGGCTGACGGCTTCGCCCCCTTTCTGCCCGGCCCGGCGTGCTTCTTCCGAGTCGAATTCATGGGCCGTGCCCTTTTGATGGGCTGCCTGGCCGCCCTTGCTGGCGATTTCGCGTTGCTGCTCCTCGTTCATGGCGGCAAAGCCGCGCTTGCTCGTGCCTTTGCCGCTGCCTGATTCGCCGGCTTTCTGGCTGCTGCCAGTGCCTTTGCCCTGTTCATTACCTTGATTGTTAGCCATGTCGCTCTCCTTGCTGTCGAGTGGGGTCTAGTGGTCAATTCAGGTGTTCAATGCGCCTGATCGGATTGCCTGCTGGTGTCGCGGCTCTGGCCGGCGCCATTGCGGTGGCCCGCGGCGTGCATTTTTTCGATCATTTCACGCTGGCGCTGCGTAGCTTTTTCCGTTTCCTCGGCGGTTTTGCGCACCACTTCGTCCGCGAAGGCGACGGCCGTGCGGCTCGCTTCGGGGATATGCGTTTCCGCAGTGCGGTTCATCTCGACATTGGCATTGGCGACCAGATTGCCGAGCTGCTGCTGGTACTGGCGCAGCCTCACGCCGCCTGGTTGCAGCTGGGCCGCTGTCGACAGGAACTCGCCCGTGTCACGTGCGCACAGCAGTTGCTGATTGGTGTCGCTCCATTCCTGGAACAGGTCTTGCGCCAGCCGCACATGCAGCTCGCTCATTTTCTGCGCCGTGTCGAACATCTTGCGTGACAGGTCGGTGGCGAAATTGAGCTGGGCTTCCAGGTGGGACTTCAGCGCGGGGCTAATACTGTTAGGGAACATGTTCTACCTCAATGAAAATCTGGTCCGAAAAACACCCGGTGCACCGGGTGCGGCGTATGTTGAAACGAGCAAAGAGATAGACGCCGGATGGCGCGCCAGGTTCCACGCCAGGTGGTCGTTTAAGGCGCGAATGGCCCCTGGCTGCTTGAAAAATGCGATGGTTTTGCGCCAGATCAAACGAACGCTAATGAGATGGCGCGTCGCGTCCGCCACGATGGCTGTGTGGAAAATGCAGGTTTACAGGCCCGGCCGTGCGACAATAGCCGGCTCGCGGCAGCGCAGCCGATGGCCGGCGCGCGTGGCTGAGCCGAGCATCGCCTTACTTTTTGACCTATTTCCGCGACCATGACGCATCCCGAATACATCCTGACCCTGTCCTGCCTGGACCAGCGCGGCATCGTGCACCGCGTGTCCGGCTTCCTGGCCGAACGCGGCTGCAACATCCTCGATTCCGCCCAGTTCGGCGACCAGGAATCCCAGCTGTTCTTCATGCGCGTGCATTTCGCGCTGGAAGACGGCGCCGTCAGCGACGCCCAGTTGCGCAGCGACTTCGCCGACCTGTCGCAAGCCATGCAGTTGAATGGTCCCTTCCATGGCCAGTTGCACGATGCGCGCGTCAAGCCGCGCGTGATGCTGATGGTGTCGAAGATCGGCCATTGCCTGAACGATTTGCTGTTCCGCTACAAGAGCGGCTTGCTGAACGTGGAAATTCCCGCCATCGTGTCGAACCACATGGAGTTCTACCAGCTGGCGGCCAGCTACAACATTCCCTTCCACCACTTGCCGCTGGCGGCCGGCGCGCCGGAAGCGGCCAAGCTGGCGCAGGAAGCGAAGATCATCGACTTGATGGACACGCACAAGATCGACCTGGTGGTGCTGGCGCGCTACATGCAAATCCTGTCGCCGGGCCTGTGCCAGGCGCTCGATGGCCGCGCCATCAATATCCACCATTCCTTCCTGCCCAGTTTCAAGGGCGCCAAGCCGTACGCGCAGGCGCATCACCGCGGCGTCAAGCTGATCGGCGCGACGGCCCACTTCGTCACGGGCGACCTGGACGAAGGCCCGATCATCGAGCAGGACGTCGAGCGCGTCGACCATGCGATGGATGCGGAAACCCTGACGGCCATCGGCCGCGACGTCGAGTGCGTGGTGCTGGCGCGCGCCGTGAAATGGTTCGTCGAGCACCGCATCCTGAAAAATGGCGACAAGACCGTGGTCTTCCGCTGATACCGACTTCACTCTTCACTTTACCGAGACAGAAACACGATGGCCCTCAAAGCAACAATTTTCAAAGCCGATCTGCAGATCGCCGACATGGACCGCAATTACTACCAGGATCACGCGCTGACCCTGGCGCGCCATCCGTCCGAGACGGACGAGCGCATGATGGTGCGCCTGCTGGCGTTCGCCATCCACGCCGACGAGGCGCTGACCTTCACCAAGGGCCTGTTCGATACGGAAGAGCCCGACCTGTGGCAGAAAGACCTGACGGGCGCCATCCAGCTGTGGATCGAAGTGGGCCAGCCCGACGAAAAGCGCATCCTGAAGGCGTGCGGGCGTTCGGAGCAGGTGATCGTCTACAGCTATGGCGCAACGAGCCACATCTGGTGGAAACAGATCGCCAACAAACTGGAACGGGCGAAGAACCTGACCGTGATCAACCTGCCATCGGAAGCGGCGCAGGACATGAGCAAGCTGGCGCAGCGCAACATGCAACTGCAGTGCACGATCCAGGATGGCCAGATCTGGCTGACGGACAGCGTCAACACGATTCTGATCGACCGCGAACCGGTCAAGCCGGCCCGCTGATTTGACTGTTGGAAACGCAAAAAGCCCGGATCGCTCCGGGCTTTTGTCATTGCGGGCGCTTAATTCGGCGCGCTGCCCAGGCGGCGGATGCTGCTGGAGCGCTGCATGCTGCGGCTGATGCGCGGATCGCCGTAGTAGCTCACTTCGCCAGAACCGCCGATGCTGATGGCCAGGTCGTCCTTGGCCCACACGGTGGCTTCGCCCGAGCCGCCGATGCTCACCTGCACTTCGCGCGCGGCCAGGCGGCCCGCTTCGATATTGCCCGAGCCGCCGATCGAGGCCGTCAGCTGCTCCGTCTTGCCGCTGGCCTTGAAGCTGCCGCTGCCGCCGATGGCGATGGAGACCTGGCGGCTGTCGAGGTCGCGCGCATGGATGGAGCCGGAACCGCCCACGTCGAAGCGCAGCTTCTCGGCGCGCAAGCCCGTTGCCGTGATGCTGCCCGAGCCGCCCACGCTGACGCGCTCCACCTGGCGCGCCTGGATGACGATGGTCAGGCTGCTCTGGCGGAAGTTGGCGTTGCGCTTGGCGGGCCGGATGCGCAGGGTGCCGTTTTCCACGGCCGTCTCGATCAGCGGCAGGATATTGTCGTCCGCTTCGACGGTGACGCTGTCCGTGTTGCCGATGCGCAGCTCAACCGTGCCCGGCACGTTCAGCGCCACGGCATGAAAATTGCCGACGTCGCGCGTCTGCTTTTGCAGCTTGCCGCTGCCCTGGATGCTGTTGCCGGAAATCCAGTCGAGCGGCGACGCCAGCGCCGGCGCGGCCGGGATGGCCAGCGCGCAGGCGGCCAGCAGCAGGGCGATCGCGGCGCTGGCGTGGCGGCGGTGGCGGCGGTGGAAAAGTGGCTGTGTCATTCTTGCTCCCTGTTTTGAATTGGTATACTTGCATGGTATGCCAGCCGGGTGCGCCCGCGTACCGTCCTGCGACAGACTGCGCCAGCGGTGGCATGGAATGCAGAAGGATGCGACAGGATGGCATGAGGTATCATGCCGGTATTGGACATACGACGAGCGGCACGCGCCGCTCACACTACTGGAATTACATGCTGATCATCACCATCAAACAGGGCAAGGAAAAGAGCTTGCTGGGCCAATCGTGGATTTACGCGTCCGCGATTGAAAAAGTCGAAGGCAAGCCGCAGGAAAAAATGAAGCCCGGCTCGACGGCCATCGTGCAAAGCTCGTCGAAGCAATTCATCGCCCGCGCCGCCTACAATTCGAAGTCGCAGATCCGCGCGCGCATCTGGAGCTTCAAGGAAGACGAACCGGTCGACCACGCGCTGATCAAGCGCAGAGTCAAGGCCGCCATCGAGAAAAAACTGCCAGCCATCAAGAAGGCGGGCGAAAACCAGCTGCTGACCCTGATCAAGGGCGAAGACGAGGGCTTGCCGGGCCTGGTGGTGCAGCTGTTCGGCGGCGTGCAAGGCTATCTGATCTGCGAATTCAACGCCGGCGGCGCCGACGCATGGAAAGTGGCCATCGTGCAATCGCTGATGGCCTCCACCGGCTGCGCCAATGTGTACGAGCGCTGCGACGACCTGATGCGCAAGGGCGAAGGCTTGCCCCTGATCGACGGCGCGCTGGCCGGCGAGGAGCCGCCCGATGAAGTCATGCTGACGGACAATGGCGTGCGTTATGCGCTGGATTTGAAGACGGGGCACAAAAGCAAGTTCCGCTGAAAGCGGCTGTTTGAAATGAAAAACCGGCGCCGGTTTTTTTACGAGCTCATGCAATAAAAACACTGGTGGGGACGTCGAAACGTTGCGCCAGAGCCTTGATTTGCCGCACATTGAGATCCCGCTTGCCGTTGAGCACTTCAGACACGACGCCTTGGGTTCCCACTTCCGGCAGGTCGGATTGTGTCAGCGCCTGTTGTTCCATCAACAGGCGAAGCGTGGCCGCAGGCGAGACGGGGGGCGGTGGAAAATGTTCCTGGTCGTAATCGGCTATCAGGCGGCCGACACTGTCAACCAGCCCGGCCAAAGGGTGCGTTTCATCGGCCGCCCCGGCATCCAATAGTTGATGCAATACGCTGACAGCTTGTTCATAAGCGGCCGCATCAGGAATCGCCTGCAGAGGAACCAGTTTGGACAAGGCTTGATAGTGGACAGTGATTTTTGTAATCATTTCACGATGCATCAAGGTTTCCATGCGTCGTACTCCTTATGCGTCAGCACTTCCCGGATGAACAGCAACTGGCGATTGAAGTGAATCGCGGCGATGATCCGGTACTTGTTACCGCCAATATTAAAAACATAGTAATCGCCAACATGATCGGTGGCGTTAAATGTCGACTTCATCACAGCAAAATTGGCAAATGACCGCGATTCGATGATTTTGCGCCATACCTGCATGGGTTCGCTCGCCAGCGGATGCCTGCTGGCGAAATCCATCAAAGCTTTGTTGGCGACGATGCGCATATGCATGCCGAAGTAATGCCATGATTTACAGATTATCTCAATTTGAGATAATCGTCAAACGATCTTACTCCAGCGGCACGCTACGGTATTTATTCACTTCCAGCGCCGACACGGCCGGCGCATCATTGCCCCACGACGCGCGCAGATAGGTCACCACGGCCGCCACTTCCGCGTCATCCATGACGGGGCCGAACGGCGGCATGCCGTAGGGGCGCGGGTTGCCGCGGGTGCCGGGCGCGAAACCGCCGTTGAGCACGAGGCGGATGGCGTTCACGGCCGACTCCGTCGTCAGCGCGCGGTTGCCGGCCAGCGGCGGGTAGCCGGGCGGCACGCCCTTGCCGTCGGCCTGGTGGCAGCTCGCGCATTGCGCCTCATACAGTTTTGCGCCCAGCGCCATTTGCTGCCTGGCTTGCTCCGACGTGCCGCGCGGCGCCTTTTTCACCGCTTGCGCGGGGCCGGGCAGGCTTTTCAGGTAGACAGCCATTGCCTGCACGTCGGCCGTGCTCATGTGCTGCAGGCTTTGCCGCACGACTTCCGCCATGGGGCCGAAGACGGTGGCGCGCGGCGAGACGCCCGTTTGCAGCAATTCCACGATATGCGCCGTGTTCCAGTCGCCCAGGCCCGCTTCGGCGTCCGACGTCAGCGACGGCGCGTACCAGCCCAGCACGGGGATCAGGCCGCCGGACAGGCCGTCGTCGCTGCCGCCCAGGGTGGTGCGGCTGCTATGGCAGGCGCTGCAGTGGCCCAGACCCTGCACCAGGTAGGCGCCGCGGTTCCATTCCATGCTTTTGTTTGTGAGCGGCTGGTACACGCCCGGCTTGAAATACAGGGCACGCCAGGCGGCCAGCGCGATCTGCTGGTTGTAGGGGAAGCGCAGCGCATGCGGCGCGTTCGCCTGCCTGTGCGGCGGCACGCTCTGGAAATACGCGTACAGCGCGTCGCTGTCTTCGCGCCGCACCTTGGTGTAGCTGGTGTACGGAAAGGCTGGATACAGCAGCCGGCCATCCTTCGACTTGCCGTTGTGGATGGCGCGCCAGAAATCGTCGGCCGTCCAGCTGCCGATGCCCGTTTCCTTGTCGGCCGTGATGTTGGGCGAGAGCACCTTGCCAAACGGCGTCTGCAAGGCCCGGCCACCTGCGTAGGGCACGCCGCCGCGCGTCGTGTGGCAGGCCATGCAGTCGCCCGCCTTGGCCAGATAGGCGCCGCGCGCGACCAGCTGATCCTGGCTCAGGGTGCTGGCCACGGGTGGCGGTCCCAGGTCGTCGGCTGGATACAGCAGGAATATGGCGCTGCCGCCGGCAATCAGCAGCAAGCCCGCCGCGATCATCCATTTTTTCATGGCGCCACCTGCGCGCTGGAGCCCGGTACGCCGCCGCAATGCAGCGGCAAGGGCAGGGCGATGCTGCTGGCGGGACGCGCGTCGGCGCTGGCCACTTGCGTGCCCAGCCAGGCCGAGACGGCGCCCACGTCCGCATCCGATAGGCGCTGCGCCACTTGCGCCATGCAGTCGGGAGAGTGGGCGCGGCGGACGCCGTTTTTCCAGGCGCCCAGCTGGGCGTTGATATAGTCGCGGGGCAAGCCCAGCAAGCCGGGGATGGCGGGCGCCACGCCGGCCAGTTGCTGGCCATGGCAGGCGATACAGGCGGGAATCTTTTTGCCGGCGTCGCCGTGCAGCACCAGTTGCTTGCCACGCGCCAGGGCCGTCGTGCCGGCGCTGCTGGGTTGAGCCGGCGGCGGGGCCGGGTGCTGCGCCGCAAAATAGTCGGCGATTTCGCGCAGATAATCGTCAGGCAAGTGTTCCACCATATAGTTCATCATCGGATACTGGCGCCTTCCCTCGCGAAAGTTCAGCAGCTGGTTGTACAGGTAGCCTGCAGGTTTGCCGGCGATGCGGGGAAAGAAGGCATCGTGCTTTTCCTGCTGCGCATGGCAAGACGTGCACGCCTTGATGCGCTGCTCCAGGCTGTCGTGGCTGGCGGAGATGGCAGTGGGCGCGGCGATGGCCAGCACCAGCGCGAGGGGAGAATGCAGTAGCATGGAAAGTCGCATGGAAAGATCACCTGTCTCGTCGGTCTGTGTCGCGTGCCGGTGTTGCTGCCCGGATGTTGTTACCCTAGCATATAACGGGTGCTGTCACTGTGACAGGATCAGTTGTGCAATAAAACTACGGATCAGTTTGAGGAGCAGGGTTGAAACGATATGAGGAATTGGCGGAAGAAGTGGCCGCCATGATCAGCACGCAGCTGTTGCTGCCTGGTGATAAGTTGCCTTCCGTGCGCCAGCAGCATGCGCGCAGGGGCGTCAGTCCGTCGACGGTGTTCCAGGCCTATTATTTGCTCGAAGCACGCGGCATGATCGTCTCGCGTCCCCGCTCCGGCTATTACGTGGCGCCGCAGCGCGCCGCGCTGGCCCCCGAGCCGGATAGTTCCCATCCGCTCGACGCCAGCACCACCGTCGACGTCAGCGACCTCGTGTTCGAGGTGCTGGGCGCCGTGGGGGTGCGCGATATCGTGCCGTTCGGCTCTGCGTTTCCCAGTCCGCACCTGTTCCCGATGGAAAAACTGGCGCGCGCCGTGTCGGCCAGCATGCGCCGCCTCGACCCGTGGAGCACCGTCACGGATTTATCCTTGGGCAATGCGGAGCTGCGCCGCCAGATCGCCCTGCGCTACCAACTCGACGGCGTGCCCGTTTCCAGCGACGACATCGTCATCACGAATGGCGCGCTGGAAGCGCTGAACCTGTGCCTGCAAGCCGTCACGCGGCCCGGCGACACGGTCCTGATCGAGTCGCCCAGCTTCTATGCGTGCCTGCAGGCGCTGCAGCGGCTGGAACTCAAGGCAGTCGAGATCGCCACCAGCCCGCGCGACGGCGTCGATCTGGCGGCACTGGAAGAATTGCTGCAGCGACACCAGCCCAAGGCGTGCTGGCTGATGACGAATTTCCAGAATCCCCTGGGCAGCCTGATGTCGCCGGAAAAGAAGCGCGCACTAGTCGAATTGCTGGCGCGCCATGGCGTGCCGCTGATCGAGGATGACGTGTATGGCGAGCTGTACTTTGGCAAGCAGCGTCCGGGCCTGACGAAAAGCCACGACGGTGCGGGCCTGGTCATGCATTGCAGTTCGTTTTCCAAGACCCTGGCGCCCGGTTTTCGCCTGGGCTGGGCCGTGGCGGGCCGCTACACGCGCCAGGTCGAGCGCCTGAAGCTGACCACCAGCCTGTCGGCGCCGATACCGCTGCAGATGGCGCTGGCCGATTACCTGGCGCAAGGCGGCTATGACCGGCATTTGCGCCAGCTGCGGCTGACCCTGGCGGCGCAGCAAAACACCATGCTGCAAGCCATTGCCGTGCATTTTCCGCCCGGCACGCGGGTGACGCGGCCGCAGGGCGGTTATTTCGTCTGGGTGGAGATGCCTGCCGGTATCGATGCGCTGGCCTTGCACCGCAGCGCGCTGGCGGCCGGCATCAGCATCGCGCCCGGCCCCATCTTTTCCGCCACGCGCGCGTTTCGCCACTGCATCCGCCTCAATTACGGCCACCCGTGGAGCGCGCAGCTGGAGGCGGCCATCGCCGCGCTGGGGCGGCTGGCGGCGCAGCAATTGGCGCCGTAGGGGAAGTCAGCCGGGACGGCCGGGCAGGGCGAGAAAGGCGCTAAAGTCGGGCGCCACCGTGCTGGTGGTTCCCGTTTCGTGCGACCACAGCACGACCACCGGCTCGCCCGATGGCCCAGGCTGGGCATAGTCGAAACAATAGTAGTCGCCCGTGCCGAATTGCGCAAAGGGCAGCAGGCTGGCGTGATCAATGCCGCTGCCGGCGAAGTTGTCCAGCCACGCTTGCCAGCCTTCGCGGTAGTGGCGGTCTATCGATTCCCAGGTCTTGCGCGGATTGTCCGCGTCGTAGACGGGAAACAAGGTCAGGGCCCCCAGTGCGCGGCCATTGTTGTCCAGCAGCCATGCCGCGTGCGATGGCGGCAACGGGCGGCCCAGTGCCTGCCCGGCTGCGGCGATGGCGGCGGCGCTGGTACCGGTGCTGTTTTTCTTGCGCATGCGATGGACGGTGGAATCAGGACGGGGAGGCGGGCGCCGCCGGTGGCGCGGCGGCCGGGCGCGGGGCTTTTTGCGGCGCGACCTTGCCGCCGTCGGCGATCCAGCGGCGGTACACGCGCAGGGCTACTTGCGCATCGTCGGCCGCGTACAGAATCTGCTTTTCCGTCAGGCGCGAGGTGGCCCAGTTGGTGGTGGAGATCTTTTTCGATTTCTGCAGGTGCAGGCCGAAGAACTTGGCCACGGCCGTTTTCGCGCCCAGATCGTTGCGCTGGCCGCCGCGCAGGGCGACGGACAGGTCGAGCACCTGGGCCGGGGCGATGCCCAGCTTGTTGCGCAGGCGCTTGACGTCGTCGGACAGGCCAAAACCCACTTTCAGGGTGGTGGTCGATTCGAGGATGGCTTTGAGTTCCGCCAAGGCCGGCGCCGGCGTGCTGCCCACCTGGAACAGGTAGGCGATGTCGTCGGTGGCCAGCTGGATCAAATGCGGTCCCGTGGAGGACTCGCCTTTGACGAACGTCGGCTTCGATTCCGTATCGAAGCCGATGGCGTCCGCTGCCAGCAGGGCGGCCATGGCCGCCTGTGCATCATCGCTGGTGCGTACCAGCTTGACGTGGTCGAGGGCGATGCCTTGATACGGGGGCAGTGGCGGTGCGGCAGCTGTGTCCATGAAACCGGATCAGCCTTTGCGCGAGAATTTCGCGGTCAGCTGATTCAGTTTTTCCAGGCGCAGACGGTTCGCTTCTTCGGCGGCGGCCGCGTCGCGTTCGGCTTTCTTGCGCTCGGCTTCCTTCTTGAAGCGCTGCTGCAATACTTGCGTGGCGTGGTCGCGGTGGGTTTGCGTCACTTCCGCGCCAGCCGTGCCGTCGAGGTCGTAGCGTACCTTGGCTTTTTCCATCACGCGCAGGTAGCGCAGCGAACCCGTGTGGATGCCCAGAGCCGTGCGCATCAGCTTGCGGTCCAGGTCCGGCAGGCGCGCCAGGATCTGCTTGTCGATACCGATCGACAAGGGCAGGCAATCGCGGAATGGCGGGAATTGCTCCTGGAACTGCTTCAGCAGGGCGCGCGCGGTCAGGCCGGCTGGCGCCGGCGTGGTCGCTGCGGCCGGTGCCGCCGCTGGGGCTGCATCGACTGGCGTGTCAGGAGTGGTGGCTTGCTGGTCTGGCGTGGAGCTGGTCATCGACATCATTGGTTGGGCTATAAAAGGGGAGCATAGCACGCGCCACAGGCAAGTGCATTGTCTTTTTTGGCAACTTGACCTGCAATAAGCGGCTGCGCGCGACAGCCGGCACAGCGCGAAATGCGGGAAATGTGTATAATGTCCGCTTGCGCTGATGACTGGACCCTGTTTTTAAAGGTCTGGCTCAGGTGTGCAGGGGATAGGAGCAGTGCGGTGCAGGCCCCCAATTATTAGTATTTTTGATATCAGATATTTTGTTTATCAATTATCCAGATAACTGGCCGTCGTGCATAATCTTGCTCTCCGCTGTGTCTTCACTGAACAACAATAGATTCAAGCCCGTTCTGGTACGGGCTTTTTTTCATTCCGCAATGTACATCGCTTATTTATCTGACCCGGCTTCGGCCCGCCGCTCCCCATGACGGATGCGCGGGCTTTGAACGTCCCGATAGACAGGCGCCGCTGCCGTTAACACGGCAGCCGCAACAATACGCTCCATCGAGTCCGGTTTCGCAGGCTTAGGTGGAATCATTCACTTCGCGCCGACACCATCTGGTCTCGCATTAAGAGATATCTCATGAAGAATACGCCAAAAACTTTAACGTTGTCCGCCAAGGCGCCACGCCCAGCCGCGGCGCCACTTGCCGTACCCAAAACGACTTTATCTTACTTCATCGATAATGCGCAAGCGAATCCGGAAGCCACCGTCACGACGGCGCCGACCGTCGTCACCGTGGTGAAGAAAAGCCGCTCGCGCCTGGCTGCCGTGCCAGCGGCCGAAACGGCTGCGGAAGCGGCCGTCAGCGCCCCGGCCGCCGAGGCTGTTGCCGACGTGACCGAGGCCGCTGAAGCGGCACCGGCGAAAACGCCTAGCGTGAAGATCGCCCCCGGCGCCAAGGCTCCGGTCGCGCCGCGCAAGGTCAGCGAAAGCGCCGCCACGAACAAAGTGGTGACGGCAGCCCGTTCGAAAGTCGTGCGCGCCAAGCCTGAAGCGGCGCCCGTGACCATCATCACCGGCGCGCAAGTGGTCAGCAAGACCACGGACGCCGATGCCCTGGCTGCCATCGACACGTCGAATTACTTCCTGCCAACCGTCAAGGTTCCAGGCCGCCGTGGCCGCAAGCCTAGCGAATTCACGCCGGAAAACGATGAAGTGGCGGCACTCAACGCCGTCGAACGCGCCGAACTGAAGGCCGTGTCGAAAGCGCGCGACCGCAAGGCCAAGGGCGGCCTGGCGGACGCGCTGGGCGATCCGGAAGCCTCGGCAGCGGACCTGGAACGCCGCCGCAAGCAGATCACGGGCCTGATCAACATGGGCAAGGAACGCGGTTTCCTCACCTATGCCGAGATCAATGACCAATTGCCGGAAAACATCATCGATCCGGAAGCCATCGAAGGCATCATCGCCACCTTCAACGACATGGGCATCGCCGTCTACGAGCGCGCCCCTGACGCGGAAAGCCTGTTGTTGACTGACAACGTCGCCACCGTCACCAGCGACGATGAAGTGGAAGCGGCTGCGGCGACCGCCCTGTCGACCGTCGACTCCGACTTCGGCCGCACCACCGACCCCGTGCGCATGTACATGCGTGAAATGGGCGCCGTGGCGCTGCTGACGCGCGAAGGCGAGATCGAGATCGCCAAGCGCATCGAAGGCGGCCTGAAAGACATGATTCAGGCCATTTCCGCCTGCCCGACCACCATCGGCGAAATCGTTGCACTGTCGCAAAAAATCGCGCGCGATGAAATCAAGGTCGATGAAGTGGTCGACGGCTTTGTCGACTTAAACGAAAGCAATGCCCCCGCGCCAGCCGCTGCCGCCGCGCCTGCCGCCGCCAGCGGTGACGACGAGGAAGAGGAAGAAGAAGCCGAAGAGGAAGACGGCGACGCCAATGGCGGCGCGGCCGGTTTTTCCAGCGAGCAATTGGCGCAGCTGAAAAAGAATGCATTGGAGAAATTCAACGTCATTTCGACGCAGTACGACAAGATGCGCAAGGCGCCCGAGGGCTACAACTCGAAAGCCTACATCAAGGCGCAGGAAGCCATTTCGCAGGAACTGCTGGGCATCCGCTTCACGGCCAAGGTGGTGGAAAAGCTGTGCGACACCCTGCGCGGCCAGATGGAAGAAGTGCGCCACATCGAGCGCGCCGTGCTGGAACTGTGCGTGAACAAATGCGGCATGCCGCGCGCCCACTTCATCAAGGTGTTCCCGGGCAATGAATGCGATCTGGAATGGGTTGACCGCGAAGTCGATTGCAAGTATCCGTACAGCGCCATCCTCAGCCGCAACGTGCCTGCCGTCAAGGAACTGCAAAAGAAGATGATTGACCTGCAGGCGCGCGTGGCCCTGCCGCTGGCTGACTTGCGCAAGATCAACAAGCAGATGGCTGCTGGCGAAAAGCGCGCGCGTCACGCAAAACGCGAAATGACGGTCGCCAACTTGCGCCTGGTCATTTCGATCGCCAAGAAATACATCAACCGCGGCTTGCAATTCCTCGATCTGATCCAGGAAGGCAACATCGGCTTGCTGAAGGCCGTCGACAAATTCGAATACCGCCGCGGCTACAAGTTCTCGACCTACGCCACCTGGTGGATCCGCCAGGCCATCACGCGTTCGATCGCCGACATGGCCCGCACCATCCGCGTGCCGGTGCACATGATCGAAACGATCAACAAGATGAACCGCATCTCGCGCCAGATCATGCAGGAAACGGGCAGCGAGCCGGATCTGGCGACCCTGGCCGTCAAGATGGAAATGCCGGAAAACAAGGTGCGCGAAATTATGAAGATCGCGAAAGAGCCGATTTCCATGGAAACGCCGATGGGCGAAGATGGCGATTCGCAACTGGGCGACTTCATCGAAGACAACACGACCTTGGCGCCGCTGGACGCCGCGCTGCACGCATCGATGCGCAACGTGATCAAGGAAGTACTCGATTCCCTGACGCCGCGCGAAGCGAAAGTGCTGCGCATGCGTTACGGCGTGGAAATGTCGAACGACCACACCCTGGAAGAAGTGGGCAAGCAGTTCGACGTGACGCGCGAGCGCATCCGCCAGATCGAAGCGAAAGCCATGAGCAAGCTGCGCCAGCCTTCGCGCTCGGACAAGCTGAAAACCTTCCTGACGCAAAACTAAGCGTAGGGCAAGCAAACAAAAAAGAGGCGCAAGCCTCTTTTTTTTCGTCCATCCCTAGCGTTGGCTTACATGAAATACGTGCGCTGGCCTCGCAGGCCGGCGCGTAGCTGGTACAGTGCCACGCCGCTGGCGCCGAGGATGAAGGTGAGGAACAGCCAGTCCAATGGATTGCTGCGCTGCGGTGCGGGCGCCGCTTGCGACGGCACGGCGAAGGCCTGGAATTTATGTCCCGTGTAGACGGCGCCGACCACCAGCCCGGCGTCCGTGATCTTGTTGGTCAGGTACAGGCCGTCGTCGCGGCGGCGCACCGTCATCACGCCTTCCTTGTAGACAAAGGTCATCGGTTCAAAGCCATTGATGTTGACGCTGCCGACGACGTGGCCGGCCGCGTTGACCGCCGTGGCGTAGCTGTCGCCCTGGCCGATCATGGCGCCCAGGTCGAGCATGCGCTTGCCGTCCCAGGCAAACGCGTGCCAGCGCCGTTTCTCCGTTTCCGAGGCGCCCACGATCAGGCCTGCATCATTGATGGCGGTGGCTGAACTGATGCGTCCGCCGGGCAGGGTGCCGATTTCCTGCATGCCCGTGCCGGGGCGGTAGACGAAGGCGCGGCGGTAGCCGTCGCCGCGCTGGGCCGTGCCCACCACCACGCCATGTGTGTTCAGGCCGCTGGCATAGCTGCTGGCGCCGCCCAGGGTGCCCAGGTCTTGCAGGCTGAGGTCGGCTTTCGTCACAAAGGCGTGGAAATCGCCGGCGCTGGTATCGGCATAGCCGGCGATCATGCCGTCGCGCGTGATGGCCGTGGCATAGCTGCTGTTGCCGCCCAGGGTGCCCAGGTCGCGCATGCCGCCTGCTGCTTCAAAGCGGAAGGCATGCCAGGCGCCGCTGGCCGTCTGCGCCGAGCCCACCACCACGCCATGGGTATTGATGGCTTTGGTGAAACCTTCATTGCCACCCAGGGTGCCCAGTTCGCGGAGGCGGCCATACTGATAGGTCACGGCGCGGCGCCGTCCTTCCTCTTCCATGATGATGCCGGCCACCAGTCCTGCCGGGTTCAGGTCGGACGCGATACTGCCATTGCCATCCTTTTCACCAAAGCCCCGTTCGGCATAGATGGTGGCGCTGGCGGTGGAGACGGCGGCCAGCAGGCACAGGCCGAGCAGTGGGGCGGGGAAGCAGGAGAACCGTGGCAGCATGATAGTTTCCTCAAGAAAAAACTTACTATACTTTTTTATGCTGCAAATGCATACTTAATTAGCTACTGTTTTTGCTAATTTTTGTATTTCGTCATGCCCGGCTGGCGCGCTTTTCCTGGCCTGTGGCAAGCGGATGGCCAGCGCCGTGCCCTGGCCCGCCTGGCTATCGATGCGCAGCTCGCCGCCCAGGGCGTGGACGCGTTCGCGTATGCTTTTCAGGCCGAAGGCGGCTTTCTTGCCGTGGTCGTCCGGCTGCATGCCGATGCCGTTGTCGCTGATGCGCAGCACGATGGCGTCCGTATCCTGCGCCAGCGCCACTTCCACTTCGCTGGCCTGGGCGTGGCGCACGATGTTCGACAGCGATTCCTGCAGCACGCGGAAGATGGCCGACGTCTGGCGCTGGTCCAGGCCCAGGTCGGGCGCCTCGCTGTCGAGCTTGAGCCGGTAGCGGATGGCGCCGCGGCTTTCCATCTGACGTATCAGCCATTCCGCCGCCGGACCCAGTCCCAGCTCCAGGGTGCTGGGATGCAAGTCATTGATGATGGTGCGCACCGAACGGATGGTGGCGTCGATGGTGTCGAGCACGCGCTGGGCGTGGCGGTGCAGGCGCGGGTGGGTGCTGGCCGTGCGCGCGTGCAGCAGCGACACGTCGATGCGCAGCACCATCAGGTTCTGGCCCAGGTCGTCATGGATGTCGAGCGCGATGCGGCGCCTTTCCTCTTCCTTGATGGTTTGCTGGTGGTCGCTCAGTTCGCGCAGCTGGGCCAGGGTGCGCTGCAGGTTTTCCTCGTTGCGCTTGCTTTCCGTGATGTCGATGCCCAAGGCGATGATCATCTGCGGCCGGCCTTGCGCGTCGAAGATGGGCTTTTTATGCGTCTGCAGCAGGCGGTTTTCCTGCAGCCGCGCATTCCATACCAGCTCTTCGCGGATGACGACCCTGCGGCTGGCAAACGCTTCCTGGTCCGCCGCGTGGAATCCCTGCGTCTGGTCCGAGGGAAAGTGCTGCACGTCGCGTCCTTCGGCGATATCCTGGAATCGCACGCCCCATTGCTGCTCGCAAGCCTGGTTCATCAGCAGCATGCGCGAATCGGCATCTTTCAGGAACAGCGACAGGGGCATCATGGAAATGATGTCCTGCAGCCGCTCTTCGCTGCGCGCCAGGGCCGCTTCCGTTTGCGCGCGCATGGCGATTTCCGCAGAGAGCTGCAGATTGACATCGAGCAGCTGGGCCGTGCGCAGGGCCACGCGGCTTTCGAGTTCCGCATGGGCGACGGTCAAGGCGTGTTCGGCCCGCTTGTGTTCCGTGATGTCGCTGGCCAGCACGAGGGCGCCCGTCAGGCTGCCTTGCGGGTCGTACAGGCAGCGCCCGCTGATCATGGCCCAGCGTTCCGAGCCGTCGCTGTGACGGTACTGCAATTCCCCCATGCAACTATCCGTGGCTGTCTGGCGCAGCGGACACAGGCGCAGCAAGGTCGCCTCGTCATGGAATTCGCTCATCTTGTGGCCCAGCAGCTTTTCCGCCGGGATGCCCAGCATGTCGCACAGGCGCTGGTTGAGATGCAAGATCGTGCCCTGCGCATCCGTTTGCCACATGCCGTCCTGCGCCGTCTCGCTCAGGTCGCGGTAGCGCATGGCGCTGGCGTCGAGCTGCTGGCGCGTGCTGGCCAGGTGGTTGCGCAGCCTGCGCATCAGCCACATGGCTGTGCCGGCGGCGCCCGTCAGCAGCAGCGACAGCCAGATGTGTTCCCAGAAGTCGAGCTGCTGCCAGGCCGCGCCCGCCAGCCAGCCCAGCATGATCAGGATGAGGGCGGCGCATGCCGAACTCAGCGTTTCAATCGACCATTTGCTCATCCGCGTTCCTGGCGTCATGGTTGGCCGCTGCGGTGCGCCTGGCGCCGAAGAGGGGGAGTATCAACCGCTAGTGTAATACCAATTGTTGTTTTCTTGAGAATATTTTTCCATTGGGCAAGCAAAAGGGCCGGCCCTTGCGGCGCCGGCCCTGTTTGCCGATGGCAAAGTGACGCGATCAGCCCGTGTTGCGCAGGCCGGCCGCCACGCCATTGATCGACAGCTGGATGCCGCGGTGCACCCGTTCGTCGACTTTGCTGGCGCTGGACAGGGCGCGGTTGCGCTTGATCAATTCCACCTGCAAGTGGTTCAGCGGGTCGAGGTAGGCGAAGCGGTTCTGGATCGAGCGGGCCAGCAGCGGATTGCCCGCCAGGCGCTCGGTATTGCCGGTGATCAGCTCCAGGCAGCGCAAGGTGTTGCCATGCTCATCCGTGATGCGCTTGTAGATGCGTTCGCGCAAGCCTTGGTCCGCCACCAGTTCCGCATAGCGCGAGGCGATCGCCAGGTCCGTCTTGGCCAGCACCATGTCCATGTTCGACAGCAGGGTGGCAAAGAACGGCCATTCGGCGTACATGGCGCGCAGGGTGGCGATCTTGTCATCCTGCGCGGCGCCGTCGGCTTGCTTGATCCACGCTTCGATGGCGCTGCCGAAACCGAACCAGCCCGGCAGCAGCAAGCGGCACTGGCCCCAGGAAAAGCCCCAGGGAATGGCGCGCAAGTCTTCGATACGCTGGTTGGCCTTGCGCGAGGCGGGGCGCGAACCGAGGTTCAGTTCGGCAATTTCCGCAATCGGCGTAGCCGAGAAGAAATACTCCGTAAAACCCGGCGTTTCATACACGAGGTGGCGGTAGGCGTGATAGGCGAGGTCCGACAGCTCCGCCATCACGGCTTCGAACTGCGCCAGCTGGCCGTTGCGGGCCGGATTGGCTTCCTGCGGCGCCAGGCTCGCTTCCAGGGTGGCGGCGACCAGCAATTCCAGGTTGCGCCGGCCGATTTCCGCATTGGAAAACTTCGAGGCGATGATCTCGCCCTGTTCCGTCAGGCGGATCTGGCCGTTGACGGTGCCCGGCGGCTGGGCCAGGATGGCTTCGTAGCTGGGTCCGCCGCCACGGCCTACCGTGCCGCCGCGGCCATGGAACAGGCGCAGCTTGACGCCGGCCTTCTGGAAGTCGGACACCAGCGCCAGTTCCGCCTTGTACAGTTCCCAGTTTGACGTGAGGAAGCCGCCATCCTTGTTCGAATCGGAATAGCCGAGCATGACTTCCTGCAGCTGTCCCTGCTTGGCGATCAATTGCTTGACCAAGGGTAAGGCCATGACCTGGCTCATGATGCCGGCCGCGCGCTGCAGGTCGGGTATCGTCTCGAACAGGGGAATGACCATCAGCTCGCAGCTGCTGTCGCCAGTTTGCCAGTCGGTGCGCAGCAAGCCTGTTTCCTTTTGCAGCAGCAACACTTCCAGCAAGTCGGACACGGTTTCCGTGTGCGAAATGATGTAGTTGCGAATCGCCCGTGCGCCGTAGCGCTGGCGGATGTCGCGCGCCGCGCGCAAAATCGCCAGCTCGGAATCCGTTTCCGCGGCATAGCTGATGTAGGGCGAGTACAGCAGGCGCGGCTGGGCCAGTTCATTCAGCAGCAGCGCCTGCTTGTCTTCCTCGGACAGGGCCGTGTAATCGGCGGCCACGCCGCTTTGCGCGAACAGGTCGGCCAGCACTCTTTCGTGCACGTCGGAAGTCTGGCGCATGTCGAGCGAGGCAAGATGAAAACCGAAGATGTCGGCCGCGCGCGCCAGGGTGGCCAGGCGCGGGCGCACGAGGGCGGCGCCGTGGTGCGATTCGAGCGAGGCGACGATGGTGCGCAGGTCGGCCACAAAGGCGGCCGCGTCCGGATAGGCGGCGGCCGCGCCCACTTCCTTGCGCAGGATGTTGGTGGCGCCCAGCGCGCGGGCCGTGGCGGCCAGGCGCGCATAGATGCCGATCAGGGCGCGGCGGTACGGCTCGTCGCTGCGGTGCGGCGAAGCGTCCGGCGACTGGTCGGCCAGCGCCTGCAGTTCGGCGCTCACGCCCACCATCAGGGTCGAGACGGACAATTCCGCACCCAGCGCGTGCGCTTCGTCGAGGTAAAAGTCGAGGATGGTGGTGGCGTGGCGCGCCAGCGCGTGCTGCATGGTGCCCGCGTTGACGTTCGGGTTGCCGTCGCGGTCGCCGCCGATCCAGCTGCCCATCTGCACGTAGGCGGCGTTGATCGGTTCGATGGTGCCATTGCCGTTCGGGTACTCGGCCGCGATGTCGTCCTCGATGTCGTCGTACAGGCCCGGCAGTTCGCGCAAAAAGGTGATGCGGTAGTAGGACAGGGCGTTTTCGATTTCGTCGGCCACCGTCAGCTTCGAGTAGCGCAGCATGCGCGTCTGCCACAGCGTGGCGACGCGCGAGCGCAGCAGCTGCATGTTGGCGTGGCGTTCTTTCGGCGTCTGCGGCAGGTCGCGCTCGGCCAGCAGGCGGGCGATGTCGTGCTCGGCGTCGAGGATGCTCTTGCGCTGCACTTCCGTCGGGTGGGCCGTCAGCACGGGCGCGATCAGGGCATCCTGGAAAAAGGTGTCGACGGTCTTGCGCGGCACGCCGGCCATGCGCAGTTTCTTCAGCGCGAAGCTGACGCTGCCCTTTTGCGCGCTGGATCCTGCCAGCAGGTGGGCGCGGCGGCGGCGGATGTGGTGCTGGTCTTCCGCGATGTTGGCCAGGTGCGAAAAGTAGGAAAAGGCGCGCACGACGGAAATCGTCTGTTCGCGGCTCAGTTCCTTGAGCATGGCGTCGAGTTCTAGCGCGGCGCCCGCGTCCGCTTCGCGGCGGAAGCGCACGGACGTCTGGCGTATGGTTTCCACCACATTAAAGACGGCGTCGCCCTCTTGTTCGCGCAGCACGTCGCCCAGCAGGCGGCCCAGCAGGCGGATGTCTTCTTTCAGCGGCGCGTCCTTGTCGGAGCCGGCTGCTGGAACTATTTCTGGTGCTACTGCGTCATTGAGCATAATAAAGAACCAAAGTAAGTGTAAAAGCAAGGGAATGTGGATCGCACCGGGCGTTTGGCCGCAGAGGGGAGGGGGCGCATGATAAAATTTGTGGTCTTCAACATGGACGCTAGCCTGACTTGGCCGTTTAGGCCAAGGGATAACGATTATAGCGACGCCGGGCGCCATTCCGATACAAATTGATATCGGACGGGCGAATTGGCAACGATAATGACAACGACAGCCACAGCGAAAGAACTTGTTTTGAAAGCATCCGAATTGACCCCGAACGAATTGAATATTCCTGCCCGCCTGGTGATCGCCACGCGCGAGAGCCGTCTTGCCATGTGGCAAGCTGAACACGTGCGTGCGCGTCTGGCCGCCCTGTATCCGCAGTGTAGCGTTGAAATTCTCGGCATGACCACACGCGGCGACCAGATTCTGGACCGCGCCTTGTCCAAGGTAGGCGGCAAGGGCCTGTTCGTCAAGGAGCTGGAAGTGGCGATGGAAGAAGGCCGCGCCGACCTGGCCGTGCATTCGCTCAAAGACGTGCCGATGGAGTTGCCGCAAGGCTTTGCCCTGGCCGCCATCCTCGAGCGTGAAGACCCGCGCGACGCGTTCGTGTCGAACGACTACGCCAGCCTGGCCGAGCTGCCGCACGGCGCCGTCGTCGGCACCAGCAGCCTGCGCCGCCAGTCGCTGATCGCCGCGCGCTATCCGCACCTGACGATACTGCCCCTGCGCGGCAACCTCGATACGCGTTTGGGCAAGCTGGACCGTGGCGATTACGCGGCCATCATCCTGGCCGCCGCCGGCCTGAAACGCCTGGGCCTGGCGTCGCGCATCCGCGCCGTGCTGGCGCCGGAAGACAGCCTGCCGGCGGCAGGCCAGGGCGCCATGGCGATCGAAATCCGCAGCGGCCGTGCTGACGGCGCCGACCTGGTGCGCCTGCTGGCGCCGCTGAACCACGCGGACACGGCGCAAGCCGTCACGGCCGAGCGCAAGGTATCGAAGATTTTCGGCGGCAGCTGTCAGATTCCGCTGGCCGCGTTCGCCACCGTCGAAGGCGAACAGATGCGTTTGCGCGCCATGGTCGCCACGCCGGACGGCGCGCGCATGGCCAGCGCCGAGCTCGAAGGCCCGGCCAGCGCGCCGGAACAGCTGGGCGAGCAGGTGGCCGAACTGCTGCGCGGGCAAGACGCCGCCGGCATCCTCGCCTCGTGTGCCGTCACGCCCGACAACCATGAAGGCCTGGCGCCGCATGCCTGACACCGTGGTGATCACGCGGCCCGCGCAACAAGCGGGGCCGCTGGCCGCCAGGATCGCGGCGCTGGGCTTGCCCGTGCAGCTGCTGCCGCTGCTGGAAATCCACGCGCTTGACGGTGCGGACGAATGCGCGCAGCTGCAAGCCGTGCTGGCGCGCCTGGCCGATTACGACCTGGTGGCCTTCGTCTCGCCCAACGCCATCGACTGCGTCTTTGCGCATTTGCCCGTCTGGCCGGCTGGCTTGCCGCTGGCCGTGGTGGGCGAGGGTAGCAAGATGGCCCTGGCGGCGCATGGCGTCACGGATGCGAATGCCAGCATCACGAGTCCGCTGGACACGGCGCGCAGCGATTCCGAACATTTATTGCTGGCGCTGGACTTGCCGGCCCTGCGCGGCAAGCGCGTGTTGATCGTGCGCGGCGATGGCGGACGCGATTACCTGGCCGACGGCTTGCGCGCGGCCGGCGCCGACGTCGCGTTCATCACGGCGTACCGCCGCAAGGTGCCGACGCTGACGCCGGCCTTGCGGGCGACCCTGGAAAATCTGTTGCAGCATAATAATGACTGGATCATCACCAGCTCGGAAGCGCTGCGCGGTTTGCTGGCGCTGCTGGGCCAAATGGATGCTGAAAAGACGGCTGTTGTGAAAATGCAACAGCAGCATCTGATCGTGCCGCACGCCCGCATTGCACAAACGGCGGCGGCCCTGGGTTTCGCCCGTGTCACCCTGACAGGATCAGGCGACGCAGGAGTGCTCGCCGCGTTACAATCACGACCATGAACGAAATGCCTACACTCTCCGAACCGAATGCAACGCCTGGCAGCGCCGTGAAGACGGCGCCGCAGGCGGCCGACCAACCTGCCGGCCGCGCGCCGACCCTGCTGGAACAGCTGCAAAAGCCCATGAGCATCGCCGTCATCGTGCTGGCCGTGCTGCTGGCTGCGCAAAGCTGGTCGACCAGCAAGCAGATCCGCAACCTGCGCGAAGAAGTGGCCAAGCGCCTGCAAAAGGGCGACGTCAGCAACGCCGAAACGGGCGTGCTGGCGCGCAACGTGCAAGAAGGCACGAAAGAGCTGGAAATCAAGGTGGGTGCGCTGGAAAACCGCCAGAGCGAAACGCAAAGCCAGCAGCTGGCCCTGGAACAACTGTATAACGACTTGTCGAAAAACCGCGACGAGTGGGCGCTGACAGAAATCGAGCAAGTGCTGTCGACGGCCAGCCAGCAGTTGCAACTGGCCGGCAACGTGCCCGGCGCACTGATCGCCCTGCAAAACGCGGACCGCAGCCTGTCGCGTTCCGACAAGCCGCAATTCATCACCATCCGCCGCGCCATTGGGCGCGACATGGAAAAACTCAAGGCCCTGCCCAGCGTCGATTCGACGGGCGTGGCCCTGCGCCTCGACGCCGTGATCGCCCAGGTCGATTCCCTGCCGATGCTGTCCGACGAAACGCCGGCCTTGCCGGCCGCGCCGGAAAAAACCGGCAAGGCCAAGCCTGTGCGCGACGCCGCCGGCAAGCTGGTGGGACCGCCGGCGCCGGAACCGCTGCTGCAAAAAGTGCGCGACGGCTTCAATACCTGGAGCGGCGACATGTGGGCCGACGTGCGTCAATTGATCCGCATCCGCCGTGTCGATACGCCGGAAGCGCTGATGCTGTCGCCGACGCAGTCGTATTTCTTGCGTGAAAACGTCAAGCTGCGCCTGCTCAATGCCCGCATGGCCTTGTTGTCGCGCAATGAAACGGCTTTCCGCAACGACTTGATCGCTGCGCAGGATGCGCTGGCCAAGTATTTCGACACCCGCGCCAAGAGCACGCAGACGGCGCAAGCCCTGCTGCGCCAGGTGCAGGGCAGCAACCTGGCCATCGAAATGCCAACCTTGTCCGACAGCCTGACGGCTGTGCGCAACTACAAAGCGAAGTCCTGAGCCCATGCGTCTATTTCTCTGGTTACTCGCCCTGATGGCCGCGGCGATCGGTATCGCCGTGACGGCCCGTTTCAATCCCGGCAACGTGGTGCTGTTCTATCCGCCGTACCGCATCGACTTGTCGCTGAACTTCTTCCTGCTGCTGCAGGTCGTGCTGTTCGTGCTGCTGTACCTGCTGGTGCGCGCCGTGCGCGCCACCGTGCGCATGCCGGCGCAAGTGGCGGCCTACCGCCAGCGCAAGCGTGAGCGCGACGGCAACAAGGGCTTGCGCGAAGCCTTGAAAGCCCTGTTCGAAGGCCGTTTCGGCCATGCCGAGAAGGCCGCCTTGCGCGCCGCCGAACTGGAAGAAAACGCCGGCCTGGCCGCGCTGATCGGCGCGCGCGCCGCGCACCGCATGCGCCAGTCCGAACGCCGCGACAGCTGGTTATCCCGCGTCGAAGGCGATGCCAGCCTGAAGACGGCCCGTTTGATGACGGTGACGGAATTGCTGGTCGACGACCACCAGCCGGAAGCGGCCCTGGCCGCCGTGCGCGAACTCAATGCCAGCGGCACGCGCCACATCCACGCGCTGCAATGGTCGTTGAAAGCCGAGCAGCAGGCAAAGAACTGGCCGGAAGTGCTGCGCCTCGTGCGTTCGCTCGACAAGCACCGCGCCCTGCATCCGGCCCTGTCGTCGCGCCTGCGCGAATTGGCCTACGAGCATTTGCTGTCCGACCCGTCGCATGACGCCGAATCGCTGATGCGCGTGTGGTCGACCGTGCCGAGCGCGGACCGGGTCAAGCCGTACATCGCCTGCCGTGCCGCCACGGCCCTGAATGCGCGCGGCCTGCACGATGAAGCGCGCCTCGTGTGCGAAGAGTCGCTGGCCGCCGACTGGGACGAGCGCGTCGTGCGCGCCTACCGCGAAGCGGCGGCGCCAAGCGGCACGCCGGCCCTGCTGCTGCAGATCGAGCATTGCGAGCAATGGATGAAACAGCGTCCGCTGGACGCGGAACTGGCGCTGACCCTCGGTACCTTGTGCCTCAAGCAAAAATTGTGGGGCAAGGCCCAGCGCCATCTGGAGCAGGCTTTGTCCGACGCGAACGAGCCGCAAATGGTGCGCGACGCCCACCTGAAGCTGGCGCAGATGCACGACGCCTTGCAGCAGACGGAACAGGCTGCCGCCCATTACCGGCAGTGCGCACTGGCGACCATCCTGTAAGCTGTTTCTTCAGACGTAAAAAAGCCGTTCAGTGCAGACTGAACGGCTTTTTTTGCGCTGCTACTTTACTTCTTCGGTACTGCGGCAGTGCCTTCCGGCAAGGCATACGCGACCAGGGTGTCGCTCATCTTCGTGCCCAGCGAACCGTGGCCGCCGGCCATGACGACGACGAACTGGCGTCCCGACTTGTTCGACACATAGCTCATCGGCGTAGCCTGGCCGCCGGCTGGCAAGCGGGCTTTCCAGATGACTTTACCGTTGCTGACGTCGTAGCCGCGGATGTAGTAGTCGAGCGTGCTGCTGAGGAAGGTCACGCCACCGCCGGTGGTCACCATGCCGCCCAGACTGGGCACGCCCAGTGGCAATGGAATCGGCACGGGACCGCTGTCGCGCGTGGTGCCGTTCTTGTGCATCCACACTTTTTTCATGGTGCGCAGGTCGACGGCGGCCACATAGCCCCACGGCGGTGCCTGGCATGGGAAGCCCAGCGGCGACAAAAAGGCCTTGATTTCCACGGCGAACGGGACGCCCGTCTGCGGTTGCAAGCCCATTTCGCCGCCCGTGCCGCCCTTGGCCGTCGTTTCTGCGCGCGGCACGAGTTTTTCCAGGAAGCCCATGTAGTCAGGGTTGACGATCAACAACTGGCGCACGGGATCGATGGCCGCGCCACCCCATTCGAAGATGCCCAGCGGGCCAGGAGAGATGACGGCGCCCTTGCCGGCCGTTTGCGGCGTGAACGGGCCTTCATAGCGGCGTTCCTTGAAGATGATGCGGCAAGCGAGCTGGTCGAATGGCGTCGTGCCCCACATGTCCGCTTCGCTGATATTGCGTTCAGGCAAGAAGGTCAGGGCCGAGAACGGCTGCGTGGGCGACAGGGTGTCGCCAGCGGCAGGATTGCTCGTTGGCACGGGTTTTTCCGGCGCCGGCACGACCAGGCTGCCGTCGCGGCGGTCGATCACATAGATGTCACCCCGTTTTGTTGTGGCCACCACGGATGGCACTTTGCCTTTCGGCGTGTCGATGTCGACCAGCGATGGCTGGCCGCCGATATCCATGTCCCAGATATCGTGGTGCACGGTCTGGTAGACCCAGCGCACTTTACCCGTCGCCAGGTCCAGCGCGACGATGGCGCTGTTGAATTTCTCGCCGTTCTTGTTGCGGTTGCCGCCCCAGGTGTCGGGGGTTTCATTGCCCATCGGAATGTAGACCATGCCCAGCTTTTCATCGATGCTGGCCACGCCCCAGGAATTGGGCGAGTTGTTGGTGTAGTTCTTGCCTTCAGGGAAAGGCTGCGTATCTTCCGGCGTGGCCGGGTCCCAGTTCCACATCAGCTTGCCCGTGACAGGGTCGTAGCCGCGGATCACGCCAGACGGCTCTTCCGTCGAATGGTTGTCCGTCACGCTGGCGGCGATCACGGCCATTTTCTGCGACACGGCTGGCGGCGAGGTCGGCATCAGGAAACCGCGCTTGATCATGGCCATGTTCTTGTACAGGTTAACGACGCCATTGTTGCCAAAACTCTTGCACGACTCGCCTGTATCGGCATTGACGGCGATCATGGTGCCATCCATGGTGGGCGCCAGTATGCGGCGCGGGCATTCCATGCTGGCAGCTTCGGGGGCTGGATTGTTCTTCGCGCGGCCCGCGTTCACGTCCCAGTAGGCCACGCCGCGGCAGATCATGTGCTGGTAGCTGGCCGCATCGCGGTTGATCTTCGGATCGTGGCGCCAGATTTCCTTGCCCGTGTCCGGGTTCAGGGCGATGACGATGTTGTGCGGCGTGCACAGGTACAGCATGTCATTGACCTTCAGCGGCGTGACTTCGTTGGCGATCTCGCCCGGGTCGTTCGGACCCTTGAAGTCGCCCGTATGATAGGTCCAGGCTTCTTTCAAGCCGGAAATATTTGCCGGGGTGATTTGCGCGGCCGGGGCATAGCGGTCGCCATAGCCGGAGCGGCCATAGGCGGACCAGTCGTTGTGCTCGACGCCGGGCGCCAGGTCGCCGGTGGCGGTGGCGGCCATGTTTTCGGCTGGCACCTCGCCATGCAGGTCATGGTAGTCCTGGAACAGGGCGATGACGCCGGCGATGACGGTCAGGGCCACGGCGGCGGAGAGCGCCGTCTTGCCCGCTTGCCCTTGTTTCGCCGCGGCGGCTGGCGCCAGGCGGCGGTTGACGAAGGGCAGCAGCAGCCAGACGGCGGCGGCAAACCAGATGTCCAGGCGCGGCAGCAATTGCCACCAGTCGAACTTCACTTCAATGAGGGACCAGATCAGGGTGGCGAGCAGCAGGAAGGCCATGAACGGCTGCGCGCTGCGCTTGCCTTTGAAGACGAGCACGCCTGCGATCAGCATGCCTATGCCGGCCAGCAAGTAGTACCAGGAGCCGCCAAGCGATGCCAGCCAGATGCCGCCGCCCAGCAGGGCGAGGCCAAACAGAATGAAAATAACGCCGGTGACCTTTAATAAAGGCCCGGACCGGAAAGAGGGAATCATCATATTCCTTTTTGCAAGGATTTATCGGTGGCGCGTGGATGCGCCATATAGAATCTAGCGAAGGCTTTGTTTGCAGAGTATGCGAAGTTTTGGAAACACCAGAATGTAATATTTTATCAGAATTTACTATTGTCTTCTGGTAGCGCCATTTTTCACGGCATTGCCATTTTCAAAAAATAATTTGTTCAAATAAGCGCAAATATTATGTTGGCATGCGGCGTATGGGGCGGTGTGGATGGATGATTCGCAGGTGCGTGCGCATATTGGAAGAGTGTAAACAGATAATGTTGCCACTAATGGCTATAAAAAATGCAATAGAAAAAATAATAACCATGTTTATGGTATGGTGATATTAAAAGAGAATATGAATCGGGATGGGCTGGAATGCGCCGGGTGCCGTCTACGTATTTGTACTTATTATTATCAGCCTGGCGGATATTATGTTTCCTCTATTGAGCGGGCGTCGCATGGAATGCCGTGCTTATTTTGTTTGCAGCAAACGCGAGAGGTGTTTTCGATACGCGATGATGGCGCGGTCGGCTTCGATAAAACGGTCGCCGGTGGCGTCGAGGCTGTTGGCCGGCGTTTGCGTGACGACCACGCGGCGGTCCTGGTTCAGCACGAAACGGTTGCTCCAACCCATCAGCCTGCCAAACAGCCACGACAGGCCAGGCACGCGCACGCGGTGGTAGAAGCGCAGGTAGTAGCGCACGCTGTGCTCGTTAATCGGCACGAAGGCGATGAAGTTCTTCATGCCGGGCGTGATGTTGAGCAGCCAGGTGCCGGGAAACAGCAGTTGCAGGCTGGGTTCGCGGCCTTGCGCCGCCTGAGCCAGTTCGGCCTGGCTGCGATGCTCCTGCTTCTGATCCAGCGCATTGCTGGTCCAGACGCGGATGCCTTGCGCTCCCGCTTCCACATACGGGCCGTCGACAAAGCTGCGTCCGCCCCGGCCGATGGTGCTGCGATGCACGAACGCCAGGTGGGCGACGTCGAGCTGGTTTTCGATGGCGCGCGTGTAGTGCACGGGCCAGTCGACGATCTCGGTGCGGTACTTCCAGCCTTGCTGCAATTGCGCGAAGAACGGCAGGGGCGGGTAGCTTTCCAGGGGCTGTCCCAGCCACAGCCAGATGAAACCGTGCGCTTCAGCCAGGGGAAAGCCGTCCACGGCCATCGCCTTGGGTACCTTGCGCGCGCAGCCGTTGGCTGGAATGTGCGCGCACTGGCCGGCGGCGTCGAAGGCGAAGCCGTGGAAGGGGCACACCAGCCTGTCGCCGGCGATGCTGCCCGCGCTCAGGGCTGTGCCCAGGTGCGGGCAGCGGTCCACGTGCGCGTGCGGCGCGCCATCGGCCGTGCGCCAGAACACCAGGCGCCGGCCCAGGCGCTCGGCGCCCAGGGGTGTACGTTTGAGTTCGGCGCTATCGAGGACGGGGTACCACTGGTCTTGGGGCAGATTCATGGCGCGATTGTCCGGCAGGGGCCGCCAGGTGTGCAAGCGAAAGACGCTTTTCTTGAAGCATTCCTCCAAACGGCGTGCAAGCTGGCGGCCCGTGTCGCCGCGTCACTGTTGCGGCGTTGACGCGCAAAACGCCGGCGGGCCGCTGCTGCATCGCACAAGCGGCCTGTACTTCGCTATAATTACGCGGTTAAAACACCACCCGCTAATGAGGAATCCCATGAGTTTGAATAACGTCTCTTCCGGCCGCGACCTGCCGAACGATTTCAACGTCGTCATCGAAATCCCGATGAATGCCGATCCGATCAAGTACGAAGTCGACAAGGAAAGCGGCGCGATCTTCGTCGATCGCTTCATGGGTACCGCCATGCATTACCCGTGCAACTACGGCTACGTGCCAAACACCCTGTCGCCGGACGGCGACCCGGTTGACGTGCTGGTCATCACCCCGTTCCCGCTGATCCCGGGCGTGGTCGTGCGCTGCCGTCCTATCGGCGTGCTGAAAATGACCGACGAGTCGGGCGAAGACGCGAAAGTGCTGGCCGTGCCAGTCGACAAGGTCCTGTCGATCTACAGCCACTGGCAAAAGCCGGAAGACTTGAACGAACTGCGCTTGCGCCAGATCCAGCATTTCTTTGAGCACTACAAAGATCTGGAAAAAGGCAAATGGGTCAAGATCGACGGCTGGTATGGTCCGGAAATCGCCAAGGAAGAAATCCTGAACGGCGTCGCCGCGTTCAAGGCCGATGCCGCCAAAGCCTAAGAACACGCAGTAAAATAAAACGCTCCCCGCCAGTCATGGCCGGGAGCGTTTTTTTATGCGCGAAACGGGCTGTGCTCGTTCAATTCATCGAGATAGGCGTCGATGCCGCCCCGTTCGCGCTCGAGGAAGCGCTGCACGGCGTCGGCGAAGGCCGGGTGCGCCAGCCAGTGGGCGGACCAGGTCTTTTGCGGCAGGAAGCCGCGCGCCATCTTGTGCTCACCTTGCGCGCCCCCTTCGAAGGTGGCGATGCCGTTGGCGATGCAAAACTCCAGCGGCTGGTAATACGCCGTCTCGAAATGCAGGCAGGGCACGTGCTCGAGCGCGCCCCAGTAGCGGCCATATAAAGTGTCCGCCGTGTGGATCACCAGCGAGGCGGCAATGGCCCGCCCTTCGCGCTCGGCGATCACCAACAAGATGTTTTCAGGCATGCTGGCACCGATGCGCCGGAAGAAATCCAGGCTTAAGTACGGCGACGAGCGGTGTTCCGCGTAGGTATTGCTGTAGCAGCGGTGGAACAGCTGCCAGTCCGCATCCGTTGCCTCCGTCCCGCGCACCTGGCGCAGGGTGACGCCCGCGTCAATCACCTTGCGCCGCTCGGCGCGGATATTCTTGCGCTTCTTGTGTTCCAGGGTGGCGAGGAATTGCTCGAAATCCGTGTAGCCGGGATTGAGCCAGTGAAACTGCACGCCACTACGCATCAGGTAGCCAGCTTGCTCCAGCTGGCGCGCCTCGCTTTCCGGCGGGAACAGGATGTGGCAGGACGACACGTCGGCCGCTTGCTGCTGCGCCTGAAGGAAGGCCAGCAGGGCGGCGCGCGCCTGGCCATCGCGGGCCAGCAGGCGTGTGCCGCTCACGGGCGTAAAGGGAATGGCGGACAATAGTTTCGGGTAATATTCCAGGCCATGCTGCCGATACGCGTCGGCCCAGGCCCAGTCGAACACGTATTCGCCATACGAGTGCATTTTGAGGTACAGGGGCAGGGCGGCGGCCAGCACATCGCCTTGCCACAGCACCAGGTAATTCGGCTGCCAGCCCGTGTCCGCGCTGGCGCAGCCGGACTCGTGCAGCGCGTGCAAAAAGGCGTAGGAAAGGAAGGGAGTGGCCTCCGCCTGGCTTGCCAGCAGTTCAGACCATGCCGCTTCGCCAATTTCAGCCAGGGTAGTGACGATAGCCGTGCGATAATTCATTGTTGTAGTGTGCATTCATTACTCTCGGGGCGCCGCCACCGGCCTGCGCGCCCCTGTCTTGTTTAATAGAACGAAAATATCCATCATCATCATGACAGTCAAAGTCGCAATTGCTCAAATGAATAGTACGGTCGGCGATCTGGCCGGCAACCGTGCCAAGATCTTCGACCTTTCCCGTCGCGCGTTCGAGGCGGGCGCCGATATCGTGCTCACGCCGGAACTGTCGCTGGTCGGCTATCCACCCGAGGACTTATTGCTGCGCAATGCATTCTACGCAAAAACGCAGGAAGCGTTTGCGGGACTGGCTGCCGACCTGGCCCAGTTCACCGATTTGCACGTGGTGGTGGGCTTGCCCCTGCAAGACGAGAAGGGCGTGCGCCACAATGCCGCCTCCGTGCTGCTGAATGGCGAAGTGCTGGGCACCTACCGCAAGCACGACTTGCCGAACACGACCGTATTCGATGAAAAGCGTTATTTCACGTCGTCGGACCAGGCTTTCGTCTTTGGCGTGAAGGGTGTGCGCTTCGGCATCAATATCTGCGAAGACACGTGGTTCGAGCACGCACCGATGCGCGCCCGCGCGGCCGGCGCGCAAGTGCTGCTGGTGCCGAACGGCTCGCCGTACCACATGAACAAGCAGCATCTGCGCTATGAAACCATGCGCAAGAATGTCAGCGCGCAAGGCATGGCCCTGATCTACGCCAACCTGGTCGGCGGCCAGGATGAACTGATTTTCGATGGCGACTCGTTTGTCATGGACGCGGCCGGCACGATTTGCGCCCAGCTGCGCCATTTCGAGGAAGACTTGCAACTGGTCGACTTCGACGGCGCCACGCCCGTGCCGCAGCCGCTGGCCGCGCCGTTGACCACCGAAGCGCAGGTGTACCAGGCGCTGGTGCTGGGCGTGCGCGACTATATAGTCAAGAACGGCTTCCCTGGCGTGCTGATCGGCATGTCGGGCGGCGTCGATTCCGCCCTGACCCTGGCCATCGCCGTCGATGCGCTGGGCGCCGACAAGGTGCGCGCCGTGATGATGCCGTCGCAATTTACGGCAGATATCTCGTGGATCGATTCGCGCGACATGGTAAAACGCCTCGATGTGCGCTACGATGAAATTCCGATCAAGCAAACCTTCGACGCTTTCCGCGCCACCCTGGCTGACGAGTTCGCCGGACTGGCGGAAGACGCGACGGAAGAGAACATCCAGGCGCGCATCCGCGGCACCTTGCTGATGGCCCTGTCGAACAAGCATGGCAGCATCGTCTTGACGACGGGCAACAAGAGCGAGATGGCGGTCGGTTATTGCACCCTGTACGGCGATATGGCGGGCGGCTTTGCCGTGATCAAGGATATTGCCAAGACGCTCGTGTACCGTTTGTGTGCGTACCGCAACAGCATCTCAAGCGTGATCCCCGAGCGCATCCTGACGCGCGGACCGTCGGCCGAATTGCGCGCCGACCAGCTGGACCAGGATTCCTTGCCAGCGTATGAAATACTCGATGGCATCATGCAGATGTATATGGAAGAAAACCGGCCGATCGCCGACATTATCGAGGCAGGCTACCCGCCGGCCGACGTGGCGAAAATCACGCGCCTGATCAAGATCAATGAATACAAGCGGCGCCAGTCGCCGGTGGGCATCCGCGTCACGCACCGTGGCTTCGGCCGCGACTGGCGCTACCCCATTACGTCGAAGTTTTACGAATAACGTGGGGAACCCCGCCAAACCTACTGCGCAGCTCACTACCGGGCATCCGTTGCTCACCGTACTAAAGTACGGCTCCGCTACTCAACCCGGTATTGAACTTGCTCGCTACGGTTTTGCGGGGTCCCGTTAAGCCAGCTAATGAAGAACTGACGATTACCAATAAGGAGAAAGCCATGAAACAGATTACCGCCATCATCAAACCATTCAAGCTCGACGAAGTACGCGAGGCCCTGGCCGATGTGAACGTGACGGGCTTGACCGTGACGGAAGTGAAGGGCTTTGGCCGCCAGAAGGGCCATACCGAGCTGTACCGTGGCGCCGAGTACGTGGTCGACTTCTTGCCGAAGGTCAAAGTGGAAGTGGTGGTGGACGACAGCGTGTCGGAACTGGTGGTCGACGCCATCATCAAGGCGGCCCGCACGGGAAAGATCGGCGACGGCAAGATCTTCGTGCGCGATGTGGAGCAGGTGATCCGCATCCGCACGGGCGAAACCGGCCCTGACGCGGTGTAAGTCTGGGTCAACAATCTTCGGATTACGGCTCTTTGAGCCTGATCCGACCTACGCGATGTATCGCTTATCTGGCCGTAGGTCGGCTTAGCGCGCCAGCGCGTAAGCCGACATGCCTCGCCAACAACGTTGCCGCTTGGCGTATCAACGCCCCAGCCGCATGTCGAATTTCCAGCAGATCAGGCGCAGAATCGTGATGCCGCTGGCGCTGGTCCACAGCGCGAAGTCGTGCTCGGCGCCGAAGTGCATTTGCAGCAGATAAGCCCAGCAGCCGAAAAACGCGCAGATGGCGTACGGTTTGCCGTCGCGAAACACCATCGGCACTTCGTTGCAGACGATGTCGCGCATCACGCCGCCAAAAATCCCCGTAATCACTCCCATCATCGACGCGATGAAGAGCGGCATGCCGGCGCGCGTCGCTTCGGCTACGCCCGCGATGGCGAACATGCCCAGGCCGATGGCGTCGGCCACGATGATCAGGCGTTCCGAGACGATCTGGCGCAAATGCTGGATCAAGGGCGCGGCCGTCAGGGCCAGCACGAAGATGAGAATCGCGTATTCCTGGTGCGAAACCCAGAACAGGGGCCGCTTGTCGAGCAGGATGTCACGCAAGGTGCCGCCGCCAAACGCCGTGATGAAGGCCACGACGAACACGCCGACCAGGTCCATGCGCTTGCGGCGCGCTTCGATGAAGCCGGAAAACGCGCCCACCAGGATGGCGATGACCTCAATGATCTTGATCAGCGAGCCAGGCGGCAATTGGGGTGGCATCATGGGTGGAGCGCGTGCACGAGACGCTAAGCAGGAAATAATTGTTACAGGTTAACATGACACGGCCCCGAATGGTGACAAACGGGGCCGTGTGCGAGGGCTAACTTGTTACTGAATTGTAATTTCTTGCTGCTGTGCTCAGCGGATGGGCTGCAGGGCGGAAGAAAGCAATACGACCAGCGCGCCATCGCCCCCTTCGGAGCGGCGCGCCTGGCAAAAGGCGATGACTTCATCCTTTTGCACGAGCCAGCTGTGTACCATCGATTTCAAGACCGGTTCCTGGCCTTTCGAGCCGAAACCCTTGCCGTGGATCACGCGCACGCAGCGCAGCTTGCGCCGCGTCGCCTGGTTCAAAAAGGCGCCGATGCCGTCGCGTGCCTCGTCGCGGCGCAAGCCGTGCAAGTCCAGCTCATCCTGGATGGGCCAGTGGCCCTTGCGCATCTTCTTGACCACGTCCGGTCCCACGCCGGGGCGGGCGTAGTTCAGGGCCGGATCGTTTTCCAGGTAATGGTCGACCTCGAACAAGTCCGACAGCGATTCGCGCAGCACGGCCGCATCGTCCTCTTCCGGAGACAACTTGCGCGCCGGCTGCTGGGCCGCCATGGCGCCCGCCTTGGGCAAGCTGGGCACGTAGCGGTCCGACTCGGGCAGGCGCTTGACGCCGCCGATGCTGGCCTTGAACAGATTGCTCTCCACGGCCTGCACCTTGACCTGCTGCGCGCGCTCAGCCGCGGCTTGCGCGCGCGCATCCGCCTGCTCCTTGAGCTGCTTGCTGACCGCTTTCAGGTCGGCAAAGTCTTTCATCGACGCCATGCGACGCTTACTCCTGGCCTTCCAGGTAGCGCTGGGCGTCCAGTGCTGCCATGCAACCCGTGCCGGCGCTGGTGATGGCCTGGCGGTAGATATGGTCTTGCACGTCGCCGGCGGCAAACACGCCCGGTGCGCTGGTGGCGGTGGCCATGCCTTCCAGGCCCGTTTTGGTCTTGATGTAGCCGTTGTGCATTTCCAGCTGGCCTTCGAAGATGCCCGTGTTCGGCTTGTGGCCGATGGCGATGAACACGCCGTGCACGGAGAGCGCTTCAACCTTGCCATCGATGGTGGACTTGATGTTCAGACCCGTCACGCCGCCTTCGTTGCCCGTCACTTCATCCAGAGTGTGGTTATATTTCAACACAATCTTGCCCTCGGCAACCTTGGCGTTCAGGCGGTCGATCAGGATCGCTTCCGCGCGGAACTTGTCGCGGCGGTGGATCAGCGTGACTTTATTGGCGATGTTCGACAGGTACAGCGCTTCTTCGACGGCCGTGTTGCCGCCGCCGACAACGGCCACTTCCTGGTTGCGGTAGAAGAAGCCATCGCAGGTGGCGCAGGCGGACACGCCCTTGCCCATGAATTCCGCTTCCGATGGCAGGCCCAGGTATTGCGCGGACGCGCCCGTGGCGATGATCAAGGTGTCGCACGTGTATTCGTGGCTGTCGCCCTTGAGGCGGATCGGTTTTTCATTCAGGAAGGTGGTATGGATGTGGTCAAACACGATTTCCGTATTGAAACGCTCGGCGTGTTGCAGCAAGCGCTGCATCAGGTCCGGACCTTGCACGCCCATTGGATCGCCTGGCCAGTTTTCCACGTCGGTGGTGGTCATCAATTGACCGCCTTGTTCCACGCCGGTGACCAGCATCGGGTTCAGGTTGGCGCGGGCGGCGTAGACGGCGGCGCTGTAGCCGGCTGGGCCGGAGCCGAGGATCAAAACGCGGGCGTGTTTGGTAGTGGTCATGGGAGGCTTCTCTATGAGTGGGGTCTATCCGAATTGGGGGCATACGCGCGAAGAACAAGGGCGTATTGCGCTTGCGCAAACAATCCACGATTATAGACCAAGCCGCCTGTAGCGACGAATCGTGGGGCCGTCCGGGGCATATATGGCTTAGAATACTTCCTTATTATGGGAAATTCCCTTTCAGAAACATTTTTCACCTTGCAGCGCTTCCCAGAATGACTAAACCAGCCCAGGCCAATCAAAATAGCTACACCCGAAAACCGGTCGAACGCCGGCCCCTGCCCAACCGGCTGGTGCGGCTGCTGTCCGAGGCGCGCTGGTTCGCGCTGGCCGCGTTTGCCCTGTATTTCGTGCTGATACTGGCCAGCTTCAACAAGCTCGACCCGGGCTGGTCGCATGCCACCAACGTCGACAAGGTCGCCAACCTGGGCGGCAAGCTCGGTGCGACCTTCTCCGATCTGTTGCTGTATATCTTCGGCTTTTCCGCCTGGTGGTGGTGCGTGTGGCTGCTGCGCACGGTGTGGCATGGCTACCGGCGCTTGAGCCGCCGCTTCCTGCTGGAAGAGGAAGAGGTGGAGCGCGAGCACCACGTCGAGATGCTGATCCGCATCGTCGGCTTCTCCATCATGCTGATCGGCAGCATGGGCCTGGAATACCTGCGCATGGCGAAGAGCCTGCACGTGCAGCTGCCGCGCGATCCCGGTGGCGTGCTGGGCCAGCTGGTGGGGCACTCGGCCCACGTGGCCTTTGGTTTCACTGGCGCGACCTTGCTGCTGTTGCTGCTGTTCGGCCTGGGCTTTTCCCTGTTCTTCCACGTATCGTGGCTGCAAGTGGCCGAACGCATTGGCGGCGCCATCGAAGATGCCTTCAACTGGTTCGTGCTGCGCTACCAGGACCGCGAAGACCGCCGCCAGGGCGAAGTGGCTGCCGTGCGCCGCGACGAGGTGGTGGTCATCGAACGGGCCAAGCACGTGGAGAAACATGTGGCCGCGCCGCCCGTGAAGATCGAGCCGCAGGTGGTGACCGTGGTGAAATCGGAGCGCGTGGAGAAGGAACGCCAGGCGCATCTGTTTGAAACCCCCGGCGACGGCAAGCTGCCGCCGCTGTCCTTGCTCGATGAAGCGCCACCCGTGGTGGAAACGGTTTCCGTGGAAACCCTGGAATTCACGAGCCGCCTGATCGAAAAGAAATTGTCCGACTTTGGCGTGGATGCCAAGGTAGTGGCCGCTTACCCCGGCCCTGTGGTGACGCGCTATGAAATCGAGCCGGCCACGGGCGTCAAGGGCAGCCAGATCGTCGGCCTGGCGCGCGATCTGGCCCGTTCGCTGTCGCTTACTTCCATCCGTGTAGTGGAAACCATTCCCGGCAAGAATTACATGGCGCTGGAATTGCCGAATAGCAAGCGCCAGATCGTGCGCCTGACGGAAATCCTTGGCTCCAAGGTCTACAACGATGGCGTATCGAGCCTGACGATTGCGCTGGGCAAGGATATCGCCGGCAAGCCCGTCGTGGCGGATCTGGCCAAGATGCCCCACTTGCTGGTGGCCGGTACCACCGGTTCCGGTAAATCAGTCGGCATCAATGCGACGATTCTGTCGCTGCTGTACAAATCCGACCCGCTCGATGTGCGTTTGATCCTGATCGATCCGAAGATGCTGGAAATGTCCGTCTATGAAGGCATTCCGCACTTGCTGGCGCCCGTTGTGACCGACATGCGCCAGGCCGGCCATGCGCTGAACTGGGCCGTGAACGAGATGGAACGCCGCTACAAGCTGATGAGCAAGATGGGCGTGCGTAACCTGGCCGGCTACAACGCGAAGATTGCCGACGCGAAAAAGCGCGAAGAACACATCCCGAATCCGTTCAGCCTGACACCGGACTCGCCGGAGCCGCTGGAAAAACTGCCGACCATCGTCATCATCATCGACGAACTGGCCGATTTGATGATGGTAGTGGGCAAAAAAGTCGAGGAATTGATCGCGCGTATCGCGCAAAAGGCGCGCGCCGCCGGCTTGCACTTGATTCTGGCCACGCAGCGCCCATCTGTAGACGTGATCACGGGCTTGATCAAGGCGAACATCCCGACGCGTATCGCTTTCCAGGTATCGTCGAAGATCGACTCGCGCACCATTCTCGACCAGATGGGCGCGGAAACCCTGCTGGGCATGGGCGACATGCTGTACATGCCGCCCGGCACCGGTTTGCCGATGCGCGTGCACGGCGCGTTTGTGTCCGATGAAGAAGTCCACCGCGTTGTCAGCCATCTGAAGCTGCAGGGCGAACCGAATTACATCGAGGGCATCCTCGAAGGCGGCACCCTGGAAGGCGACGGCGCCGAAGGCGGCGCGCCGGGCGAGGGCGGCGGCGAGGCCGATGCCCTGTACGACCAGGCGGTGGCGGTGGTGCTGAAAAACCGCCGCGCCTCGATTTCGCTGGTGCAGCGCCATTTGCGCATCGGCTACAACCGCGCCGCCCGTCTGCTCGAGCAGATGGAGCAGAGCGGGGTGGTATCAACCATGCAATCCAATGGCAACCGGGAAATCCTGGTGCCGGCGGCAAGTGCCGAACAAGGGTAAAGAATGAAAAGCAATACTTTCGCAGCAAAAATGATGATCGGCGCGGCCAGCGTTGCCTGCGGCCTGCTGTTCGCGGCCAGTGCCTCGGCCAGCGCACTGGAACAGTTCAAGAGCTTTGCGGCTGGCACCAAGTCGGCCAAGGGCGAGTTCGTGCAGCGCCAGGTCAAGAAGGCAGACGCCAGCGGCAAGTCGAAAGTGTCGACACCGGCCAGTGGCACGTTCGAGTTTGCCCGTCCAGGCAAGTTCATCTGGACGTATCTGAAACCGTACGAGCAGCTGCTGCAAGCCGATGGCGACAAGCTGTATATCTATGACAAGGACTTGAGCCAGGTAACGGTCAAGAAACTGGGCGACGCGCTCGGTTCCTCGCCAGCGGCCATCTTGTTCGGCAGCAACGACCTGGAAAAGAATTTCACCCTGGCTGAAGCGGGCATGCGCGATGGCCTGGAATGGCTGAAAGCGACGCCGAAAGCCAAGGACACAACGTTTGATGAAATCACCATCGGCCTGCGCAACGGCGTGCCGGAAGCGATGGAATTGCGCGATTCGTTCGGTCAGACGTCGGTGCTGGCGTTCAAGAATTTCCAGAAAAATCCGGCGCTTTCGGCTAATCACTTTAAATTTGTCATGCCCAAGGGCGCTGACGTCATTAATAATTAAGACTGTCGCGCCTTGCGTATGAGCCGGCCTCGCAGCGATGCGGGGCTTTTGCATTCTTATTAGGTAACTCATTATGGCGGATCTCTTTTCCACCGCACCACGCCAGCCGCTGGCCGAAGCCTTGCGGCCAGCCACCCTGAACGAAGTCATCGGCCAAACGCATCTGCTGGGCGTGGGCAAGCCGCTGCGCCTCGCGTTCGAGGCGGGCAAGGCACACTCGATGATCTTGTGGGGGCCGCCCGGCGTGGGCAAGACGACTCTGGCGCGCCTGATGGCGAACGCGTTCGACAGCGAATTCATCGCCTTGTCCGCCGTGTTTGCGGGTGTAAAAGATATCCGCGCAGCCATGGACCAGGCGCGCCACAGCCTGGACCAGTTCGGCAAGCACACTTTATTATTTGTCGACGAGATCCACAGGTTTAATAAATCGCAGCAGGACGCCTTGCTGCCCTTCGTCGAATCGGGCCTGGTGACCTTCATCGGCGCGACGACGGAAAACCCCAGTTTCGAAGTGAACTCGGCGCTGCTGTCGCGCGCGCAAGTGTATGTATTAAAGTCGCTCAACGAAGACGAGATGAAGCAGTTGCTGGCCAAGGCGCAATCCACGGCCCTGACGCACCTGACCTTTGACGAGGCGGCCGCCGATACCCTGATCGGCTACGCGGACGGCGATGCGCGCCGCTTCCTGAATTTGCTGGAACAGGCCGAGACGGCCGCCAGCTCGACGGGCACGACCAAAATCGACGCGGCCTTCGTCGACAATGCGCTCACCTTGAATTCGCGCCGCTTCGACAAGGGCGGCGACAATTTCTATGACCAGATTTCCGCGCTGCATAAATCCGTGCGGGGATCGAATCCCGATGCGGCCCTGTACTGGTTTTGCCGCATGATCGACGGCGGCGCCGACCCGCGCTATCTGTCGCGGCGCATCGTGCGCATGGCCTGGGAAGACATCGGCCTGGCCGACCCGCGTGCATTGACCATGGTCAATGACGCAGCGGAAACATATGAGCGGCTCGGTTCGCCCGAAGGCGAGCTGGCGCTGGGCCAGGCCGTCATCTACCTGGCGATTGCCGCGAAAAGCAATGCCGGCTATAACGCCTTCAATACGGCCATGGCGTTTGTCAAGAAGGATAAATCCAAGGAAGTGCCCGTGCATTTGCGCAATGCGCCGACGAAGCTGATGAAGGAACTGGGCTACGGTCACGCCTACCGCTACGCGCACGACGAGCCCGATGCGTATGCGGCTGGCGAAACCTACTTCCCGGACGGCATGGCCGAACCGGGCTGGTACCAGCCCGTGCCGCGCGGCCTGGAAAGTAAAATTGCCGATAAATTGGCCTGGCTGCGCGAGCTGGACAGGAAAGCAGGGAAGGGCTGAGGCTACAGTCCCAGCAAGCTAAAACCGTCATCCTGCGGCGCGTAGCCGACCAGCCGGCGCGTCGCTTCGATGGCTAGCCGCTTGTAGCGGTTGTCCGACACGCCATGCACGACATGGTAGCCGGCCGGCACATCCGCCACGATGCAGCGGGCCAGCAACTGCACCACGTCGCGCTCGCTGATGAAGGCGGCGATGTCGCGTGCGCTGTGCTCCTGGCCTGGCGCAAAGTTGGCCACGTTGGCGATGCGCACGGCGATCGCCGTCATGCCATGCTGGTGGGCGAAGGCGGAAGCGACGCCTTCACCGAAGGCCTTGCTGGCGCCATACATATTTGCGGGCCGGGCCGGCATGTTTTCCTGCACTTGCACGTCCAGCGGATAGCCTTCGATGGCTTGCGCGCTGCTGGCAAACACCACTCTTTTCACGCCTTGCGCCTGCGCCGCGCGGAAGATGTTGTGCGTGCCGACGATATTCGGCTGCAGCAATTGTGCATCGAAATCGGCGCTGGCGTGCGGCACGCCGGCCAGGTGCAGCACCACATCGATATTGGCACAGGCGGCCAGGCAGGCGCTGTAGTCGCTGACGTCGAGCTCGATGGATGGGCAGGGCGCTTCGGCCAGCTTGCCTGTGTGCAGGTCGGCCAGGCGCAGGGAGAATTCCCCGTGCCGGCGCTTCCAGAAAGCGGTGCCGATAACGCCGGCGGCGCCCGTGACGAGGACGCGCAGTGGTTCTTGGCTCATGTATTCCTTGTATTCAGTGTGTGAGGCAGTGCCAGGTTCAGCCAGCGCAGCAGGGCGGGCCGGGGTGCGGCTGTGCCATGCACGCGGATGTGTCCGCTGCCCACGGCTTCGACGAGCACCAGGCCGTCATTTGGTATCGTATAGCGTTCGCCGCTGCGCAGCACGCAATCCTCGAACTGGGCGTAGGCCGTGATCCACGCCGTGCCGGACAGGCATTCGATGACACTGGCGTGCGCCTTTTCCAGACGCAAGGGCTGTTCGCTGCGTAATTCATGGTCGGTATGCATGGCATCGCTCCTGTTGTGCTGACAGGAACAGCTTATGCCCTTGCGACGAACCATGACAGATGCAGGAAAACGAAATTGTGATGCATACAGTACCCCTTGCCGTACACTGTGCTTGTCAAAAAACTCGGCAACTGTATCTGTGCCTGCGCCGCGCGGCAGCCGCATACTGAAGGGATGAACATGAGCGCGCATTTGAATCTGTACGAGCACCTGGCCAACGAGCTGGGCGCGCTGATCGACTCGCGCGTGTTCGCGCCCGGCGACCGCCTGCCGTCGATCCGCCACCTGGCGCAGCAAAAGCGCATCTCCATCAGCACCGTGATGCAAGCCTTGCGCCTGATGGAAGACCGGGGGCAAGTCGATGCGCGGCCCCAGTCCGGCTATTTCGTGCGCCACCGCGCGCCGCGCCGCCCGTGCAGCGCGGACGCGCAGCACTTGAAGGAGCCGGCCTTTGTCGGCATCAACAATCTGTTGATGCGCGTGCTGAAGGACAACGAGACGGCGAATATCGTGCAGCTGGGCACGGCCTGGCCGCCCGACGAGATCCTGCCGATCAAGCGCATGCAGCGCACCATCAGCGCCGTGGCGCGGCGTGAGCCCGCTTTATTGAGCAAGGTCAGCTGCTACGACGTCAGCGAAGGCAATTTCTTGCGCCAGGTGACGCGCCGCGCGCTGGACTGGGGCAAGCTCGATCCGCACGAGATCGTCGTGACGAATTCCTGCACGGAAGCGATCAGTCTGTGTTTGCGCGCCGTCGCCAGGCCGGGCGACACCATCGCCATCGAGTCGGCCACGTATTTCGTGCTGCTGCAGATGATCGAAAGCCTGGGCATGAAGGCGCTGGAAATTCCCACTGACCCGAAGACGGGGCCGTCGCTCGACGCGCTGGAGCTGGCCTTGCGCGCCGGCCTCGTGCAGGCCTGCCTGTTCGTGCCGAACGCAAATAATCCTTTGGGTTGCGTCATGCCGGAAGAAAACAAGAAGCGGCTGGCGGGGCTGCTGTCGGAATTCAATATTCCGCTGGTGGAAGACGATGTCTATGGCGACCTGTGCTTTGCCCCGCAGCGGCCGTGGCCCGTGAAAGCCTACGATACGAGCGGCAATGTGTTGCTGTGCTCCTCGTTTTCCAAGGCGATTACCCCTGCGTCGCGCGTCGGTTACGTGCTGGCCGGGCGTTTCGCGCAGGAAGTGGCCTTGCTGAAAACCGTGTCGAGCGGCGCCACCAGCCATTTCTTCCAGGCCGTGCTGGCCGACTTTCTGGAAGGCAGCAGCTATGACCAGCAACTGCGCAAGATGCGGCGCACCCTGGTGCAGCGCATCGCCCGCATGTCCGACGCCGTGGCGGCCAGCTTTCCGGCGGACTGCATGCTGTCCGAGCCGCAGGGCGGTTTCGTGCTGTGGGTGCAGATGCCGCCGCAAGTCGATGCGCTGGCCCTGCATGGCCCGGCCATCGCCGACGGCGTGGCATACATGCCGGGCCAGCTGTTCTCGGCCTCGGGCAAGTTTGGCAATTATCTGCGTCTCAATTGCGGCAATGCATGGACGCCGCGCATCGAACAGGCTATCAGCCGGTTAGGGCGTCTGGTCAAGGACGCCTTGTAGAACGCCTGTCAAAACCTACTGCGCGGCGCGCTTTGCGGCCTGCGATGCTCACCGTGCTCTAGCACGGTTGCGCTTCTTAGCCACAAATCACTGCCGCTCGCTACGGTTTTGTCAGGCGTTGTTCATTCCCTTGTTTTCCCTTCAGTCCCCGTTTTTCACCGTTCGCTCCCTGTTTTTCGCTGCTGGTCGCAAGCCGGTGGCGTTGTTCGTGGCCATTGGCTAAAGTACCACCATACCAGCAGCAGTCAACGAAACAAACTAACCAGGAGTCACATCATGAACGCACTGAAAAACATGGAATTTACCTTTGTCGCCGCCGCCATCATCGCCATCGGCGCCAGCTTCGCCACCGCCGGCGCGAATACCGTGGAAGTGAGCGCCAGCAGCACCGTGATCGCCCAGGCTGCCGACAGCACGATGCCCGTCGTTACCGTCAGCGCCCGCCGCCTGACCGCTGCCGAAAAAGCCGCCTTTATCTAAGCACTAAACTAAGCAGCAGCCGCAAAGCGGGCGCGAGTGCCCAGCCATGCCGCCATGACGATGGCCAGCCATGTGCAAAACTCATAAAGAACTGAACGGGTCTTGGTACAATGAGTGCTTTCGATACATCGGCACCGCCATCCACCCATGATAGATATCCAACTTCTCCGTAAAGACATCGCCACCGTCGCAGAACGCCTGGCGACGCGCAAATTCCAGCTCGACGTGGCAGGTTTTACCGCCCTCGAAGCCGAACGCAAGGCGATCCAGACGCGCACCGAAGAGCTGCAGGGCAAGCGCAATGCGCTGTCCAAGCAAATCGGCATGCTGAAAGGCAAGGGGGAAGACACCTCGGCCGTGATGGCGCAAGTGGCCGGCCTGGGCGATGAACTGAAAGCCGATGAAACGGCCCTGAGCGTGGTGCAAGCCAAGCTGAGCGATTTCATCATGGCCGTGCCGAACCTGCCGCATGAATCGTCGCCCCTGGGTACGGACGAGTCGGGCAATGTGGAAGTGCGCAAGGTCGGCACGCCACGCACGTTCGACTTTGAAGTCAAGGACCACGTCGACGTGGGCGCCCCGCTGGGCCTCGACTTCGAAGTGGCCACCAAGCTGACCGGTTCGCGCTTCTCCGTCATGAAGGGCGGCATTGCCCGTCTGCACCGCGCGCTGGCGCAATTCATGCTCAACACCCACGTGGACGAGCACGGCTACACGGAATGCTATACGCCGTACATGGTCAACGCCGATTCGCTGCGCGGCACTGGCCAGCTGCCGAAATTCGAAGCTGATCTGTTCTCGGTGAAAAAAGGCGGCGCGGAAGGCGAGGGCGAGACCTTCTACCTGATCCCTACCTCGGAAGTGTCGCTGACCAACATCGCGCGCGATGAAATCCTGGCGCTCGATCAATTGCCCCTGAAAATGACGGCCCACACACCATGCTTCCGTTCGGAAGCGGGCAGCTATGGCCGCGACACGCGCGGCATGATCCGCCAGCACCAGTTCGATAAAGTCGAAATGGTGCAAGTGGTGCATCCGGACACCTCGTACCAGGTGCTGGACGAGATGGTCGGGCATGCGGAAGCCATCCTGCAACGCCTGGGCCTGCCATACCGCGTGATGTCGCTGTGCACGGGCGACATGGGTTTCGGCGCCACCAAGACCTTCGACCTGGAAGTGTGGCTGCCGGCGCAAAATACTTACCGCGAAATCTCGTCCCTGTCGAACTGCGAAGCCTTCCAGTCCCGCCGCATGCAGGCGCGTTTCCGCAACGCCGCCGGCAAGCCGGAACTGGCGCACACCCTGAACGGCTCCGGCCTGGCAGTGGGCCGTACCTTGGTCGCCGTGCTGGAAAACTACCAGCAAGCAGACGGCAGCGTCGAGATACCTCCAGTGCTGCGCCCGTACATGGGCGGCCTGACGCATTTGACGGCTTAAAATAGTCCTTTTCTTTTCGCTGCGGGCTGCTATAATCTTGCCTTCTCGCAGCAATGCGGGGAAAGACCGCAGCAAATGGAGAGGTGGCAGAGTGGTCGAATGTACTTGACTCGAAATCAAGCGTACGTTAAATCGTACCGTGGGTTCGAATCCCACCCTCTCCGCCAGAACAAATAGAGAAAGCTCCCGCAAGGGAGCTTTTTTTATTTGTGGCGGCGGAAAGGAGTACGCCCCCTGCGGGGCGTACGCGTGGGATTCGAAGACGAGCGCGTACGCGCGCGAGGCTCCCCGAATCGTCCATATGGTTTACGCGTGCGCCAAGGCAGCAAATTCAAAGACGGGAATCCACGCCACGCGCGCGAGCCTCTCCGAATCGCCCAAATGGTTTTTGCTTTTCCAAAGCAGGATCAGCAACAAACCCCTACCCAACCCAACAACACCCATGCTAAAATAGCGCCTCGTTCAAACCGGCACGCCAGTTTGAATGAATAGACCGCAGTAAACGGAGAGGTGGCAGAGTGGTCGAATGTACTTGACTCGAAATCAAGCGTACGTTAAATCGTACCGTGGGTTCGAATCCCACCCTCTCCGCCAGAATACATAGAAGAAGCTCCCGCAAGGGAGCTTTTTTTATACCCACCACATATGCAAGCCACCAGCTCAAAGTCCAGGTAGAAAAACCGCCCAAAGCGCGCAGCGCAAGGCGTTTTTTCCTCCACTCAGGCATTGAACGTCAGCGCCGCCACTAACGAAACAAGCTAGTGCGCCAGCCTCGCCACCGCAAATGCCACGACCGACATGGCAATCATCGTCCCCACGCACCATAAAATCATGGCTGATCTGGCCGCAGCCACATCGCTTTTTGTCGCGTAATCGGCATGCTCCATTTTCATATCCGCCGTATCCCGCTCCTGTGTGTCGCCCCGTCCGCTCATGACCGCATCTCCTCGTTGCCCACTCCATGCTCCGCGCTTTTTTCAGCGCTGTCAAACCGTGTCCCGAGGGTATCGTGCACGGTCCGGCTATTGCGCTGTTGCATATCTGCCCTCGCCGCTGCCGCCCACCTTGACCCCGCTCAGCCTATGGTAATCTACCCCCTCCCATCCCGACCCCACCAATAAAAGCAATGAGCCGATTCTGGAGCAACATCGTCAGCGAGCTGACCCCCTACATCCCGGGCGAGCAACCGAAACTGCCCAACCTGGTCAAACTCAACACCAACGAAAACCCCTACGGCCCATCGCCCCAAGTGCTGGCCGCGCTGCGCGACGCCGCCAACGACAGCCTGCGCCTCTACCCGGACCCTTCCGCCAGCGAGCTGAAGCAAACCCTGGCCGACTACCACGGCCTGAACAGCGCGCAAGTGTTCGTCGGCAACGGTTCCGACGAAGTGCTGGCGCTGGCTTTCATGGCCTTGCTCAAGCACGATGCGCCGCTGCTGTTCCCGGACATCAGCTACAGCTTCTATCCCGTGTATTGCAAGCTGTACGGCATCGATTACCGCACGGTAGCGCTCGACGAGGCCATGCGCATCCGCCCGCAAGACTACCAAGGGCCGTGCGGCGCCATCATCTTCCCCAATCCCAATGCGCCGACTGGCGTCGACTTGCCGCTGGCCGGCGTGGAAACCCTGCTGCGCGCCCATCCCGACGCCGTGGTGGTGGTCGATGAAGCGTATGTGGATTTCGGCGGAGAAAGCGCCGTGGCCCTGGTCGACCGTTATCCAAACTTGCTGGTGGTGCAGACGTTCTCGAAATCGCGCTCGCTGGCCGGTTTGCGCGTCGGCTGCGCCTTCGGACATCCGGACTTGGTCGAGGCGTTGGAAAGAGTGAAGAACAGTTTCAATTCGTATCCGCTGGACCGGCTGGCGCTGGCTGGCGCCGTGGCCTCGCTGCACGACGAAGCGTATTTCCAGCAGACGCGCCAGGCCGTCATTGCCAGCCGCGAACAGCTGACGGCGGACCTGGCGGCGCTGGGCTTCGAGGTGCTGCCGTCGGTGGCCAACTTTGTCTTTGCCCGCCACCCGCAGCATGACGCGGCGCAACTGGCGGCCGGCTTGCGCGCCCGTTCTGTGATCGTGCGCCACTTCAATGCTCCCCGCATCAGCCAGTATTTGCGCATCAGCATCGGCAACCCGGCCGAGTGTGCCGCCCTGATGGCGGCGTTGCGCGAAGTGCTGTGACGCCATGCTGACCTTCGTTCCTGCCAGCCTGGCCGATGGCGAGGCGCTGGCCAGCCTGCGCGTGGCTGCCATGCGCGAAAGCCTGGAGCGCATCGGCCGCTATGATCCGCAGCGGGCGCGCCAGCGCTTCCTGGCCACGTTCGACCCCGACTGCACCTGGCAGCTGCGCCATGGCGGTGCGCTGGCCGGCTTCTATGTGTTGCGCCCGCAAGCGGAGCATTTACTGCTCGACCACCTCTACCTGGCGCCAGAATGCCAGCGGCAAGGCCTGGGCGCGGCCGTGCTGGCGCGCGTGTTTGCCGAGGCCGATGCGGCTGGCAAGAGCGTGCGCGTGGGCGCCTTGCGCGGCAGCGAGGCGAACCGTTTCTATGTGCGTCACGGCTTCGTGCCCGATGGCGAGGAAGAGTTCGACCTGTATTATCGGCGCGCCCCCAAACCTTGATGCTGCCGGCGGCGACTGTTTGTGCAACAATAATCGGATTCATTCATCGACAGGACGGACAATATGGCAAAAGTGGCATTCATCGGTTTGGGCGTCATGGGTTTCCCCATGGCAGGTCACCTGGCGGCGGGCGGACACGACGTCACCGTGTACAACCGCAACCCGGCCCGCGCGGCCGCCTGGCTCGAGCGGCACAAGGGCAGCAGCGCCGCCACGCCGGCCGCCGCCGCTGCCGGCGCCGAGTTCGTCTTCACCTGCATTGGCAACGATAATGATCTGTACCAGGTCATCCTGGAAGAGGGCGGCTTGCTGTCCGCCATGGCGCCGGGCAGCATCCTGATCGACCATACGACGGCCTCGGCCGAAGCGGCGCGCACCATCCATGCTGCGGCAAAAGAGAAGGGCGTGTTCTTCCTCGACGCGCCCGTGTCCGGCGGCCAGGCGGGCGCGGAAAACGGCAAGCTGACCGTGATGGTGGGTGGCGATGCGGAAGCGTATGCGCGCGCCGAGCCCGTCATCGCCCTGTTCTCGCGTGCCGTCACCTACATGGGCGCCTCCGGTTCCGGCCAGCTCACAAAAATGGTCAACCAGATCTGCATCGCGGGCCTCGTGCAAGCCTTGAGCGAAGGCATCGCCTTTGCGGAAAACGCTGGCCTCGACGCGGCCCTGGTGGTCGACGTGATCTCGAAGGGCGCGGCGCAATCGTGGCAGCTGGAAAACCGGGGCAAGACCATGATCGAGCGCAAGTTCGACTTCGGTTTCGCCGTCGACCTGATGCGCAAGGACCTCGGCATCTGCCTCGCCGAAGCCCAGCGCAACGGCAGCGACTTGCCCGTGACGACCTTGACGGACCAGTTCTATGGCGAAGTGCAGCAGGCGGGCGGCAACCGTTTTGATACGTCCAGCCTGATTACCCGCTTGAACAAAAAGTAAAGTTTAACTCGTCAGTAGCGAGCGGCGCGTCCCTGCAAAGGGTCGCGCCGCTCGTCGTTTACGGGAGTGAAAAGTAAAAAACGACAGTTTCCGGAACATCTGGTTTCGATTTTCATGGAAAAGCATGGACTTCGCTAGCTCATCGTGTATTATTAAAAAACGAGATGAAATGTCCCAATTTTTAAAACATTATGAGCGGACCCGCATGAAAACCAACTCCTCAGCGATAACACGCGTTGTCGACAAGAACATTCCCTACCTGTCTTCCGCCGTTGCCATCTGGCGCCCCCGCGCCGTGCTGCGCAGCTGGCCCGGCGTGGCCATCGCGCTGGTGATTGCCCTGTCGGCCACCTTTATTTCCAGCAATTACGGCGGCCCGCAACTGCTGTACGCGCTGTTCTTCGGCCTGGCCTTCCACTTCCTCGCGTCCGATCCCACCTGCAAGCCCGGCATCGAGTTTTGCAGCAAGGTGCTGCTGCGCACGGGCGTGGCCCTGCTGGGCGCGCGTATTACCTTCAATCAGATCGCCTCGGTCGGTGTGACGCCGTTATTGATCGTCGTCGGCGGCCTGGTGGCGACCTTGGGCTTCGGCTACCTGCTGGCCAGGTGGCTGAAACGTCCCATCACGGAAGGCATTCTGTCGGGCGGCTCCGTGGCCATCTGCGGCGCGTCGGCCGCGCTGGCCATCTCCGCCGTGCTGCCACAAACCAAGGAAAACGAAAAATTCACCCTCTTGACGGTGGTGGGCGTGACGTCGCTGTCGACCCTGGCCATGATCGTCTACCCGCTGCTGGTCAAGCTGCTGGGCTTTGATCCGACGGAAGCGGGTGTGTTCATCGGCGGCACGATTCATGATGTGGCGCAAGTGGTGGGCGCCGGCTACCTGGTCAGCAACCATACGGGCGACGTGGCCACCTTCGTGAAACTGACGCGCGTCGCCTGCCTCGTGCCTGTCGTGCTGGGTCTGTCGATCATGTTCAAGCGCAAGGACGGCAAGAGCGAAGTCGACGCGCCGCCGCTCGTGCCCTTCTTCCTGATCGGCTTTGTCTGGCTCGTCATTACCAACAGCCTGGGCCTGATTCCGCAGGAAGTGAATGGCTGGATCAACAATGCCTCGCGCGCCTGCCTCGTCATCGCCATTGCCGCCCTGGGCGTGAAAACATCGTTCCAGTCGCTGGCCTCGCTGGGCTGGCGCCCCGTGATCATGCTGGTGATGGAAACCGTGTGGATCGCCGCCTTTGTCGCCATCGCCGTCCTGCTGACGCGCTAAGCGAGCCGGGCCCGCCATGAAGATCCTTGTCCTCGGCGCCGGCGTGGTCGGCACGGCATCGGCCTGGTATTTGCGCCAGGCGGGCCACGACGTGCGCGTGCTCGAGCGCCAGGCGGGCGCCGCGCAGGAAACCAGCTTTGGCAACGGCGGACAGATTTCCGTTTCGCACGCGGAGCCGTGGGCCAATCCCGCCACCCTGCGCAAGGTCGTGCGCTGGCTGGGCAAGGACGATGCGCCGTTGCTGTTCCGTCCCCGCCTCGATACGCTGCAATGGCAGTGGGCGCTGCATTATCTGCGCGAATGCCTGCCATCGCGTGTGTCGCGCAATATGCGCCAGATCGTCGCGCTGGCCGAGTACAGCCGCCAGAGTCTGCAAGCCCTCCGGCGCGAAACGGGCATCGCGTATGACCACCTCGAGCGGGGGATATTGCATTTCTATACGGACCAGCAGGAGTTCGATAAATCGCAGTCGGGCGCCGCGCTCTTGCGCGAACTGGGCTGCCCGCGCAACACCGTCAGCGCCGATGAAGTCATCCGCATCGAGCCAGCCCTGGCCCATGCGCGCCAGCACATCGTCGGCGGCGACTTCACGGCCAGCGACGAGTCGGGCGACGTGCATTTGTTTACCACGGCGCTGGCCGCCCGCGCCGCCAAGGCCGGCGTGGATTTTCAGTACGGCACGACGGTGACGCGGCTGCTGGCGGATGGCGCACGCATCACGGGCGTGGAATGCATCGATGCGCAGGGCCGCCATCGCCTGGAATACGCGGACGCCGTGGTGGTGGCCATGGGTAGCTTTTCCGCACCGCTGCTGCAGCCGCTGGGCATCCGGCTGATGCTGTATCCGGGCAAAGGGTATTCCGCTACCTATCCGATACGCGACCCCGCCAGCGCGCCGACTGTCTCGCTGACGGACGACGGCCACAAGCTGGTGTTTTCACGCTTGGGCGAGCGCCTGCGCGTGGCCGGCACGTGCGAGCTGAACGGCTACACGCGCGAACTGAACCCCGTGCGCTGCGCCGCGATCACGCGCAGAGTGCAAGCGCTGTTCCCTGATGCCTGTGATTACAGCGACCCCGTCTACTGGGCCGGCTTGCGCCCCCTGACACCCTCGAACGTGCCCTACATCGGCGCCACGCGCTACCGCCAGCTCTTCCTCAACACGGGCCACGGCACCCTGGGATGGACCATGGGCTGTGGCGCGGGCAGGGCGATTGCCGACCTCGTGTCGGGACGGCGGCCGGAAGTTGATTTTGCGTTTTGCGGGGAAACCCAAGGGAAAAGGC